>DASYCT010000034.1:0-6315 GCA_036500065.1 Chitinophagaceae bacterium | reverse complement strand
CGAACGCCATCCTGTTTACCTATGGTGATAATGATACCTACCCGCTCTGGTACGCGCAGGAGGTGGAACATATCCGCCCCGATATACGCGTTATCAACAACAGCCTGCTGGGCATCGACTGGTATATCAACCAGCTTCGTTATAAAGTAAACGAGAGCGCTCCTATCAACGTCATCTGGAACGAAGAGCAGATACAGGGCCGCAACCGCGATTACATTTATGTCAATCCGCGGCCGGACCTCAACCAGAACACCTATTTCGACCTTGAGCAGCTTATGAGGGATTTTGTGGGCAGCGACGACCCCAACGCCAAAGTGCCGATGCAAAACGGCGAAACCCTCAATTACCTGCCAACCCGCAAGCTGAAAATACCGGTGGACGAAAAGACCGTTCGCGCCAATGGCACCGTCAATGAACTGGACCCCAACGCTACCATCACGTTTGACGGCAAAAAAGTCGCTGCCGGTGATTCCGTATTAAGTGAAATTGATTTCGAATTGCCGCAAAACAAGAACGTGATCGTGAAAAACGATCTCGCCATCCTCAATATCATCGCCGCCAACCACTGGAAGCGCCCGATTTACTTTACCGCGCCTTACAGCGGCTCCGAGCTGGGCTTTGAGAAATACCTCCGCAAAGACGGTCTTACCTATCGACTGGTGCCCGTGAAGAACAATTCCGGCACCAACACCGATTGGGTGGTGGACAAGCTGATGAAAAAGTTCGCCTTTGGCGGTGCCAACCTGAAAGGCGTGTATTTTGACGAGCAGAATCGCCTGCACCTGAATACCATCCGCTCGGCCTATGCCGACGGCGCCGCCGCCCTGGCCGACGAGGGCCGCAAGGAAGAAGCAAAACAGGTGCTGGACAAGGCCGATAAGGGCATCCTGGAATCCGACATGCCTTATGCCATGGTCAGCCACAATAACCAGCACAATTATTTCACCTTCCGTTTCCTGGAAGCCTGTTATAAAGCGGGTTATAAGCAACTGGCCGATCATGTTTCCGGCGCCCTGCACAAGGATTTCGACCAGCAAATGAAGTATTACAACACCCTGCCGGAAACCAAGCAGGAGGCCATGCGGACCGAAATACAGGGCACGCAGCAGCTCATGCAGATGCTGACGATGATGGAAACACAGTATAAATCAAGCAGTATTATCGGCAACCCCTCGAACGAGCTGCAGCAGCTTCTTTCTGCCCCGCCACCCGTGGATTCCGGTAAAAAGAAATAAAGACCAGGCGCAACATTCACTGAATCTGCCTGTTAAACAAACTGAACCCCACCACCCGGTGGGGTTTTTGTTTATAACCAAATGGCCGTCCCGTTGTTATAACTGTCCAGGCGCAACCACCACTTATAAAAAATCGTAAATTACAGTGGAGAGTACAGAAACATTAAGTTTTTAACTATGAAAGGATTTTTCTTTACCGGGTATGACCCCAATGAAAATGCAAAGACACCGTTCGACCGGCTCATGGAATTCTTCCTGCAAATGCTCACCTACACCAATGGCGATGCAGCAGAAGCATTGCAATGGCTGAACGAACTGGATCGCAACTACGAGATTACCAGTCCCGAATACGGGATGGGCGATTTTGTGGACGACCTGAAGCAAAAAGGTTATCTCGATGAAAACAAGCAGAGCGGTGAGATAAAAATCACCGCCAAAACCGAACAAAGCATTCGTAAAAGCAGCCTCGAAGAAATCTTCGGCAAACTGAAGAAGACAAAGAGCGGGGATCACAATACGTTTAAACCGGGATTGGGGGATGAAATCAATCCTGAAACTAGACCCTTCCGCTTTGGCGATATGCTGGAACAGATCGACTTCACGGAATCCATCCGCAACGCGCAAATCAACCACGGGCTGGAAAACTTTTCCATGCAGGAAGATGATCTGCATATACGGGAAACCGATTTCAAATCACAGACTTCGACCGTGCTGATGATTGATATTTCCCATTCCATGATCCTCTATGGCGAAGACAGGATTACGCCTGCCAAGAAAGTTGCCATGGCGCTCAGCGAGCTTATCACCACCAAGTACCCGAAAGACACGCTCGACATCGTGGTCTTTGGCAACGACGCATGGCCGGTAGAGATCAAAGACCTTCCTTACCTGCAGGTAGGGCCCTATCATACCAATACGGTAGCAGGCCTGGAACTGGCGATGGACATCCTGCGGCGCAGGAGAAACCCCAACAAGCAAATCTTTATGATCACCGACGGGAAGCCTACCTGCCTGAAGGTGGGTAAGCGCTATTATAAAAACAGTTTTGGCCTCGACCGCAAAATCACCACCCGTTGCCTTAACCTGGCCGCCCAATGCAAAAAACTGAAGATTCCCATCACTACCTTTATGATTGCATCCGACCCCTATCTTCAGCGTTTTGTCAACGAGTTTACCGAAACCAACAACGGCAAGGCTTTCTTTGCGGCGCTCGACCATCTTGGTGCATTTATATTCAAGGATTTTGAAAGCGGGAAAAGAAAGACGGTGTATTAACTCCTGGTTGACATTAGCAATAACGAACAAAAACTGGTAAAAAATATTCAGGAAGACGATTATATAAACACACACAATGGACATTAAGAAAATCAAGACATTAGGAGAGTTGAAGAAAAGCCCATACCAGCCCAAAAGTGTTAAGGAGGAAATACGACTCAACCTTATCCGTAAGCTGCAACAAAAAGAAACTACTTTCCCCGGGATCATCGGTTATGAAGATTCGGTTATCCCCGACACGGAAAGGGCCCTGCTAAGCAGGCACAATATCCTGTTTCTCGGTCTGCGCGGACAGGCCAAGACCCGGATGGCCCGGCAGATGACCGAACTGCTGGATGAATGGATTCCCATTGTATCGGGCAGCGAGATCAACGACGACCCGCTCGCACCCGTATCCAAATATGCTTTTGACCAGATTGCCGCCCATGCCGATGAAACCCCCATCCATTGGGTGCATCGCAGCGAGCGCTATGGCGAAAAACTGGCTACCCCCGATGTGAGCGTGGCCGACCTGATTGGCGACGTAGATCCCATCAAGGCCGCCAATCTGCGACTCAGCTTTGCCGATGAGCGCGTCATTCACTACGGCATCATCCCCAAAAGCAACCGGGGCATCTTTGTCATAAATGAAATACCCGATTTGCAGGCAAGGATACAGGTGGCCCTGTTCAACATACTGGAAGAAGGAGATGTACAGATACGCGGGTTCAAACTGCGCCTGAACCTCGACATCCTGTTTATTTTTACCGCCAACCCTGAAGATTATACCAACCGCGGTTCCATCGTGACGCCCCTCAAGGATCGTATCGAGAGCCAGATACTCACGCATTACCCGCGCCTGCTGGAAACTTCACTGGCCATTACAGAGCAGGAGGCAGATATACACCCGGAGCAAAAAGACAAAGTGAAGACCAGCGATCTTGTCAAACGACTGATTGAGCAGGTGGCTTTTGAAGCCCGGGCCAATGAATATGTCGACAAAAAAAGCGGGGTATCCGCCCGTCTCACCATATCGGCCCTTGAGAACGCCGTCAGTGCAGCAGAACGCCGCGCCATCATTAACGGGGAAAAACAAACGCAGGTATGGATCAACGACCTCGTAGGCATCATTCCTTCCATTACCGGTAAAATCGAACTGGTATATGAAGGCGAACAGGAAGGTCCCTTCCAGGTAGCGATGAACCTCGTGGAAAAAGCCGTCCGTACGCAGTTTGTACAGTTCTTTCCCAATCCCGAACTATTTAAGAAGAAAAGAGCCGGCGGCAAGGAGAAGGAACCTGAAAATCCGTACAAGGCAATTACCCGCTGGTTCGATTCGGGCAATCACCTGGAACTGCTGTTCAGCACGACCGATAAGAGCAGGACCATTGAACTGTATAAAGTGGATGGCCTGCACGCCCTGGTAAAAAAATACTTCCCAAAAAGCAATGAAAACGAATCGGCCCTGCTAATGGAGTTCGTGCTGCACGGACTATCCGCTTATTCGCTGATCAGCAAAAAAGTAGTCGATAATAAAATCGAGTTTAAAGACCTTATCGGCTCTATGGTCAACCTGGGCTCCGGCGCTTTCAGCAATGAAGATTTCGACCAGGACGACGACGCGTGAGCCCGTTAGAAATTATACCCGAAACTTACATACGGCCAGTAAGGGAAAAATACATTCTTAAAGAAGAAAGGGTTTATGCCGGCCCTGAACATAAAACCGCCCTTTACGGGCTGGCTGCGATAGCCGAAGGTCATCGTACCGACAACCGTATGTCCATGTTCAGAGGCAGTACTAAGATCGTTAATCGTAGCTGAAAAGTAGGTCGCACCTGCTCCCATTTCAAAGTATTTCCCGTTCTTACCCAACAGGTAATTAACTGTCACGGGAACGGAAACAAGGCTTACATTATCTACTCCAATATAACCTGCTCCCACGGTAAAGCCGAGGCCGTCGAGGCGTTTGGAAAAACGCCGGTCGTAGTTGACACTGAAGATGCCGGCCCTGCCGTACAGTTCTGCAAAAAAAGCCTGCGGGGCCCGGTCCGTGACCGTTACCGTTGGTACTTGATTTTTTCTCTTGAGGAAAACGGTATCCTGGCTGAATCCATACAGGCAGCCGGCGAGCAATAGTGTAGTAAGCAGGAAGAGTTGTTTCATTTTAGGGGTTTGAGATACAGACAGGGGAAGTTGGTCGAACGATGCGCAGAAAAAGCAAAACAAACGTTAAACAGTAACGCTAATTGGAAACGCTAATTGACACGAATAGGCGCTAATTAGCGCGAATGGGGAAGGCGGGCGAATTTTAGAATATATTGACCTCACGTTCCAGCTCTACCCCAAATTTCTTTTGGATGCTCCCGAGAATGGCGGTGCTGAGATCGTATATCTCCGCGCCGCTTGCATGGCCGTAATTCACCAGCACCAGCGCCTGCTTTGCATGGCAGCCTGCATCGCCCTTGCGATAGCCCTTCCAGCCGCATTGTTCTATCATCCATCCCGCGGCCAGTTTCACGGTGCCATTCACGTTGGGATAGCCGACAATGCCCGGGTACTGCATTTTCAGGACATCATACTGTGCAGCAGCCACCGAAGGGTTTTTAAAAAAACTGCCCGCATTGCCCACTACCTTGGGATCGGGCAATTTTGAACTGCGTATGTTGATCACCGCCTGTGAAACGGCTTGTATAGATAAATCTTTTATCCCCATCCGTTCCAGTTCCTGTTCGATAGCGCCGTAAGAGGTAGAGAAACGCGGCTGTTTGTTCAACCGGTAAGTAACGCTTAGAATAACAAAGCGGTCTTTATATTGTCGTTTGAAAACACTGTCGCGGTAGCCGAAACCACAGTCTTTCAATCCAAACCGCACCAGCGCTTTATCCTGCAGATCGTATGCTTCCAGTTCATGAAACACATCTTTTATTTCCACTCCGTAAGCGCCGATATTCTGCATCGGGCTGGCGCCGGTATTGCCCGGTATCAGGGAGAGGTTTTCTACCCCTGCCCAGTTGTTTTGCAGGCAATATAGCACAAACCGATGCCAGTTCTCCCCCGCACCGGCTTTTATATATACCGAAGTTTCATCCTCTGCTGTTTTTTCAATGCCGCTCATGCCATTGTGCAACACCAGCCGGTCTACATCGCGGGTAAAAAGAATATTGGAACCGCCGCCGAGTACAAGCGGTGTGGGTTGCATCGCCAGTTCTTTCAGTTCCTCCACAGAAGTAAAATGCGCAAATTGCCGGGCGGTCACGTCGATGCCGAAGGTATTGTATGCTTTTAGTGAAACATTTTCCTGTAGGCGCATGAGTAATAATTGGTCGTACAATAATAATTAAACCGAATCGATATCAGGCACCACCTGGACACTGCGGTATTTCTTATCCGCGTGCATCAGGGCGGTAGATGTATAAATAAGGTGTTTGCATTGTTGCAGCAGGGTACCGTCTTTCGGCAGTTTCAGCATCAACTCCATCAAAAACAGGTTGCGGACTTTGTTCACCACCGGTGCAGCCGGCCCGATCATATAGCTGCCTATATACGGCTTCAGTTGCGCCGCGAAGAAATGCGCCGCGGCAGCCACCGTGTTGATGTCCTTGTGGCGGAACAACAGGTTGATGATACGTGAAAACGGCGGGTAGGAAAACTGCTTCCTGTTTTCTATTTCCTCCTGGTAAAATCCTTTGTAATCATGCTCCCTCACTTTTTGTAATACAGGATGACTGGTATTGCGCGCCTGTATGATAACCACGCCCTGCCGATCCTTGCGCCCCGCCCGGCCGCTTACCTGCTCCATCAGTTGAAAACCGCGCTCATTGACCCT
>DASYCT010000033.1:0-3900 GCA_036500065.1 Chitinophagaceae bacterium | reverse complement strand
ACGAGAGCAACAAAAGCCACGTATACCGCTACAACCAATACGCGTAGCCAAATGGATTCTTTTAGCGTGGGACGGGACATAAGATCATTTAATGGTATTGAAAAGTTACATACTAGATAAGCTTTGTACAATACCCTCTTAGTGGTATTTTGAGCCAATTCACCATAAGTCACTATAGAATAAATTGTTATACGTTAGAAAGTAAGGCAATCGTAAAAAAGGAAGCGGCGGGGTCTATTTAAAAATAGACCCCGCCGCTTCCTTTTTGTGCCTGTATGTTCTTATTGGCCGTACAGCAGGTCGGACATGCTGTCATTGGTCTGCCCATGTTGCTTTTTGGCCGAGCCCAGGTATTCCGGGTCATTGTACTTATTACCGGCTTCCAGCAGCAGCCCGTAAAAAGTGTTTTCCTTATATTCTCCTATCTGCTGGTAGGTCCAGGGCTTTTCACGCAATGCGTATGGTTTTAACCAGTTGAACGCGGTACGGATGCCGGCGCCTTTTTTATTCTGGTAATTCCACAGGTCGGTGCCCGTTTTTTCGGCAAGGGTGGACAGCCGGAACCAGCCTTGCAGGTTGTAGGTGCTGTAAGCAAGCCCGTTGGTGCGTTCCAGTTCAAGGGGCATGGTGCCGTCTTTTTCTATTTGATTGTCCAGTAGTTCCGTGCTCTCTTTGGCGAGTTCCTGCGCTTTTGCCTTATTGCCGGTAAAAAGCGCGAAATCCACCGCCTGCACATGGTACCAGGTGCCATGATTGTTTTTCGCCGCATGCTCGTCCTTCCCGTTGCGGCTGGTCAGCATCCAGTCAAGGTATTGACCATACCAGCGCTTCAGTGATTTTTCATCCGGCTCCGTCCATGCTTTGGAACCCGCCAGCAGTTCCGATGCATCAGCAATGCCCGTGAGTGCAATGGTTTCGATGATGCCGATGCCCCTCCCGTTGTTGACACCCGGGATGGCCTGTGCATAATCGAGATTGGGGTTCATTTTGGTGGCATCGTCAAAGAACCAGTAGTGCAGCAGCATAGATGCTTTATCGGCATATTTTTCATCGCCGGTCAGCCACCATGCAAGTGATAAAACCCGACAGGCATTATCGAGATCGCTCAGGTTCTTATGATCGGCTATAAGATAGGATTCAGGATTGTGTTGCCCGTCCCTGCGGATAAAAGGTTTACCATTGGGCTTGCTGCTATCGTACCAGAAATAAGGCGCCTGGCTCATGTAGTCATGCTTGGTGCCGCTTTCCGGGGTGGACGCCTTATCCATGACGGAAACCGGTTTCATGTCCAGCAGCTTATCCGCCTGCTTTTGCAAACCCGCGACCAGTTGCCCCATTTCTTTGTCCTGTTTCCATTTTGATTTTACTGCTGCCAGCCTGCTGCCATTCAACAACAGGGTATTGGGTGTTTGCGCTCCGCCGGTAAATGGTGCCATGAAAAGAAGAACGGGGAGAAGGCACAGGGATATTTTTAGCATGTTGGATGATTTGGTAAACACAAAACGTTTTGAGCAAACAGAAAGTATGGTGTTTAATTGTTAATAGTAAAAGTGGCCCGGGCTTTAATATCTACCGATGAGCTTCCTATGAGGACTTCGAAATCGCCCGGCTCTACGGTCCAGTTCATGTTTTTATCCAATAGCGCAAGATCATCCGGGTGAAGCGTAAAATGCAGGGTCCTTTTCTCCCCCGGGGCCAGGGTGACGCGCTCAAAACCTCTTAACTGGGTTTCATAGGTCGTCACGCTGCTTACCATGTCCTTCAGGTAAAGCTGCACCACTTCATCCCCTTTGCGGCTGCCGGTATTGGCAACATCTACCGATACTTCAATAGTACCCTGCGGGCGTTGCTTTTCGGGGCTCACCTGGAGATTGCTGTAGGAAAAACTGGTATAGCTAAGTCCATAACCAAAGGGGTACAGCGGACCTACCACGGCTGTTTTGCCATAACCGTTGGGGCCATCGCCCGGTTGCCCTGCCTGTGAACCCGGTTTAAAAGGGAAGTTCAATTCTATCTGACCCATTGATTTCGGAAAAGTAACAGACAGCCTGCCGCCGGGATTGTAGTCGCCGAACAAGGCTTCTGTGATAGCCGTTCCCCCCTGCGGGCCGGGGAACCATGCTTCGAGGATAGCATCGAGGTAGCGGTTTTCCCAGTTGATGGTCAGCGGTTGCCCGTTGATAAGCACCACAACGATTGGCTTGCCGGTGGCATGCAATGCCTGCAGCAACTGGAACTGCCTGCCCGGGAGACCGAGGCCCGTCCTCGACAGGCTTTCACCCACGCGCTTTTCATCCTCACCTACCACGGCAATGACAATATCCGATTGTTTGGCTTTATCCACGGCCTCATTGATAGCGCTTTGTTCCTGCGCAGTCAGCTCGGTAGGAATGATCTCACTTTCGGGCCAGGTGGCGTCTACTACCTCGCATCCCTTGCTGTAGGCTATATTGATGTTTTTGCCTGCATAGTTTTTTAATCCCGCCAGTACCGAAGTAACCGGGTTGTTGGACGGACCATAACGGCTCACCGCATAGTTCGTGGCATCGGCCAGGGGGCCGGTGACCAGTATATTCTTGTATTTGGAGACGTTCAGCGGAAGAAGATTGTTGGAATTCTTCAGCAATACCAGCGACTCACGGTTGAGCTGCAACGCCATTGCTTCATCGTCTTTGGTATGTACCTCGGTGTCCGCCCGTTTGGGGTCGGCAACATAAGGCTGGTCGAACAAACCAACCAGGAATTTTACCCGCAGCACATCGGCTACCCGTTCGTCGATCGTTTTCATCGAAAGCGATCCTTCTTTTACGAGTTCGCGCAGCGGGTTGATATAATCTTCCGGCATGGTAAAATCGGTGCGCACGTTTAGCCCCGCTTCCACCACCTGCCGCACTGCTTCCTTGTAGTCTGCCGTCACATGGTGTTTCGAATACAGGAATTCTACCGCCTTGCTGTCCGATACCACGTAACCCTTGAAACCAAATTTCTGCCGCAGCAATTCAGTGAGAAAATAATGACTGCCGCTGATGGGCACACCATCCCAATCGTTATAACTGCTCATGACGCCCAGTGCGCCCGCTTCCTGTATCACCCGGCGAAAAGCATAGAGGTATAGCTCCTGCAACTCACGGGGCGCCACATGCGGATCGGTGCGTGCATTGCCGTCACGACCGCCCTTGGGCACGCTGTACACGGCAAAATGTTTAAGGGTGGAGACGATGCCCTGCTCCTGCATGCCGAGCGTCATCTGTTTGCCCAGTTCCGCTACCAGGAAGGGGTCTTCTCCGTAGCATTCCACTACTCTTCCCCAGCGCGGGTCGCGGGCCAGGTCGAGGATGGGCGCATATACATTGGTGTACCCGAGTGCTTTTGCTTCCCGGCCTTCTGTTTTACCAGCCTGGTAGACCAGCCGCCGGTCCCAGGTGCTGCCGATGCTGATGGGCGCCGGCAAGGGAGTGGCCCGGTCATGTGTAAGTCCATGTACGCCCTCATTGGTAAAATCGACCGGTATGCCCAGCCTTGTCTCTTCCACAAACCATTTTTGCACGGTGTTGATGGCTTCCGCATGTTTGCTGAAAGGGTAGGAGTATTGTGTGATGGCCTTCGGATTGTACGGCAGGCTGTTCAGCTCTTCGTCGATATTGGCGATGCCGTCTTTCCATACCGCGGTTTTCCAGGCCGGCGTAGGCAACTCATCTTTCAGTACCCGTCCGTACCCGTACAGCGTAGCCATCTGGCAGGTCTTTTCTTCCAGCGTCATTTGCGAAAGAAGGTCGGCGATTCTTTTGTCGATGGGTTGGGACGGATCTTCATACACATCCTTTTTCCCGTTTTTGTTGAAGTCTATCCAGCCATGATTGTAAATGCTTTTTTGCTGGGCAAGACAGGTCCCGGCCATGG
>DASYCT010000032.1:0-6848 GCA_036500065.1 Chitinophagaceae bacterium | reverse complement strand
ACGGCATAGCCTTTTTCAATAAGGCTTTTAATGATATAGGCGCCGAGAAAGCCTGTACCGCCGGTTATGAGTAGTTTGTTTGACAAGTCCCGCGAAGATAGTTTTTTATCAATATTGGTAGTATCCCCTGCCCGATTTGCGTCCAAGCGCTCCCGCATCGACTTTTTCTTTTTGAATAAAAGAAGGTTGCAGGCGGGCCGGCTTTCCCATGGCATCGTATACGGAACAGCTTACGGCATAGTTGATATCATTTCCGATAAGGTCCATCAGCCGGAAAGGCCCCATTTTAAAACCGGCCGATTCCAGCACCGCGTCAATGGTTTCCACATCGCCGATACCTTGTTCCAACAGGCGAAGCGCTTCGAGATAATAGGGCCGGGCCACATGGTTAACGATAAAGCCGGGCGCATCCTTGCAATGAACCGGCGTTTTACCCATTTGCAGGGCGAGACCATGAATGGCCTGTATAGTTGCTTCGGTAGTCTGCGGTGCTCTTACGATTTCCACCAGCTTCATAACGGTGGCGGGATTAAAAAAATGCATGCCTGCCACCCGTTCGGGATGATCTACGTTGGCAGCAATAGCGGCAACGGAAAGCGAAGAAGTATTGGTAGCGAAGATCACGCCGGGAGAATTGACAGCCGCCAACTGGTTGAATAAACCGGCTTTTGCTTCGGGGTTTTCAATGATAGCTTCGATGATGATGTCCGCGATGCAATCACTGATAGCCGACACAAAACGAATCCGGCCCAGTACAGCGGTTTTCTCTTCGCCGGAGAGCTTATTTTTTTCTACCAGGCTTTGCAGGTTTTTTTCAATGGCCGCAGCCGCTTTTTGAACCACAGCAGCATTGACATCGAATAGAAGCGCCTGCAAACCGCTTTGTGCCGCTGCCTGGGCAATACCGCTGCCCATCGTGCCCGCGCCGCAAACGCATACTGTTTGAATGGTCATCATGCTTTGATGTTTATCGGTGCCGAAGGCGCTATAATCCACAAACAAAAAAGAGTCAGCAAATGCGTATTATCATTCATGCTGACTCGTCTTATGCCGGAAAAATGCTTAGGCTTTTTTTGCGGGGACTGCTTTTTTGGCTGGTTTTGCAGGCCTGCTTTTACCAAAAGAACCCTTGAAGATTTTTCCTTTCTTGGTTTTTTTATCTCCTCTGCCCATACAACGAATGTTTGTTTTTGATTTGAATTAAATGTCTTTGTCCCACAACCGGGTGGCTGCAAAGATAGGCTTCTGTACCGTATAAATACAAAAGCCCCGGCATACACGCTATGTACCTGATACCGGGGCTTTTAATGCAGTGAGTGCAGCATTATAATTTAGCAGACAGTTCTTTACCTGCTTTAAATTTCGCCACCTTGCGGGCTTTGATTTTGATAACAGCACCTGTTTGTGGGTTACGGCCGTTGCGGGCAGCTCTCTTGCTTACAGAGAAGGTACCAAAACCAACCAGGGTAACTTTACCGCCACCCTTTAAAGTTTTAGTTACTGCCTCTACGAAAGAATCCAAAGCACTGTTTGCCTGAGTCTTCGTAATGCTTGCGTCATCGGCAATCTTTGCGATTAATTCAGCTTTGTTCATAGTGTAATATTTTTAAAATTTTAAGGCAGGACAAATTTAGACGCTTTTACATTCCAACAAAATTTTTTTATATGAATTGACAAACTTTGGATTCGCTGCAACCCGCATGGCGCAAGGATTTTAGGGGGTTGGCTATAAACGGGTTGAATATAAACGAAATGCTGCATGCCGTGAAATGCCCGCTGGTGGCCTGTTTCACGGGAAAAGGCCTGGAATCCTTGCCAGCCCTGCGTTTTACAGGAATTTAGAATTTTTCTTATCCACAATCAGCTCACACCACCTGCATGATTGTTCTGAACGCTATAAACAAATTGCCCCATTTGTCAAATGCTTTTTGACGAAGCACAATATCAAATGTATCGATGAAATGCTGGTAATGTTGCTGCGAAGGCGCAGCATATTGTATCACGTACGTAATGCCATCGCTGTCATCCTGTTCCAGCAGGCGGAATATTTTGTAATCGGCAAACTGCCCGCTGCGCATAATGTCGGGAATATGTTCTTCCTTCTGCCATTGCAGCCAGGCCTCTTCAATCGAGGGATGCACCTTGTTGGTGATATTATAAATAATCATGGATTGCGCTTATTGATTTCACGGGTCATTTTTGCCGTAAGCAATAGCAAAATGACCAATACTGTGCCAAGCGCCAGCCATAACAATGCTTTGTTGGCTTTGGGTGTTACGGGTTGTTCTGTTACGGCGGGTTTGTTCAGGACTATTTTTCCGTATGCCAGCGGGAGCAGCGCATTGCCGATGCTGTCTTTAAAGTATTGCAGATCATATACCGGGGCAGTGGCCGCCGAATCGCCGAATACAAGCGAATATTGTTTTCCCTTGTCGAGATAGGTGTAGAGGTATTTATTAAGCTGGTAAGCGTTGGCAGCTACGACCTGCAGGGGAGGGTTGTCCTCGTTCTGTATTTTCAGGAGCAGGTGATTGGTTTTTACACCGGGTTCAATCACCACCGGCGTATCCGATTGAAGGATATATTCGCCGACCTGCTGCGCCGAGCCGATACTGCCGGTATCAATGATCATCTTTCGTTTGTAAAATTTTGGGCCTGTTACCTGCAATACAAGACGGTCGATAAAATAGTCATCGCCGAAACGCAGGAACACATAACTACATTTATCCTTCCCTTCTTTGTCGAGCAATTGCGGCGCCGGCAGTCGCATGTATTTGCCGCTGGTGTTCGATTGTTCGTAGGTACCGGCCGCTACAATATTAACCGGCAAAAGGTCTTTGCCGTTAATGCTGACTTTAAAATAGCGATACCGGCTTTCGGGAAAATCCAGCGATAGCGTGTACTTGTCTCCTTCTTCCGTAAAAGCCGCATTGAGCGGGATATTTTCTTTTATAACATACCAGTTGCTGTCGTTATCGCTGCCGCTAAGCGTCACTGTCCGGTGCGCTTCCGTGTTTTTTATTACCAGTAGCAACTGGTTAAGCGCATGTGTCGTGGTATTTTCAATAACCACATGCGTCAGCCCGTCGGCTTCTTTTTTATTGGATACAATGCGCAGTTTATCCAGGTCGATGGTAGTGGATACAGGCACTTCGTTCTTTATTATATAAGGCACCTGCCTGCCCTCCATGTCGACAATACGGATATCCTGCAGACCGGGTTGCAACCGGGCGGTAAGGGAAGGCCCCAGGCTAATGGTATAAAAACCTGGTTGCGGTATGCTGTCCAGCTCCGCCCTGAAACGAAAGCCGGTTTGCGCCGGGCTTTGCAGGAAAAGACAGGCCAGCAGGGCAAGAATACTTATTTTATTGAGCAGCTTTTTTTTCATCTTCGATAATAATACGTTTAAGGCGTTGGTACATGAATGATACCACCAGCAGCAGCACGCCGAGGCAAAAGAAGGCGGCAATCTTTCCGCCTACCGGTATATTGCGGATATCGTACACAAACAGTTTTACCAGCGTAATGGAAAACAACGTAAGTGACACGATACGCAGCGGCCGGAATTTATACCGCATGCCCAGCCACATAAAGGCAAAGGAACAAATACCCCATAAAATGGGCAGGCCTGTTCTTACAAATACATCGTTGACAGAATGCCAGGAATCGGGACTGGTACAATACAACCGGCTAATCAAAAGACCCGATTCCGTGCTCACGAAAACAATCAGCCAGGCGCAGAGCAGCCAGCATACCAGCGGCAGTTGCTTTGATGTCGCGGGCGTTTTTCTTACCTGTGTCACTGTAAAATAAAATAATAATCCTGCCAGCGCCGCAGCGGTCCAGTGTGCGTAAAAATGCGGAAGATATTTACCCTTCTCCAACAGGTTATGCAGCAGGAAATCGGTTTCACCTATGGATGCAAGATAGACCAGCAGGCATACTACCAGCAGGGCCACGGATACGCCTGCGGTGGAAGCGGACGCCTGCCTTTTTGCATTGATAAGGTATAACAATGACGTAAAGGCAAATGTGTACAGCAGCAGGTATTGCAAATTAATAGTAACTGCGGGATAATAATAGAGAAACTGGTGATCGGTTTCCAGCGCGCCGGCTATAAACAACAATACAATACCGGCTATCCTGAAAAAGCCGGCGCCGGGCACAAAATAAGCGGCGCCGCCGGTGGGCTTTTCTTCCTTTTTCCGCAGTAGAAACAATGTGTAGGTAGCCAGCGAGGCATAGAACGTGGTAATAAATCCTTTATTGAAAACAATGGGCAGGAGACGGGATGTATCACCATAGATATTGAACCAGTCCATCGAAAGACTCACCAGCATGGCGATCCACACAATCATGGAGGAAAGGCGTATGATAGAAATCCGCGTTCGCTGGGACAACCATAGCAGCAGCACAGATTCGGAGGCCCAGAACAAGGTTATATAATTACCGTGCAGTTGAATAGGTGCGGTAAGCGATACAAAAGTGAGCGTGATGCCGGTGAGCAGGTAGAGTACATTGCGATCCACTTTCTGCCGGCGGAACAACAGGAAGGAGGCCCCAAGATTAAAGACACCCATCGACGCGGTAAACAAACCGCGGTAGTTATCGGCTTTCATCATCGTGATAAAATACAACCCTGCTGAAAAATACAGGGCCGTATTGGCCAGCAGGATGCCGAAGTCGAACGCGATAAAGCGCTTGTTCTCTTTAATATTATTGGCGATGTTGATGATAAAGAACAGCAAATAAAAAGCGGTGGCAAAAAACAGGCCGTTGAGATACGTGTCGTAAGGCGTCTTGTCCTCCAGCGTTATTATCCAGGTGCTTACCAGGATAGCGGTTAAAATAAACGCCACGATATTTAGTATCCGCCACGCTTTGTTGTACGCCATTATCAGCAACCCCGTATTTAATATCAGCAGGTAGGTAAACAGCGCCTTGTAATTGCCGCTGCCATTGCTGACCAGGAAAGGAGCGATAAACCCGCCTACCAGTGCAATGATGGCCAGCTCCTCCCGGTTGTACAATAAAGACAATACAACGGCAAAAATGGTAATAATCACCATGATGATAAACGCCACGGTCTGCCCATCAGGGCCAAACAGGTGGAACTGGTGATAGGCCAGTGTGATGGTAAAATAAAAGATAGCAAGACCTCCACCCACCAGCACGGAACTGAACGAATGATAATTCTTGCGCAACCGGTGAGCAAAACCTATAAGGATACCACCACAGAGGATACCGATGGTCACACGGCCTATATCGCCTATCCAGTTATTGTCGATGGCATATTTGACAAAGAAGCCAATGGCAAGGACCAGGATGGCGATGCCTATTTTAGGCATAAGGTTCTCCCCGATGAATTTTTCAAGGTCCGGGTGGCGTTCAAAAAAGGAAGGCCTTGGAGGGGGCGGCGGTTTTACCGGTCGCGGAGGCGGTGCGGGCCTGTTGGGAATAGCTACCGGTCCTTTTATTACCGCGGGTTCTTCCCTCACCGGCGTTGGTCCAGTTGATGCTTCTTCCGGTTTGAAACCGGTTTCCCAATACTCCTTTTTCTCCGGGGCTGGTTTGGGGGGAGCCGGCGGAACAGGTTTGTCTGCCGGGGGACGGGCAATGATCGATTTGCTCAATTGTTCCCGCAGTTGCCCTATTTCATTTTCAAGCCGCCCAATTTTATTGATGAGGGATGACTTGATAGAAATGACGACAAAAAACAGGACGATAAGGAGTACAACGGCAAGGACGTCCATATAGGTTCAGGTGTTGGGTTAACTTAAAGATAACAGTTGGCGCCCATGCACGAAAGAAACAAACGTTAAACTTTTAGCTCGAGGTACACCGGGCAATGGTCGCTGTGCTTGACGTCGTGGTAAATATCGGCGCTAACCAGGTGTTTATTAAGGGACTCGGTTACGTTGATATAGTCGATACGCCAACCCTTGTTTTGTGCGCGTACGCTGGGGAAACGCTGGCTCCACCAGCTATAGCGATCGGGTTCGGGGTGAAAGCTGCGGAAACTGTCTGTCCAGCCCGAAGTGATAAACTTATCCATCCAGGCCCGTTCTTCCGGCAGGAAACCGGAAGATTTTTTATTGCCTTTGGGATCGTGTATATCGATTTCATTGTGCGCGATATTATAATCGCCGCAGAGGATTAATTTCGGATGCTTCTTTTTTAACTCCGTAAGATATCCCAGGAACTGATCAAGCCATCCGTATTTAAACGTTTGCCGCAGATCACCGGAAGTACCGGAAGGAAAATAAGCGTTGATAAGACGTATATCGCCAAAATCGAGTTGCAGTACACGGCCCTCGTCGTCGCTAGGACCATGGCCATGGCCCATTTCAACGTTGTCGGGCTTTATTTTCGTCAGCACCGCCACACCGCTATAGCCTTTTTTCTGCGCCGAAAACCAGTAATCATGGTAGCCAAGATCAGTAAACTGTTTATGATTCACATTATCTTTTTCGGCTTTTGTTTCCTGCAGGCAGATAATATCGGCGGGATCGGTTTTAAGCCAGTCCACCAATCCCTTGTTCATGGCGGCACGGATACCGTTTACATTATAGCTGATGATACGCATAGGAGGAAATTTGCTGCAAATATAATTTATCTGCTAACTTTAATACTTATATATGCCCAATCCAGCGCCCATTATCCCGTCCACCGAGCAGGTCTATCTTGAAGGTCCCAAGAGCCGTGGCTATGAGTTATTATTTGCGTTTAAAGTGTTTACACAGCTTATCAAAGGCTTCCGCACCCTGCACTTCGTAGGCCCCTGTATAACTGTATTCGGTTCGGCACGGTTCAAAGAAGACCACCCTTATTATGAATCAGCCAGGGAA
>DASYCT010000031.1:0-5446 GCA_036500065.1 Chitinophagaceae bacterium | reverse complement strand
CCGGCCAATACCAATAGTCTTTGGTCAGGCTGGGTTGCTTTGGGTGCTACTGATCCACTTGCACAATTTATAGTTAATCGTTTGATAAATAGGCCGTCGATCGAATTCTATGATATACAGGCTGACCCTTACGAATTAAATAACCTGGCAGATGATCCAAGATATAAATCTTTAATAACCCGTTACACCGTTGAAATAAGGAAATGGATGTTGCAACAGGGAGACACCGGTGCGGCAGTTGATAAGGTTTATTCAAATGTAAGCCTGGGTCCGGATAGATAATAAAACGTCTGAAATGGATGTAAGGTTTTTGAGCGGGAAATGACTGTTTTTTTTAAGGAAAAGGGAATCCGGATCGGCTTTGAGGGACTGGAATGTGGTATGCTGTCTTACTCATGGGATTTAGATTTTGTGTTGGTGTCAATTCCATGCTGAAGAGGTTTAGTAATTGGTGTGCTCCTGCTGATATTTATACCATTGACCGTAAGAGCCTACGGGCAATTACGTAATCACTACTTATGCCGGCAAATGGAAACAACGTTATTAAATATGGCGATAGCAGCTTAACTTTTGATAATATGTTCATAAAAAAATCTATATTGTGCCTGTAACCTCCTCATTGCATGCCAACTGCTTCTATCAATCAATTATGTCTGCAAATAGCAGAATTCGATGATGAAGTGGCCTTCGGAGAACTTTTCCAATTACATTACTCCCGACTTTTATTGTTTGCAGAAGCCATTCTTAAAAGCCGTGAACCGGCAGAGGAAGCGGTGGAAGATGTGTTCCTGAAATTATGGGAAAACAGGAAAGTATTACCCGCCATCAATAACATAAACTATTATCTGCTGGTGGCAGTCAAACATAAGGCGCTGGACTACCTCGAAAAAACGAAAAAGCAGGCTATTATCAGCCTCGACGATGTGGAAGTGGAGTTTGGCGATATTCCAGTCAATCCTGAAAAAGCCCTGATCTCGGCAGAAAGTGTCCTTATCATACAAGCCATCATCAATGACCTGCCGCCCCGCTGCAAGCTTATGTTCCGTCTTGTAAAAGAAGACGGTTTAAAATACAGGGAAGTCGCTGACCTGTTGAACGTCTCTGTAAAGACCGTGGAGACCCAACTATCGCTCGCCCTAAATAAGATAGGCACTGCCCTGCAAACCCGCCTGCCTTCGGAAAAAAGGCGGTACAATTCCGGCCGGTGAGGCAAATGATCATTTTCCCAAAAATATTTTTATATCGCTTCAGGGTATTCTATTCTTTTACCTGTCTTTAATGGTGTATTCATCATTTTATGGAAAAAAGCAGGTTTTGGGAATTGCTGGCTAAAGTTAAATCAGGCGAGGCCACGCCGGAAGAGCAATTGGAGCTCAGCCAGCACCTGTCCACCTTTCCCGGTGATCTCGACCTGGCGAAGCGAATAGATGCGTGCTGGGAACTGCCGACACCCGCTGCATCAGCACCCTCTGCAGAAAAGATAACGGCGGCCTGGAACAGTCTCCGGAATAAAATTTCGGGTCAGAGGCCGCTTGTTGAGCTGCCGGCCAGCGTGAATAAGGTAAGGCGCATGGCAAGATACGCGAGCACCGTAGCCGCTATTTTTATACTGACGATTGGCGGTACATGGCTGTGGAATACGTTGCATATAAAAATTTCCCCGCAAAAAAATATTGTTTCTACAAAGAACGGCTCTAAATCAAAAATTGAATTGCCTGATGGTACCCAGGTTTGGCTGAATGTGGGCAGCAGGATTAAATATGACGGGAATTATGGTAAGGAGAACCGGGAACTGACCCTTACCGGCGAAGCTTATTTTGATGTAGCGCGCGATGCCAGTAAGCCTTTTATCCTTCACACGGGCAAAATGGATGTAAAAGTATTGGGCACTGTCTTTAATGTAAAAGCATATCCGGGCGACGCTACTACAGAAGCGGCGCTCATCAAGGGCTCTATTGAAGTGTCCTTCCCCGGTCGCCCACAAGAAAAGATGATCCTGAAACCATCTGATAAGATATCTATCGTCAATAAAGAAACAAATATAGCGGAAGATACTGTCCGGCTCAGGCGCGCGAATAGTAAAGAAAGACCAGCTATCGTCGTCTCATCTGTACAATACGAACCCGTCAGCAGTGCCATAATTGAAACATCCTGGGTAAACAATAAACTTATATTTCGTCGCAAAACCTTTGAAGAACTTGCCAGGGATATAGAGCGTTGGTTCAATGTCACCGTAGAGATACAGGACAGCTCCATCCTGTCTAAAAAATTTACCGGGACCTTCAGTAATGAGAGTATCACGGATGCCTTGTATGCTTTGAGCTTGTCCTATCCCTTTCATTATAGGGTCGACAGAAACACTAATACAGTGATCATCAACTGAAAATAGCTAACTGCTTTTACTAACGAAAAAACGATTGCTTATGACCACCAGCACCTAACATTTCACTCTATACAACAAGAACGGGAAATGCAATAACATTTCCCGTTAACAGCTAAAAAAGACGGCACGCATGTCTCGTGGAAAAGTTATGCCATGCCTCTATTATTTAACCATCTCAATACGAATTTATGGAAATAATTCGACTTGTGGGTGCTGTTGTTCCCGGAAGTGAATGTAAGAAAATCATTCTGGCTATGAAATTGACATTCGTCTTCACCTGCGCTTTATGCTTGCAGCTTTCAGCCAAAGTACATTCTCAAACCAGGGTTACTCTCCGCCTTCAGGAGGTTTCATTAAGAGATGTATTTCTTGAAATAGAAAAGAAAACAGAATACCGCTTTCTATTCAGCGACAACCTGCTGCAGGATGAGGTCAAGGTAACGGTGGATGTTAAAAATGAGCTTGTCAGGGATGTGATGGCAAAATTGCTGGTTAACACGAAGCTCGATTTTAAGGTCATTAACGACAACCTTGTTGTTATTGTAAGCAAGGGCCCGGAGGTCAAGGGTGTTCCGGTACATGGCAAAATAATGAATGCCCAAAACCAGCCGGTTGTTGGTGCTTCGGTGCTGGAGAAAGGTACGCATAATGGTACGAACACAAACGACCAGGGAGAGTTCGATCTTACGACAGAAAGCAACAGGGCTGTGCTCGTCATTTCATCTGTGGGGTTTAACCCGCTTGAATATGCTTTGAATGGTAATACAAATTTTACATTAACACTCAATGAAGATTTTTCAAAATTGAATGAAGTGGTGGTGGTGGGTTATGGAACAGTCAAAAGAAAAGATGTTACCGGTGCTGTTACCAGTGTTAAAGTGGAGGGTTCGGCTCTTTCCCTCATGCCTAATCTGAATGCATTGGAAGCGCTGCGGGGGAATGTGTCGGGTTTGAATATCGGCCCGGTGAATACGGCCGGCGGGCAACCGTCTGTACTCATACGAGGTCAACGATCCATCAGTGGCTCCAATGATCCGCTGATCTTATTAGATGGCGTTATCTATTTAGGCTCCATCAGTGACATCAATCCGAATGATATTGCCAGCTATGATATTTTAAAAGACGCTGTTTCGGCGGCTACATACGGTTCCAGGTCGGCCAATGGTATTATTGCCATTACTACCAAAAAAGGGAAGACTGGAAAGCCGGTGATCTCTCTTAAATCCGAAACGGGTTTTCAGCGTTGGCAGAACAGGCCTAAAATGATGAAGGCTGCCGAATGGATCACGGTGGTCAATGCCCGGAATAAATATGCCCCGGGCAGTACTAACTGGATGCAGGCCGGTGAACTGGCGAATATGCAGGCGGGCAAGGAAACCAACTGGCTTGACCTGGTTACACAAACAGGTCTTGTGCAGGATTACCAGGTGGCTGTGTCGGGCGCCGCAACCAATATCAATTATTATTTATCTGGCTCCTACAACGATAACAAAGGTATCGTAGTAGGCGATAAGTTCAAGCGTATCTCTGCTTTAGGCAAGATCAACACCAAAATCACTACCTGGTTCGAGACGGGTGTGGATGCGGCCTGGTCAAGGAGGGATTATTCCGGCAATGCTGCCAATATCGGGTCCGCAGAGATCATGTCGCCCTATGGCGTTGTGTACCGCGACTCATTGGGGGACTTCGAAAAATATCCCTATACGCAATCGCTCATCAACCCTTTATGGGGGGTCAAGGATGGCAGCATCGACAACAAGGATATCACTACCACTTATCGTTTAAATGTCTATGGGGTGATTACTCTTCCCTGGATAAAGGGATTAAGCTACAGAATGAACCTGTTGAACAATCAGGAGCGCCGTGAAGCGGGTACTTTTACCTACGAAAGATATTATATCAAGGAAGGTGCGGGGATAGCAGGCAGGTACGATCCCGCTTCGGTGCAGAGCCTTTTATCGAACGCCAATGGGAACCTGCTGAATGATGTGACCAACAGTTATGTATTCGACAATATTCTTACTTATGAAAAAACGATCGGGAAACACCGGCTCACTGCTACGGCGGTGGCAACAAGGGACCATCTGAAATTTCAGGATATCAATTCAACAGGAAGCAATTTTGCGGCCAATGGCAATACCGCGCTCGGTATGTACGGGTTATCAAAAGCCACCGTTCAAAAGGTAAATCTCAACGACACCGTGCGGTCTAACATCGGCTACCTGGCACGGCTGAATTATTCATTCAATGACAAGTATTATTTGACGGCTTCCTGGCGCCGTGACGGAGCTTCTGTCTTTGGCGCCGATAAAAGGTGGGCCAATTTTTCGGCTGTTGGCGGGGCCTGGCAGATATCACGTGAACGGTTCCTGCAAAATTTTAAGCCGCTGAGCAACCTGAGACTTAAGTTTTCATGGGGACAGAATGGGAATCAGGGGCTAAGTCCCTATGCCACCCTGTCACAGGTGTTGAATGGGTCAGCAGGCGATGCGCGTTACGAATTTTCCAATGCCCAGGGCATCATCAACTACGGCCTGGTGCAAAGTACCCTTGGTAATTCAAGTCTGGGTTGGGAAAAAACCGCTGCCACCAATGCCGGCGTTGAATCAGGGTGGTTGAATAACCGCCTTTTTGTCGATGTCGATCTTTATCATAGCCAAACCACCGACCAGATCTTTGTCCGCACCATTCCTATTATGACGGGGTTCAAAACCCAGCTTTCTTCTTTGGGGCAGGTAAATAATACGGGTATTGAATTAACGGTAAGATCGGTGAATATACAACGAAAGACATTGAGATGGGGGTCGGAGCTGACGTTCTGGAAGAATAACAACAAGTTGATACACCTTTACCGGGAAGACAATGATCATGACGGGCGTGAAGATGATGATATCGCCAATAATTTTTTTATCGGGAGATCGCTGGGCGCTATTTACGGTTATAAACAGAATGGCATAGTGCAGACAAATGACAACGACTATATCACTATGACAGGCGCGGCTCCCGGGGCTCCTAAATATGTCGATTTAAATAAAGACGGCAAGATCGATGCCAATGACCGTA
>DASYCT010000030.1:0-4287 GCA_036500065.1 Chitinophagaceae bacterium | reverse complement strand
TATGGACCATGGCCAGCAGCAATGACAAAGTGGACAATATGGTGGCCTATATCCGCTCCTACGCACTGGAGTTTTTCGAAAGCACCCAAATCGATTGCCATTTTACAGATACGGACGATATACCTTCTTCCGAAATCAGCGGGGAAAAAAGAAGGAATATCTTTTTATGTATAAAAGAAGCGCTGAATAATGTGGTTAAACATTCACGCGCCACGGACGTGTGGATACAGGTATCCATTGCACCCGGCCTGCTGGAAATCAAGATCACCGACAACGGCGCGGGCATCAATATGGCAAAGCTGCGCGAATTCGGCAACGGGCTTAACAATATGAAGAAAAGAATGGAAAACATCAATGGCACTTTCTCCATTGAAAACCGTGACGGGACCGTTACTACTTTTGTCACACCGCTTGGGTGAGCGGTTTACAACTCGCTATTCTCCAACTCAACCAACGCTTCCCTGCACGCTTCCACCTGCTTTTCGAGGTAGCTTATTTTTTCTTTAAGAAAGCTGATGGTTTCAAGGTAAGCGATGATAATCCGTTTCTGTGCAACGACGGCATCCGACTCTGCTTTTACCCCGGGCTTGTCATACAGGCCCGCGGGCGCAGTCATAATATCTCCCAAATCAAATGTTTTGATAAAATCTACCGTGACCTCAAACAAGGCGGCAATCTTTCGGAGGTATAATTCCGGGACTTCTTTTATCTTATTTTCAAGATAACTGTAATACTCCTGGCTGATGCGCAGTTTACGGGCCACATACTGCTGGCTAAAGCCTTTGATTTCCCGGATCTTCCGGATTTTCTGGCCCAGGGAACTTTTCATGACCACTATACGATTGTAAGGTTTAGGTTAATCCACTCCAAGTTAAGAAATAATCCAGAATATCGCCGTGCCGGGTACCCGATATTTGTGTCGCCTAAGGGTCTTTAGCTATTGACTATCTCCGACCGGGTATTTTACCCCCATGGAATAGTTTTTGCGCAAGAAGCTATTTTGAAATAATTTCAACAAAGCAACCGAATGAATGGTACGATGATGCAGTACTTCCATTGGTATTACCCCGCCGATGGCAGCTTATGGGTAAAAGTGAAGGAAGAAGCAGGCCGGCTTGCAGCACTCGGCATTGACGCACTCTGGCTTCCGCCCGCTTACAAAGCAAAAGGAGGCACTTATTCCAACGGATACGATGTGTATGATATGTATGACCTGGGAGAATTTGACCAGAAAGGCACCGTACGAACCAAATGGGGAACCCGGCATGAATACAGGGAAGCGGTGGACGCCCTGCACGCCGCCGGCAGCCGGGTGTATATCGATGTCGTCATGAACCACAAGGGCGGCGGCGACGAAAAAGAACGCATTAAAGTACGGCGCGTAAACCCATCCAACCGGAATGAATTTACCAGCGGGCCATTCGAGATAGACGCCTACACCAAATTTACCTTCCCCGGCCGCAAGGGAAAATATTCACAGTTTACCTGGGATTACCATTGTTTCTCCGGCGTGGATTATGCCGCCGACCTCAACGAAACCGCCATTTTCAGTATCATGAATGAATACGGCCCGGGTTGGGAAGATGTGATTGACAAGGAAAACGGCAATTACGATTACCTCATGTTCTGCGACATCGATTTCAGGAACCCCGCCGTACGCGAAGAATTCAAACGATGGGGGAAATGGCACCTCTATGAATCCCCTTATGATGGTGTGCGCCTCGACGCCGTAAAACATATCGTACCCCAATTCCTCAACGAATGGCTCGATGAAGTACGTGCGATGAAAAACGATCTCTTCGCCGTAGGCGAATGCTGGTCGCCCGGCGACCTGTCGTTATCGCTTAAATATATTGAAGCCACTGCCGGCCGCATGCACCTGTTCGACGCCCAGTTGCAAAGCCATTTCCACCGCGCTTGCCGGGAAGGCAACAATTTCGATCTTCGTACCATCTTTGATAACAGTCTTGTGCAATCCAACCCCGGCCAGGCGGTGACACTGGTGGACAACCACGATACGCAACCCCTACAGGCGCTGGAAGCTCCCGTCGAAGCCTGGTTCAAACCCCTTGCATACGCGCTGATATTGCTGCGGGAAAGCGGGTATCCCTGTATTTTTTATCCCGATCTCTATGGAGCGCATTACGTGGACAAAGGCCGCGATGGCAACGATCACGAAATATTCCTGGCCCCGGTTGAAAACATGGAACGACTGCTGCAGGCCCGGCAACTATATGCAACAGGCACGCAACGGGATTTTCTCAACCATCCCAATTGCATCGGGTGGACAAGGGAAGGATTGCCCGATAACCCGGAATCAGGTTGCGCCGTGCTGCTCTGCAACGGCGATGAAGGATTTAAAAATATGGAAATAGGCAAACGCTTTGCCGGGAAAATCTTTGTTGACTATCTTCAGAAGCATCCTGGAGAAGTAACGATCAATGCGGACGGATGGGGAGACTTTCACGTCCACGGAGGTTCGGTGTCGGTATGGGTGCAGAAGAAATAAACCACAACGCCAGCAACGCACCATAACTGCCGCCCCGCTCTATCCATTCAAACAATTCCCAATGCGGGTAAAAAAATTCAGTCCCCATTTTCCAGAACAGCAGCAGCAGAATAAACGGCCCGAAGGGACGGATCAATACGGCACAGGCGGCGGCGATTTCCAATATTCCTACTGTCCGTGCAACGCCCAGGGGATTGGAGAACCCAAGCGAAGCATATTCCGCGAGCAACCCTTTTTTCTCTAATATATTGAGCCAGCCATGCCCGAGCAGCAAAAGAAACACAATGATCCGGAGACTCCATGCCACCCGTTCGAAGGTCTTTGCATCAATAGCTTTGCCCGGCCGGAGGGGAGTAAACCAGTCGCGCCACCCATTCGCCTTACCCGACAATAACAACAGCACCAATGGAGCGCCGAAATTGCCGGCCCTTTCAAGAAATTCCGCAAAGGGTTCACCCGACAAGGGGCGCAGCAGGGCGGTAACAATTCCCCATACCAGCAGCCACGCAGGTATCACGCGCAATGGATAAAGCAACATCCCGATCCCGAGCAAAATATCAAATGAACCAAGTATGGGCATAAGGCGATACGCCGTATCATGTGGAATGCCAAACACAGCAAAATAATTGCACCAGATGGATTTGGTAATGATCCCGAATGCTCCATGACCTATAAAGCACATGGCCGAGGCAATACGGAGGGTGTGATAAATTCTTTGTTGCTGTTTATAAACGTACATTGTAATAGAAGCAATCGTCTTAATGAACACTCAATTTAAGAAATTTTAAGGAAATCTTCCTCTTATAATTACACTGCATCCGCCATCGCATAATGGAACGGCAGGTCTTCCCGGTTATAGTAACCGAGCGTCAGCGGCATATCGGCATATTTCTTATTGTCCGATTTTTTTGCCAGCAGCCAATGGTCATGCTTACCATCGTTATACGCATCCACCTGGCTCGCGCGCGTATGCGGGAGCGAGCCCATCCAGGTCGCCTTGCTGTTACGGATGTTCAGCCGGAAAGGCGCGTAGGTATCGCCGGCAGCATCGGTCTGGAACCAGACAGGATTGTTATTCGGGAGGCTGAGAGCCCGCGGGTCGTTGAAACCACGCACACCCCGCAGGGTGCCAAAACAATGATCAAAGGAACGGTTTTCCTGCATCAGGATGACCACATGCTCTGCATCGAGGAAGGTGCTGCCAACCCTCGGGTCGATGGCCAATGCCCGCTGAATAGATTCGGGAACAAAATGAGTAAGGCCCGCCGCGCCCGACAGCAATAAGGACTTGCGAATAAATTCTCTCCTGTTATCCATAATTTTAATGATGATTTTGCCTGTCCCACAAAAATAGTCGGACCGGGGAAGGGAAGGACGGAGCGACGAAAATTTATTATTGTTTTAATATGGGCGAACCTCCCTCATGCCGTTTGGTTAAGAAACGGCGTATTCCGTCCCATCGGGACGACTGGTAGGTAGAAAAAAACGAATAGCCCCGTCTATCGTCCCGTAGGGACGTCTGGTGGGTTATATACCAAACGTCCCTACGGGACGAAGAACAATTATCCATGATGGGCTACCTACCAGCCGTCCCGATGGGACGGGTAACGACCTATAGTTAGTTTCTTAACTAAACAGCAGGAGGCTAGACTCCCTCCCACTGAAGAAACCAGTAGGAGTTATGCAAGGCCGTGGTAAACGAGGGTAATGTTATTTTATGGCTGAAAAGAGGACAGTGGACGACGACCGTATGAAACTCCCCGTTCTCCCCGCATACA
>DASYCT010000029.1:0-13217 GCA_036500065.1 Chitinophagaceae bacterium | reverse complement strand
GGCCAGGATGAAAGCCTTGCTTTCTTCGCCAAAGCCATCAGGGAAGGGGCGGACTATTTCGACGTGTTTGACCTGCGGCTTTATGCCGACCCCTACACCATACCTGCGAGGGTGCAGTATTTCAGGGAACAACTGGCGGCCAATGCCCATGCACAGCCTATCATCTGTACAGAATATAACGGTCCTTCCTTTTTTAATTTCCCGGCCAACCTTCAATATGCCGGGCAGGTAGCAGTATGGCAACAAGCCGTGACCACCCATGATTCCGCCTATTTCAGGACTTCGGGCAACAAGAACCCGGTAGAGCGGATGTACGATAGCATCACTACCCTTGCCCCGCAAACGCAAATGTTCATGATGGGCTGCTCAAAAGAATTGAACGATAAATACAACCGGATGCAATGCCGGGACATCGTGTACCGCAATATGCTGGCGTTGTCATCGGGCGTGCAAAAAACGCTTTACTGGGATCTGTGGCATGATACCGGCGATCCCAAAAACCTCATGACATTGATGTTTGGAAAAAATAAACTGCTGGAATTCACCAACGGAGTAGCGGCTTTTGAATATCCCACGGCAGATGCCTTCCGGAGAATGGTAACCATGCTGGGACAGGTGCAGCGGGTGGAAAAGATTACGGTGCCGGGTAAACCATTATTATTTCTTTACCGGGTGCTGAGGCCTGGCAAAGACCCTGTGTACGTGGCCTGGGAAAAACGGGATGCTTTTTCGGGAGAAGATCAGCCCGACACGCATTACCTTATTCCCTGGCCGGCCGGGAAGACAAAGACTACCAATATTTTTGGCGCCATTATCCCGGCCGGTATTGCGTCGCGGGGGCAGTTGGATATTAGTCTGTCGGTAAACCCGGTTTTTATTGAGGGAGTGAAATAAAAGATCGATATAATTCCCCGATCCTGCAGATACCGTGTTTATTCCCGGTTCTCATTTTGCCTTCTGAACCCGATTCTTGGTCTCGGTTCAGGAGATTGGGTAAGCAGTTTTTTCAATGCTGTAAATATCATCTGTATATCCCCGCTGTTTTGCAGCACCTGTTGTTCCAGGTGCTCCAACTTTAATAAGATGTCTTTGTGGGTAAGCAGCATTTCACGAAGCCGGGTAAAAATCCGTATGATACGAATATTGACCGCGATGGCTTTTTGGCTGTTCAGGATGCAAGATAACATGGTCACGCCCTGTTCGGTAAAACAAAATGGGGCGTAGCGAAGGCCCAGCGTATCTTTTTTAGAGGACGCATTTTGCGACCTCCAATCTTTGAACTCTTTCCGGTTCATTTCAAACATGAAATCTTTTGGGAAGCGGTTAGAGTTTCTTCTCACTGCTTCCTTGAGACGCTTGGTTTCTACGCCATATAATTCTGCGAGATCGCGGTCAATCATTACTTTTTGTTCCCGTATGAAATAGATTTTATTGATGATTGTTTCGTCGGGCAGGACGATGGTTCTTTTTGTTGTTGGCATATCAGCGGTTTAATGGTTAAGAGGTAAGCAAAAATCATATACACAAGCCTGCAATAGCTATACAAGCTTTGTTTCTTTTCTGAAGTAAGATATTTTGCTAGCCTGGCGTAAGATTTTACACCTATTAGTATTCGGTGGAGAGGGCAAAAGGCGACTTCTCAATTATTGCCGAAACGCTTATTGGGCAAGGGTCCGGGCCTTGTCTATAAAATTGGAGGTCACAATTTGTGACCTCCAATTTGTGATTTTATTGCAGCTTTTCATTTCCCTTATGCCGCTCTGCATCCCGTATGTTCTTCTTCTCAAAATTCTTTTTCAGCGCTTCTGCCAGGTCTACCCCGGTTTGATTAGCGAGACAAATCAACACCCAGAGCACATCGGCCATTTCATCACCCAGGTCTTTTCCTTTGTCACTTTCTTTAAACGATTGCTCACCGTAGGTGCGCACCATCAGGCGCGACAGTTCGCCTACTTCTTCGACGAGGATACCGAGGTTGGTAAGCTCATTAAAATAACGTACCCCTACCGTTTTTATCCAGTGGTCTACCTGCTGCTGCGCATCGCGCAGGGTGAGTTCGCTCATCATTCTTTGTTTTTGGTATCAATGACAATGGTTACCGGTCCGTCGTTCAGTAAAGATACTTTCATATCGGCCCCAAATACGCCGGTACCGATGGGTTTTCCCAAATCGGCCTGTAACTGCGTTATCATTTTTTCATACAACGGGACGGCAATCTCCGGTTTGCTGGCCCGGATATAGGAGGGGCGATTGCCCTTTTTGGTGGAAGCATGCAGGGTGACCTGGCTTACCAACAGGATATCGCCACCTGTCTCCTTTACCGACAGGTTCATCACCCCCTGTGCATCGTCAAAAATCCGCAGGTTCACTATTTTGGCGCTTAGCCATTCCAGGTCTTCCGGTGTATCGGCATCCTCGATCCCTACCAATACCAGCAAACCCTTTTGAATGGACGCCCGTACTTTATCCTGGATGCTCACACCGGCCTGTGCCACTCTTTGTATAACCACTCTCATATACTGGTAATATTGTTCGTAATTTTACAACCACAAGATAAGCAGATGATAGATGTAACGCCTGAAATTCAGTTCAAAACCTTTCGGAGCGGTGGCAAGGGCGGCCAAAACGTCAATAAGGTAGAGACGGCAGTGGAGGGCCTTCTCGACGTGCCGGGCTCGGCCCTGTTATCCGCCGGGCAAAAGGAATTGCTGCTGGTCAAACTGGCCAACCGCATTAATTCGGAAGGATTTTTGCAGGTACGCTCGCAAACGCACCGCACGCAACTGGCCAATAAACAGGAAGTCGTGGAAAAAATGAACACGCTGATAAGCGACGCGCTGAAGAAGAAAAAACTGCGCATCGCCACCAGGCCCTCCAAAGGGGCCAAAGAACGGCGGATTGAACACAAAAAGAAAAACAGTGAAACAAAACAACAACGCCAGAAAATCCGGTACAACGGGTAACACTTGTAAAATCCCGCTATGAAAAAACTGCTCTTTTCTTTTATTATCATAGCTGCATCGCTGTTATCTGTCGGAGCCGGTTTAAAAGAATACAGGGGCGGCGATCCCCGGCCGGGCAACTTCAACCTCGTTCTCCTGTTTAAACCGGTAGTGGACAGCCTGCCCCTGCTGCTGGATTCTGTCACCTATACCAATGCATGGAAAGAAACGTATTCAGTCAATGCATTCAAATTTTATGTATCCGGCTTTCGTCTTATCGATACCGCTTCAGGCATGGAGCAGCCGGTCAATGCCGGTGCCTGTTTTCTTATCGATGTGTCCGACTCTGCTACCTGGACGGCAAAATTGCCGGTCCCGGCCGGCCATCGTTACAACTGTATTTCTTTCACCATCGGGGTGGACAGCGCCCGCAATGTGGGAGGAGCGCAAACGGGTGCACTGGACCCCGTCAACGGCATGTTCTGGACCTGGAACAGCGGTTATGTAATGGCGAAACTCCAGGGCCAGTCGGCTGTATCTTCGCTGGTGAACAACAAAATGGAATACCATATCGGTGGGTTCAGGGGAGAGACCAGCGTGCTGCGACAGGTGGTGCTTCGGTTTTCCCAGTTCCTGCAAACAGCGCCGGGCGGGACAAGTACGGTGACTATTGCGGCCAATGCAAACGCCTGGTTCGATGGTCCGCATCCGATCACGATTGCAGCCAACCCTTCCTGTACCACGCCCGGGCAGATGGCAAAAGATATTTCGGAAAACTATTCCAGGATGTTTACTATTATTCAAACAACCCATTAAGGAATGCAGAGACAGTTGCTGGTGATATTGAGCCTTGTGATAATGGTCCCGGCCACGCAGGTGAACAGTTGTAAAAAAACGAATCCCGGCGCGGGTCCAGGCACTCCTCTTGTTTTTACGGTACCAAAAGGATTTCCCCCTGTTCGATATAATTTTGAAGGCAACCCGCTTACCCGCGAAAAGTTTGAACTGGGCCGTAAACTTTTTTACGACGGCATATTGTCGAAAGACGGCAATTTTCCCTGCGCTTCCTGTCACCAGCAGTTTTCTGCTTTCAGTACCTACGACCACGATTTCAGTCATGGCTACAATAACCAGCTCAGCACGCGCAACGCGCCGGGCCTGTTCAACCTGGCCTGGGAAAACGAGTTTATGTGGGACGGGGGCATCAATAACCTTGAAGTACAATCCCTGGCGCCCCTGACTGCGCACAATGAAATGGCGGAGGACATCGGCCATGTGATCGACAAACTAAAAGCCGATAAGAATTATCGTGCTCTTTTTAAAGCCGCTTTTGGCGAAGACGATATCAACAGCCAGAAATTACTGAAGGCCCTTGCCCAGTTTACCGTCACGCTGGTATCGGCCAATTCCAAATACGATCGCGTGCAACAGGGTAAAGACAGTTTTACTCCCGCCGAAGAAAGTGGTTATACCCTTTTCAAGGCAAAATGCGCCAGTTGTCATGCCGAACCTTTGTTTACCGATTTTAGTTACCGAAACAATGGCCTTCCTATCCATCCGTATCTAAAAGACATGGGCCGGATGAAGATTACCGGTAAAAGCGAAGACTCGCTTAAATTTAGAGTGCCGAGCCTGCGCAACGTGGTGCTCACATTTCCCTATATGCACGATGCCCGGTTTTATTCCATGGACCAGGTATTGAGACATTATGCCACCGGCATTGTCAACAGTCCTACACTGGACCCTTTGCTGGTAAACAAGATCCCACTAACTCCTGCCGACCGCACCAATATAAAAGCATTTCTCAAAACACTTACCGACTCCAGTTTTATCCGCGATAAACGTTTTTCGCAACCACTTTGAAAAAGCTACGAGCTAATACGTAGTTATACCTATACAAATCAGGCATTAGTACGCTCGGGAACTAAAAAATCCTACCCCTATTTTTACAGCGTCATATCCTCTTCATTTTAAAATTTATTAATTATGAAACGCCAAACCTCTCCCGCAAGATTTTTGTTAACCCTTGGAGCAATTGTTATCACCTGGACTGCCTGCCAGCAACCCGTTAAATCGGACGATATTGATTACGAAAAGGCGAAACACCATATCATCCCTATGAAAGAAGCAATTGAGTACCAGCAACGGTTTCTGCAAACCTATGATACCACGCTGAGAAAGATGGTTGGGAGCCCGTTCCTGGAGAAAAGTTTCAGGATACCCAACGCGGAGACATTCGACAAAAATGCCATCAAACTGCTGCTGCACCAGGGCGGCGTGGACAGCATCCGTATTTATTACGGCATGGACAGTACCGGGGGCATGCGCCAGGTTTTAGTAGGTGTTGACCACAACGGGAAAAACATTTATACCAACCTGGTCACAAACACAGGTGTCGCTGTTTCCGTTCCTGGCATATCTTCGGCCAACGCACAGGATGGTGGGGACAGCTCTGCCATTGAAAACGGGCAAACCTGTCCGCCGTGCACTTTAAAACAGCCATAACCAAACTATTACATGTCCGAACCACTGAGGAAATTTCTTTTTAGCTTAACGATTGTATTTCCAGCAATAATGGGGCTGGTACGGTACCGCAATGCGGATCACAGGTACCGGCCCTTTTTTTATTATATATTTTATTCCTTATTCAACGAACTGTTTGTATTTTTTTATATTGATCCCCATGCTACCAAACAGGCTTCCATTATCAACTGGGAAATTTTCAACCTGGTGGAATGCATGGTATTGCTGGTACAGTTTTATTACTGGCAACGCTTTAAAAACAATAAGCTGCTTTTCCTGGGACTGCTGGGAGTGGCGCTTGCCGGCTGGTTGTCCGAAAATTTTGTCTTTTCGACGATTTACTCCTTCAACCCCGTTTTCCTGATTGCGTATTCTTTTGCTCTTGTGTTGCTGAGCATCAATACGATCAATCACCAGGTGGTCAATTATAACCGGTCCATCAGCAAGAATGCGCTCTTTATTATTTGCGTGGGAATGGTCATTTTCTTTATTTACACAATAGTTATATTTACTATCCTTGCTACCAATAATAAGCACACCAAGGCTTTTTCAAGTGTGTTCGAAATAAGAGTGTACATTAATGCATTAACAAATATTTTATATGCCATAGGCATTTATCTCATACCCGGGAAAACGCTGCACAGGAATATCTTCCAGGAAAAATGAGGTGTGATCAGTTATCTTTACACACCTTTTTGTATAACAGTACTTACCATGGGCGAGCGGGAATATCAATTTTATGAAGCCGTAATGATCCTGGCATTGTTGATCGGGATCATAATCGCTTATTTTATTATCACCATCATCCGCTATCATCGCCGGTACATCAAACTGCAAAAAGAACGTATCCTGGCGGAAATAACTATACAGGAAAACGAGCGCAAACGCATTGCTACCGATCTCCACGACGGCCTGGGCCCGGTATTGTCTTCGGTCAAGCTCCATATCAACACGGTAGAGCTGGTCAACGCCAGTGACAAGGCTATCATCGACAAGGCCGGGAAACATATCGACGAAATAATCCGCAGCATGCGCCAGATTTCCTATAACCTGTTGCCAAATACACTGGAGCGAAAAGGACTGCTGGAAGCCATCCGCGAATTCACGACCCTTATCAACGAAAGAAGGGAATTGCGTATAGAACTGCAGGTATTAAAAGGTTTTCCTATTCCACGGGAGAAAGAAATTCATATCTTTCGTATGATACAGGAAATCGTGCACAACACCCTGAAACATGCAGGAGCCAACTCACTTAAAATCGGGTTGGGAGAAGACGACGGATTTTTGCTGATACTGGCACAGGACGACGGGAAGGGATTTGATGTGGCCAGGGCCAAAGAAGAATCGGCGGGGCTGGGATTGAAAAGCCTCGAGAGCCGGACGGAAATATTGAACGGACAACTGATAATAGAATCGACCCCAAACAGAGGAACAGAACATTTTATAAAAATACCTGTCTAAACCGCAAGCTGACCATGCCTAATTCAATACGCCTGTTAATAGCAGACGATCATGAAATTTTTCGTGATGGTTTGGTATTGATGCTTTCCAAACAGCCCCACCTTGTACTGGAGGGGCAGGCGGAAGATGGGCAGGAATTGATCGACATGGTAAAGAAAAAGCCCCCGGATATTGTATTGACCGACATCAAGATGCCACGCATGGACGGCATCGAGGCCACCCGCTATATCCGCACCTGGTTTCCCCAGGTCAATATCATCGCCCTTTCCATGTTTGACGAAGAAAACCTGATCGTAGACATGCTGGAAGCCGGTGCAAAGGGTTACCTGCTCAAGAATGCCGATAAACAGGAAATACTGGAAGCCATCGAAAATGTATATCAGAGCAAGGTGTTTTATTGCCAGCACACTTCCGCAAAGCTGGCCACGATGATTGTAAAAAGCAAATTCAATCCTTATCGCAAGACGGAAAGCATCGAGTTCACCGACCGTGAGAAAGACATTGTTAAACTCATCTGCCTTCAATTTACCGCCCAGGAAATAGCCGATAAACTTTTCTTGAGTAAACGCACGGTAGAAGGTTACCGTACCCGCATACTGGAAAAGATGAATGTAAAGAATACCGCCGGGGTGGTGATATTCGCCCTGAAGCATGGGATAATCAAGGAGTCGGACATATTGGAATAGGTTGTTACTTCCCCGTAAACACCGCCTTCCTTTTTTCCAAAAACGCCGCCGCCCCTTCTTTTGCATCGGCCGTATCAAACAATTCACCGAAAGCAGCTATCTCTTTTTGCAATCCGCCGGCATCGCCGAGGGCTGCCGTATTGGTAAGGGCAATGATATGCTGAACGGCCAGCGGGGCCTTGCCGTTGATCAATTGCAGGAGTTCTTTTGCTTTGACAAGTAATTCGGCCGCGTGGATAATATGGTTTACAAGACCTAGCCGCAGCGCTTCCGTTGCGTCGATCATATTTCCCGTCATCATCAGTTCCATGGCCCTACCCTTACCGATCAGTTGCGTGAGCCGCTGCGTACCACCATAACCCGGCACCAGTCCAAGATTTACTTCCGGCTGCCCAAAGCGGGCGTTATCGCTGCAGATGCGAAAATGACAGGCCATTGCCAACTCACAACCACCTCCCAGTGCAAAACCATTCACCGCGGCGATGATGGGTTTGGGACTGTGCTCGATTTTATTAAATACCAGGTCCTGGCCCTTTTGCGCCAATGCCCTGCCGCCCTTGCTATCGAGCACTGTAAACTCACTTATATCGGCTCCTGCCACAAAGGCTTTGGGACCGCTGCCGGTAATAAGAACACTCTTTATGTCCGGGTTGGTATATACTTCTTCCAGCGCCCGGCCCAGTTCTTCTATCACCGTTTTATTCAGTGCATTGAGTTTGTCAGGGCGGTTGATGGTGATGGTAAAAATATGCTCCGATAGTTCGGTAAGCAGGGTGGAATACATAACAATTGGTTTTAAAAATAATAAGAAGGTCTGCCTTAGAAATCGCGGTGCGCCCGGACCCAGTCGGTAATATACCCGGCGATTTCGGCAGTAGTAGCCCCGGGAGCGAATAATTTGCCCACGCCGAGCTGGTTTAGTTGCTGCATGTCTTCTTCGGGTATGATGCCCCCACCGGTGATCAATACATCGTCCATCCCCTTTTCTTTCAGCAACTCGATCACTTTGGGGAAGATGGTCATGTGGGCCCCGCTCAATATGCTGATGCCAATGGCATCCACATCTTCCTGCAGTGCGGCATTGACTACCATCTCGGGAGTCTGCCGCAGGCCGGTGTAGATAACTTCCATGCCGGCATCGCGCAGGGCGGTAGCGATTATTTTGGCGCCCCGGTCGTGCCCGTCAAGGCCCACCTTGGCTACCAGTACCCGTATCGGTCGTTTTAAATCAACCATTGTTGGCATTTAATAGGAGCCAAAAATAGCATTCTTATACCATACGTACATTTTATTAGCCCCCTTGTTTGAACTCTTAAAAAAATGCCGCAACTTTAGGTGTTATACACTCAAACCCGTTTCTATGCCCCATCCTGTCGCTGCCGAAATAGCCTCCTGCTTTGTTCACCAGGATTATTCACTGGCGGTAAGGCGAATGCTGGACAGTTGCCTTGATACTGCCAGCGAACCGCTTATCCGTGAGGCAATCGCATGGAGCAGGAGGTACCGCTCCCAGGAAAAAGACGATAAACTGGCCATCCCGCCCGGCTGGCTGGAAGATGCCGATAAACTATTACAGCAAATCAATGATGCGGGCCTTCCTTCCGTGCAGGAACCCATACCGCTGCTGCTGGCGGAAAGTATCAGTAAAACCTATACAAAGGGTAATTTTAGTTTGAAGCCCATCAGCCTGCAGATGAATACCGGTGACATACTGGGTGTCGTAGGCGAAAACGGCAATGGTAAAACGACCCTGCTTCGCTGCCTGGCCGGTCAACTGGCATTGGACAATGGGGCGGTCACCTACCAACTGCTGCAGGCAAGAGGTTTTTACAATATCAAGAACTACGTGGCATTCATACCGCAGCGCATACCCCGCTGGTACGGGCTCCTGAAAGATAACCTTCATTTTGCCGCTTCCATTGCCGGTGTAACGGGCGATACCAATCGCCTGATGGTGGATTTTATGCTGGAACGGCTCAACCTTTGGGATTATGTCCACCTCAACTGGAACCAGATAAGCAGCGGCTACCGCACCCGTTTTGAAATAGCCCGTATTCTTTTGCAGAAACCCCGCCTGCTGATACTCGATGAACCGCTGGCGAATCTTGACATCAACGCACAGCAGACCATGCTCACCGATTTAAGGTTTATCGCGCGGTCGGCCTATCATCCCATGGGCGTATTGCTCAGTTCGCAGCAATTGCACGAAGTGGAGAAAGTAGCCGACACGGTGTTGTTTATAAAACAGGGCAGTTGCCTGTTTCGCACAAAGGAAGAAACACAAAACACCGTTGGTTACGCATTCGAAATAGAAACCACGGCCAGCCGGGAACTGATAGCACAGTTGCTGGGAGGCGAAGGGGTGCAGGTCCATTATAACGGCGGCTTTTATACCGTTACGTCTACCCATCGCCCCGTACAGCAAATGATCAGCGAACTGGTCAATAACCAGGTGCCGGTCACTTATTTCAGGGATATTACCTATTCCAGCAAACGGTTTTTCTGATACCTAATTAAACTTTTCATGACCAAGAGACCCCTTGTCCCCCCATTCTTAAATAAACTGGACGATTATTTATTGATCCACCGGCCCACCACCTGGACGGCAAGAACGCACCTGGTGTTTTGGTATTCCCTGCTGTTTGCCGCGGCGCTGACGCTGATCTGTTTTATCGTTCCAAACGATCCGCGTGAATATACGGTCGTTCATTACTGGGTAATTTTCGTAAGCGTCGTTCTGTTTGTCGGCATTATCGGCTGGCTTATTTACCTGCTCCGGTTTAATGTGTTTAAGCGGTATGGCCATTTGCCTGCTGCGTATGGGACAAAAACGTTTTTTCTTTATGCCGCCGCCATCGGTTCGATGATTGCCTGTGCATACATACCGCCCGTGGTAGAAAGTGTCCGGGCCAATATGTCGTACAGCAACGAGGAGATTGTGAACGACGGCAATATCATTAACCTTGATTTATGTAAGCTGGAACGCGACAGCCTGCTGACCAAATGGAGCAGCGAGACGGGTATAGTAAGGGATGATCCGTCCGAATCAGACGCTACAGACTATTATAGCGATAGAACAAAAACGGATTATGAGCGCAGGCAGTTGAACAGGGCAGAAGATGATACGGATGCTGAAAGCGGGAATAGTAGCTTCCATTATATATATAAAAAGCGGCTGAATGATAGATTAAAATACGAGGATAGTGTGATACGTGTGAACGATTCGACCTATGTTTTTTATACATGCCCTGCCTATGATTTTGTTGGAGCGTCCTATGAGGATGACTACAGCAGGGTAAAAGCCCTGTCTTCCCCGGCTATTTATGACAGGATCATCAGGCATTATACAGTACCGGACGGGGCAGCGGTTAAAAAAGAGCTGGACAGCATAATAGAAAAATACAGGACGCAAACCGGCCCTGATTGGAATTATTATTCCTTTCCGGATGATTATCAATTTAGACGTAAAGATTATTATGACCATATAAGAAATAAGTATGGCATAAATGAAGTAAGCAGTAGTATGAGCAATATTAAAAGCAGGAAATACCGCTGGAAAGGACATACTATCCAGGAAAGCCTGCGCCTGTTTTATTATCTCGTTCTTATTTTTACCATTTTTGTAGTTGTCTTCAGGCACAGTACCATAAAAACGTTTTTCCTCTCGCTGCTTACGATGGTTGTCTTGTCAATACTGACTGCTTTTTTCTTTGCTTTTGGCCGTATTGATTCCGACCGGGCCGTGGACCTGGTGTTGCTATTTTATTTCTGGCTGTTTGTGGTGTTGTCGCTCACCATCCGGCTGGACCGGGTACGCACTGCCTGGAAAGGTATTTCATTAAACCTGTTTGTGCTGGGAGTACCTTATATACCGCTGCTATGCGTAAACCTTTATTACGAATACAAGCGATTGGGGTATAGTTCTTACAAAGACTCCCGGGTATTCGCTCATGAGAAACTCCATTACCTTCTAAGCGAAATAGCGGGGTTTGTAATACTGGTGGTATTACTGGACACGGTCATACTACCGTTGTACCGCCGGTGGTATGCTTTGCCGGAACAATAGGAATCATATTTGCTTTAGGAAGTTCTCAATCCTGCGGATCGTTTCCTCCCGGCCAATCAGTACCGCGATATCAAATACGCCGGGACCAAACTTGCCGCCCACCAGCATTACGCGGAAGGGCATCAGCAGTTCGCCGGCCTTGATTTGATGGGCCGCTGCCATTTCCTTGAACTCTTTTTCGAGGTCATCGTGTTGCCAGCCGCTGATAAGCTGGAAAGCACGTACCAGTTCAACAAAGAACAATTGCTTTTTATCGTTCCATTTGGGACGCACCGCTTCCCAATCGGTTTGGACCGGGGCGTTAAAAAAGAAGGCCGATTGTGCTGCAAAATCAGGTAATAAGGTACAACGCTCTTTTACCAGTGCGATCACCTTTTCCAGCAGGATATCGTCCTGCACCCCGATGCCTTGCGCAGCAAGGGTCTTTTTCACGGCGGGTTTTAACACAGTGGGCGCCGTATTCTTAATCCATTCGTGGTTGAACCATTTGGCTTTTTCAAAATCAAATTTGGCGCCTCCCTTGTGTACCCTGTCCATCGAAAACTGCTGCACCAGCTCTTCCAGCGAAAAAAGTTCCTTGTCGCTGCCATCGTTCCATCCAAGCAGCGCCAGCATATTTACAAATGCTTCGGGCAGGAAACCCATTTCCCGGAAACCGCCGGTGGTTTCATTGGTTTTGGGATCGGTCCAGTTCATCGCAAAAACAGGAAATCCCAGCCGGTCGCCATCGCGCTTGCTGAGTTTGCCATTGCCATCGGGTTTTAATATCAGCGGCAGGTGCGCCCATTGCGGCATCTGGTCCTCGCCAAACAACCAGTGCCATAACAATATGTGCACGGGAGCGCTCGGCAACCATTCTTCCCCCCGGAAGGCATGGCTTATTTTCATGAGGTAATCGTCAACTACCACCGCAAGGTGGTAAGTAGGCATGCCATCGGCTTTTAAGAGTACCTTATCATCAATCCCCGAAGTATGAAAGCTCACTTCACCACGGATCATATCCACGAAACGCACCGTTTCGTTTTCAGGGGGAAGGATGCGGATCACATAGGGTGTTCCGGCATTCAGCAACTGTTCCGTTTCCGCGGGATCAAGCGACAATGAATTGCGCATCCGGTTGCGAAGCGTATGGTCGTATTGCGGGGAGGGGTTGGCGGGTGTTTTATACGACTGGCGCATGGCGTCCAGTTCTTCTGGGGTGTCAAAGGCATAATAGGCCCGGCCTTCCTTTACCAGCCGTTCCGCGTACTGGCCGTATTGAGCCTTGCGCTCACTTTGCCGGTAAGGGCCATAAGCCCCGCCCCGGGCGGGACTTTCATCCGGCACCAGCCCGCACCATTCCAGGCAATCCATGATATATTCTTCCGCCCCGGGCACGAATCGCCCCTGGTCCGTATCTTCAATCCGCAAAATGAAATCACCGCCGTGCCGGCGGGCAAACAGGTAATTGTACAATACCGTTCTCACCCCGCCCAGGTGAAGGCCGCCCGTGGGACTGGGAGCAAATCTTACCCTAACTTTTTTCGTCATAGGGTGCAA
>DASYCT010000028.1:0-22291 GCA_036500065.1 Chitinophagaceae bacterium | reverse complement strand
TCAGTATTTTAGCCCTGCAGGCCAAACCCTGCCCCGTTCAAATGAAGGATCATCCTCTCCCCTACAACCTGTTTGCCGGTCAGAAAATAGCTCGCGTCGAGGCATTGTGCGATGGCGTATTTGCTATTGCCATGACCCTGCTGGTGCTGGATATAAGAGTGCCTATAAGCGATGCCATTAAAACAGAACACGACCTGTTTGAATCCCTGCATACCATCACCCCTACCCTGGTCAGTTATTTTACCAGCTTTATGACGCTGGGCATTTTCTGGACGGGACATGCGGCGCAGTACAGCCGGTTGGAGAAAAGCGATCGCAACCTCAACTGGATTTCCATCTTCTTTCTCATGGTGGTAGCATTGCTGCCTTTCACCACCGCTTTCATGAACGCACATATTCATTTCAGGTTGTCCATCGGGCTTTACTGGCTGAATATTTTCCTGCTCGGGCTTTTGCTGTTCATCAACCTGGTCTATGCGAGGAAGAAAGATTATATCAGTGGAGACGCCGACGAAAAATACCAGTTTTACCGTTCCGTGAGAAACCGGATCATCATCGCCCAGGTCCTGTATGCCGTGGGTGCACTCCTGTGTTTTATCAATATCTACCTGAGCATCGCGGTTATCATTTGCATACAGCTCAATTATGCACTGGCGATTATTCCCACCAAAGCCGCGAAGCGATGAAAGGCGCGGCTCACGGTTTGCAAGGCTGCAATAAGCTTATTGCTTCCCAAACGCCCCGCCCAGCAATCCGCCAAACCCTAACCGAACGCCTACTTCGCCGGTCTTGCCGTTGAGATAAGACGCCACCACATCCACCCGGAATATTTTGAAGATGTTTTCAATGCCGCCGAATGCTTCGACGTAATTGTTGCTTCTATTCACATAAAAGGCATTGCTGCCGCCGACGAGGTACCAGTTCAGCCGCCGGAACAGGGGTATTTTATTGGTCAGCATGCCATTGAAATGGTGCTCGGTATGGCCTTCGGCATAAAACGAAGCGATGGTACTGTTGGCATAATAGGGCGCGAGCTGGAAACTGTTGAGGTATTGGCTGGCGACAAACAACTGGTTGCCGTTGAAATGCTGGTAATCCTGGATGGGCACCATTTTGCTGTTGAGAAATCCGCCTACGCTGAACCGGTATTTTATAACACCCCGCAGCTTCAGGTTGACATCATCCCATACACTGAATTTCCATTTATCGAAATTGACATCGCTGCCGAGTATATCCTGCAACCCTTTTGAATAGGCGAGGCTGAAGGTCGGGTAGTTGGAACCGATGGACACTTTATTATTCGGGAACTGGATATAACGCTGTCCCGGCTGGTACTGAAGCTCTACACTGGCAATCACCGCCTGGTGGCGGGTAAACTGCTGTGGTATCTTTTCAAACGGGTAGTTGGGCGTAAATAATTTGCTGCTGTCTTTTTTGATAAAGGCATAATCGGTGGTATTGTTGAGCGGCAGCCGGTCTTCGTACAGGAGATTGGCGCTAATACGCAGACCGTTGTCCAGCCGTTTGGCATAGCCGAGCGAAGCGAAATAATTCTCGTATATCTTCATGTAATTGCGCCGGTCGAACAAGGTGTAGAGTGTATTCACCCACGGCGTTATTGGCTCGGCCTTATTGAACTGCGAAACCCGTTTGCCGCCGGAGAGTGTCCAGGTGGATCGATCCGAAGTGCTTCCATCATCATCCCGTATAAACGTCCGTTTTGAATACTGCAGGTCGCCCCAGGCATTGAGGTGCGTATTGCTAAACCCATAGCGCAGGTGTGGGGTAAAGCTAAGCTGCTGCCGTGACTTGATCCATCGCTTTCGTATGGTGGCTTCCAGGCTGCTGTTCAACCCTTCCACCGTATTGTATTGAATGCCCTTGAATACCGGCTGCCAGGTGAAGGACACGGGGTGCTCGGGGTTGAAATTGGAACGGGTAAAGCCATCCCGCAATATTTTCTTTGCCGATACCTTTCCCTGCCGGTGGCGCAATGAATCAATGGTATGTTTGGAGCCGGCCGAATCCCGCTGGCTTTGGAAAATGCTGTCTTTTATTTTATAGTTGTTGGCTTCCTCCGGCTCCAGTTGTACGGGGCGGATGGAATCCCAGTATTGCTTCGACTTTTTATTGACCGCCGTGTCGTAGGCCATTATCACGTTGTTGAAATATTTCTTTTTAAACGAGGGGGCGACTTCGTATTTATTGTACACGTCGAGCACATCTCCCACCGCCTCGAAGCCAAGGAGATTAACGGTGAAATACAGGGTCTGGTCCTTGATCTGCCACACGTTGTTGCCGATGGGTACATGGATTTGCCTGATGCGCATCGTGTCCATGATTTCGAGTTGCGATTCTTTGGTAACGACCAGGTCGAGACTGTGGATGCGCCAGTCGCCTTCCGTGATATTGATCGTGCCCGAGAAAAGCGGTTCGTATTTCCGGCGCGGGATCACCTTAACCTGGTTCACTTCCTTGCCGTCTTCAAAAAAAGAGCCGAGGTATTTGTAGCGGTAATAGTTAAGCGCGCCATCGGCAATGGGCGACACGAATCCCCGCGGGTTGAGCTGCGAGATCAGCATCGTGACATTGTTGGTGTAAAAGTTGATAAAAGTGGGAAAGCTGAATCCAAAACCATTCGACCCGCTTTCACGACCCGACAATACTTCCAGCTTTATTTTATTGGGTTTTTTGTACGCGACCTTCGTAAGTGATTCGGAAAGATAGATAATCCCCTTGCCGGCCGAATCCATTCCCATCCCCTTTTTATCGCTCTCTTCGAGCGGTTGCCCGAATAGTTTGTTGGGGACTTTGCGGGTTTTGACCAGTGCTTTGATATAGGCTTCGCAGGTAAAGGAGTCCAGGGGCTGCACATAGTCTTTTTTCTTTTTAATGGCCTGGCGGATGATTTCGTAGGCAGGGTCTTCGCCACCGGCATGGACGACTACTTCCTTCATGGTGGTCTGTTGCAGCGACAGCGTAAAGTTGAGCACGATATTGCCGGATGTCACCGTTATTTTTTTCTCCTGCCGGGCATAGCCTACATATTGGCAGAGAATAGTGTACGTGCCGGGGTCAAGGTCGAGGTAATAATCTCCCTGGTTGTTGGCCGTTGTGCCCAGCGTGGTTCCCTTTATAAACACCGAAGCAAAAGGAAGCGGGTTCCCCTTCTCATCGGAGACTTTGCCGCTGATACGGCCCGCGCGAACGATTGAAAATATAAGTAAGAAGAAAGAAAAAAGGAGTAGCTGTTTTTTCATGTGATGGTTTTAAGCAAGTGTGTCCCTCATTCCCGAGGGCCTTACCTGCTTTTTCTCAAATAACTGCCCGATAGGGAAGCAAAGCCGGCAACCAGGGCCGCGAGCAGACCGGTGGCTAGTATCATAAGAAAAGAAGAACCGCCAAACGGCAATAGCTGTGCGATGCGGTGTGAAAGCACGCTGTCGTTCCTGCTGTCTATGCACCAGGCAAGGCCGCCCCATAATAAGAACAGGGCCAGGAAACCGGTGAGGAATGCTTTGCCGGGCTTCTGGTGGATGCAAAGCGCCACGATGAAAGCGGCAAGGGCAATACTCCACCAGTTGATATACAGCCCCGCCACAAAGCTTAAAAGGGCCGTGAGCAGGAGCGATACGATGAATTTCATATTTAGTAGATAGTTGATAGTTTGTCTATTTGCTAAAACTCATTTTAAACTTTACGCGTTTGTCCATCGCTTCCTCTTTTTTCATCACCCACAGCGGGTAATAACTGCCGTTGGCCCAACTGTCGATAAACGTGTCGTAATATTTACTACCGGGATTGCCGCTTTGACCGCCGGGATAAACGCCGTATGCTTCGGTTTGCGGGGTCAGCGACACGATCATACGCCAGCTTGGCCCGTGGTCTTTCTTGGCGGCGTTGATGATATGTACACCGCCACCGATGGGTAGGTCAAGGCGGCTCAATGCCGGGAGCCGGGTCAGGTGCTGTACTTTGGTGGCTTTGAACTTTGCCCATGCCAGCCGGCCATCATCGTCCGCTTTCTTCAAAACGGGCGTGGCTTTTTTGAGTGCGGCCAGCAGATCGTCCGCCAGGGTTTCCTTTTGCGGGGTATTGATATTGTCGAGGTATTTATAGGCCGAATCCCGCAGAATGCCTTCCAGTAAGGTGCTGGCATAAGGCCAGTAAGCGGAATGGGTCAGGTCCGCCTCGTCTTTCCATACCACCTGCTCAAGGCTGTCCCATACGGTCGCAAAAACCGAAGGGCCTTTTTCAGCGGTATCGCTGCGCAGGTTCCATGTCTTGAAAATATTCCAGTATTTTCTTTCGTCGTCGTTCAGTTTTGTTTCGGGCATGTTCTTCAGCAATACGGGCCGGGCCATTTCGGCAAATACATTGTAGTTGTCGGTTTGCAGTTGCATCATATCCTGCGGCGTAATATCCTCCATCTTATCCAGGCGGCGGTTGATGGTGATGCCCCGGTAGTTGGGAAACGAGCCGCCGATATAATAGGGATAGCTGGTATCGACGGGCAGTTGATTGGCGCTGCTCACGAAACCGCGTTCGGGGTTGACCATGTGCGGATTTTCCTGCTGTGGTATCATCCCCTGCCATTGGTAACTGCTGTCGGTACCGGGCATGATGAAATCACCCTGTCTTCGCCATTTGGCGGGAAATTCGCCCTGGCACCACATCGCAATATCGCCGTCCTTACAGGCAAAGGCGCAGTTCTGACCGGGGGTATGCAGGTTTTTAATGGCTTCGAGATAGTCATTGTAATTCTGTGCCCGGTCCAGCAGGTAAAACATCTTCATTTCATTGCTCGGGTCATGGGCTTTCCAGCGCACAGCATAATTGCCGCTGTCTCTGGTCCTTCCCCCGCTATAGTTGTTATCAAACATCACGGGACCCCATACGGTATAGGCCACCGTGTCGATAAAATCGGGCTTGCCTTTTATTTTTATGTGCTCGTACCGGAATTCGGTGGTCTTCCATTCGCCGTTGTACAAATAGGAAGTATGCGTATCATCCTTGAACCGGATGGAATAATAATCGCGCACATCGCGGCCGGCGTTGGTGACGCCAAAGGCGCAGTGATCGTTGAAGCCAATCACGATGCCGGGGGCGCAGGGAAAGGAAACGCCATAGGCATTGTACTGAGGTGTTTCGATCTGCATTTCATACCAGAGCGAAGGCAGGTTGAGCCCAAGATGCGGATCGCTGCACAGGATGGGGTAACCGCTTTTTGTTTTTCGGCCGCTTACCGCCCAGTTATTGCTGCCGTTGGATTTATCGGGTTTATAGGCTTCGGTGGGCAGTGAAGACGAATCCTTCCCATAGGTGAAGTAAAGCGAATCGGCACTGGCCGGGGCTTTTACCTTAATCGTGGGTACAAATGCCGAATCTTTCGGGATGATGGGGTCCAGCGAATCCGGCCGCAGGGGGTTCAGCTTTTCAAAATCCAGCCGGGACAATATGTTGCGGGCGGCGGTATATTCAAAATCGTTTTCGGCGCCGGCGAGATCCAGCGCCATGTATTTAATAAATAAGGCTGTTTTCAGGTTGGTCCATGCTTCCGGCTGGTAGCCGAGCAGTTTGTATTCCAGCGGCAACTGGCTTTGGTTCAGCGAGCTGATATAGGCGTTGACCCCGGCGGTATAAGCATCGCACATGGCTTTGGTAGCAGGGTCTGCTTCCATGATTACCAGCGACTTTTCGGCAGCATAGCCCATACCGAGACGACGGAAATAACGGTCCACCTTATTGAGCAGGTCCACATCGCCGAGCTGCTGCCCCATTATCTCGCAGAGCCTGCCCGCGGCTACATTTGTTTGAAACTCCATCTGCCAGAGACGGAATTTTGCATGAAGAAAGCCCTGGATAAAATAGGCATCGTTTTCATTGTCGGCAAATACATGAGGCACAAGGCGATCGTCAAAATACACATCGCCTTTTCCCTTGAGCGCGGCAAAGGAAAGGTCTTCGTTGTAATTCAGATCGGAAGGTTCTGCATTCTGCCAGACCCCCTGCTGGGGGCTTAGCAATTGTCCCAGCGGGGCCTTCAATACCAGGCGGGTATCCAGCACCACCACGAGGCTAACAGTGACCAATGAAGAGATGATGAAAGGAACAATCCTCATATGGTAATTTAACGGGGTTAATCGATGTCCGAATTTAACTGATTTTTATTTGTGGCACGGAATTTTATAAAATACAAGTGTAACCGGGGAAAAGGTTCCCGGAAACCTGTTTACAGGGGACAGTGGAGGGTTGACAGAGCGGGAAATATCAAATGTAAACGAAATGTGAATATGCTGACCGGGGTTAAACAATCCGTACAAGTCCTTGTCAAACAATAAAGGCTTTATTTATGAAACACAACCACAAACACCAACATGGCAAAGAAAAAGTGATACTGGGGTTTTTATTTATCGCCCTTCTTATTATCAGCCTGGTGTAAATAAACGAGCTTATCCAGAAATGTGGATATCTTCTTCCGCCTTTCCCTACCACAAACAGGTAATACCACAGAATTGTATTGCTGAAATCAAAAAACTGTCTCAACTTTACAGTGACCGGATTCCTATTGCTTGCTTATTGAATAACTGAAGTCATATGAAACCCATTATTTTTATCCAAACCGAAGAAAAGAAAAGGTGGCTGATAGGCGTGGTTCTTGCCTTACTCTCGCTTACCATTTTGTTCTAAACGGGATATACGATAGGTTACCAACATGCTGCTTCCCCTCCAGGGGCCGAGCAAACTCTTCGGAGCGAGTGACTTTTTTGCCTTCCCTTGCTACCTACCTGCCGCCCCGATGGGGCTTTAGCTTCCCAATAGTTTTACGAGTTGTTCCATCTGTCCGGGCGTGTTGAAGGCATGCAGGATGATGCGCAGGCGTTCTTTGCCGCGGGGCACCGTGGGATAGAGAATAGGCCGCACGTCGAGCTGCTGTTCGTGGAGCCGGGCCGCCATTTTCTTGACGGCTTCATTGCCCGGTATGATAATACCCTGTATGGGGGTGGAAGAAATCAATACTTCGTAGGGCAACCGGGCCTGCTGCCATTGCTGCACAAGTTGTTGCAACTGCCGCCGGGCCGCCTCAAGGCCGGGAAACAGGCGGTAGCTCTCGCGGATGGCATGCACCGCCATTTCGGGCAGGGCGGTGGAAAATATAAAAGGACGGGAGAAATTAATCAGGTAATTGCGCAACCGCTCACTGCCGGCTATAAACGCACCATGACAGCCCACGGCTTTCCCAAACGTGTGGACGCGGGCGAAACAGGATCGCTCCAGCCCGAGTTGCTGTACCAGCCCCTCGCCCCGCTCTCCTACCACCCCCGTAGCATGCGCCTCGTCTACGATCAGCCCGGCGCCGTATTGTTCGCAAAGCGCGGCGATGGCTTTCAGCGGTGCCTGGTCGCCATCCATGGAAAAGATGGATTCGGTAACGACAAAAATATTCCCCACCGCCATCTTCAGCTTTTTTGCCAGGTCTTCGGTGTCATTGTGAAGAAACGAAAAAGCCTGCGCAAAACTCAATCGCACACCGTCACGGATGGAAGCATGTGACAGGGAGTCGTAAAGGATCGTGTCGCCTCGCTGGGCCACACAGCTCAACAGGCCGCTGTTGGCATCATAACCTGAATTAAAAATAAGACCGGCTTCGGCGTGATGAAAAGCCGCCAGTTCCTGTTCGGTTTCTTCGATCAACGGGTAATTGCCGGCCAGCAATCTCGAACCGGTACTGCCGGAAGCATAGCTGCTACCGGGCGGCGGCAATAGCCGGTTGCTGACGATGCCCAGGTAATCGTTCGAATAAAAATCGACCCGGTCATCGGGCAGCCGCAATTGACGATACGCGTTTTGCTCCCTGCGTTCCTGTAGCTTACGGGACAGAAATTCTTCTTGCATGTGAATAGTTGACGGGTGCAAAGAACGGAAAGATTAAGCATACATTTGATCATGGAATTGTCGACCGACACAAAGAATATATTGGGCCTGCAACTGCCCACCGATCCGCGCTGGGTTGACCTGGCGGGTATTTCAATGGAAGCCATCCTGACCGACCATGCCTGGTGCGAACAAAAAGCCGCTTCCACCTGCATATCCCTCGTACAACGGTATTCTGCCAAAGAAGAACTCGTAAAAGAACTTGCTCCCATCGTGACCGAAGAATGGGGGCATTTCCGGCTGGTGCTGGCCGAACTCGCCAAACGCAACCTGGAACTGGGTCCGCAACGCAAGGACGCCTATGTAAATAAACTGCTGGCTTTCCAGCGCAAGGATGGCCACCCCGATGATCGCCTGCTCGATAGACTGCTTACCATGGCGTTGATCGAAGCAAGGAGCTGTGAACGTTTCAAACGGCTGAGTGAAGGATTGAACGATGCCTATATGCGCAACTTCTACCGCCGTTTTATGGAAAGCGAAGCGGGGCATTATACCTTATTCATCCGGCTGGCGGAAACCTATATCGATAAAGAAAAGGTCCGCACCCGCTGGAACGAATGGCTACAATACGAAGCCCGTGTGATGGAAGACGCCGAGGTCCGGGGAGACCGGATACATTGAAATGTGATAATGTGGAAGATGTGGAAGATGTGGAAATGCGTTTGCGCGGCCTTCATTTTCACATTTTCCACATTATCACCTCCTCACATTAATCTCCGTAGACGGTCTTTAACCGTTGCATAAATATTGCCTTCCCTTTGTCATCCGTGTAAATATCTTTTGTCAGCAGGAAATAGGTGCCCGATGATACGCCGCCACCGTACCCGTTTATATCCACATTGGGAGCAACCAGTTTCCACCCGTTCATCGTCATCAGCATATAAGCGTCCGAAAGGTTGTTCATGTGGTAATCCTTCCGTGGATCGACCAACAGCGAATTCTTTACGCTATCGGTGACTACCAGCGGCAGCAAGGCAACCAGGTTTCCATAATCGGCTTTCCCGTTGTCGAAAAGCCTGCAAAAAACAGCTATTTTTTGTGTCTGCGCGATGGAAGAAAAAGAAAGCGCCAGCAATAAAAGGATAGGTGTAATTGTTTTCATTTTTATTGAAAAGGTACAGCAGGGAAATAAAAATGAAATGTTAATAGAGAGATATTAAATACGATTTAATACGGGGATAACTTACGCATCCAGTTTCCATTCGGCTTTCACCTTCTTTGTCAGTTTTGCTTTTACCAGTTCGTACGATTGCTGTATATGCTGCTGAAGTTCTTTGCGGCTTACGCGGCTGCTATCGGTGAGCTGTACCCATTTTGCATGACCGAGATGAGGCGCGGGGATAAAGGCTTCCGACTGGACCAGTTCTTCGAATACTTCTTCGGTTGTCTTGAAGCCCGGACGCGGGGTTGGCGTGTCCAGTCCCACGAGGCAAAAGATTTTTCTTGCTACCATAAAACACAACACGGTGTCCCATTTTACTTCTTCTTCCGTGGCCGGAAGGGCCAGGCAGATGGCCCGCAGATCATCGATATCCATAAAAGTAAGATAATAAAAAAGCAGCGTTCACACGCTGCTTTTTCAATGTAAGAATTATGCGGCTCACATTTGCCACATTTTCATATTAATTACTTGTCCTTCGGCTTCTCTTTATCTGTCTTCTTCTTCTGTCCTTTCGGCGCCCAGATGGCCAGCATACGCTTGCCTTCCATTTTGGGCAGTCCTTCCAGCGTACCGAATTCGGCAAGACGCTCGGCAAATTTGAGGATGAGCAACTCTCCGCGTTCCTTGAACTGGATAGCGCGTCCTTTGAACTGCACATACGCTTTTACCTTATTGCCTTCTTTCAGGAAGTTTTCGGCATGCTTGGCCTTGAAGTTGAAATCGTGTTCATCGGTATTGGGCGTAAAGCGGATCTCCTTTACTTCGGAGACCTTGCTGTTGGCCTTCATTTCCTTCTCTTTCTTCTTCTTCTCGTATAGGAATTTGTTGTAATCGATAATCTTACAGACAGGAGGATCGGCCTGCGGTGAAATCTCTACCAGGTCCAGTTGCTGATCCTGCGCCATGCGCAATGCTTCCTGCGTGGAATAAACGCCCACTTCTACGTTGTCACCAACCAATCTTACCTGTGGTACGCGAATCATCTGGTTGGTACGATGCTCCTGTTGTTGCTCTTTTCTGAACCGTGGATTAAAAGCGCCCCTCGGTGGCCTGGGCGGTCTGGGTGGAAATGCCATTTACAAATTTTAATTTAAAAATAGAGTTTTGTTATATACTATTCAGCTCTCCGTTCACTGATTTCCGTTACTGCTTCCGCGATGAAATCCTCGATGCTTTTGACGCCGGTATCTCCTTTTCCCTGTCTCCTGACTGCTACTTTCCCTTCATTCATTTCCTTTTCTCCTACTACCAGCATGTACGGCACTTTCATCAATTCCGTATCGCGTATCTTCTTGCCTATCTTTTCGTTCCGGTCGTCAACCTCTCCACGAATATCTGATTTTTTCAGCTTTTCTGAAATACTTTGTGCGTACGGGAGGAACTTATCGCTGATAGGCAGCACTTTAACCTGCACGGGGGCCAGCCAAAGCGGGAATTTGCCTGCATAATGCTCCAGCAGGAACCCGATAAACCGCTCGTGCGTGCCGAGGGGCGCCCGGTGGATGATCAGCGGGGTTTCCGGCGCATTGTCCCGGCCCGTAAATTCCAGCTTAAACCGCCTTCCCTGGGCAAAGTCCACCTGGTTGGTAGCCAGGGTAAATTCACGCCCGATAATGCTCCATATCTGCACATCGATTTTGGGCCCGTAAAAAGCGCCTTCGTCGGGTACCTCTACAAACGGAATATTCGACTCAATTAGTACCTGCCGCACCATGGCTTCTGTTTCCAGCCAGAGTTCGGGCTCGTTGATGTACTTCTGTCCCAGTTTGGCCGGGTCGTGGAGGCTCAGGCGCATCACGTATTTATCTATACCAAAAATCTTGAAGTACTTGATATACATATCGTTTACCGCCCGGAATTCTGCCGCAAACTGCTCCTTCGTACAGTAAATATGGGCGTCGTTCATGTGGAGACAACGCACGCGCATCAGGCCAAACAGTTCCCCGCTCTGCTCGTAGCGGTAGCAGGTGCCATATTCGGCCAGGCGAAGGGGCATGTCCTTATAGCTCCGGGGTTCCGCCGCAAAAATCTTGTGGTGGTGCGGGCAGTTCATGGCCTTGAGGTAGTATTTAACCCCGTCCAGCTCCATCGGCGGGAACATGCTTTCCTTGTAATACGGCAGGTGGCCGCTGGTCAGGTACATGCTTTCCTTGGCGATATGGGGGGTAAGCACCCGTTTATACCCTGCCGCCAGCTCGGTTTCCTTGGCCAGGTTTTCCAGCTCTTCGATGATGATGGTGCCATTGGGCATCCAGAGCGGCAGGCCGGGACCTACGTCATCGTCCATGGTAAAGATGCCCAGTTCCTTGCCCAGCTTACGGTGGTCGCGTTTCTTCGCTTCTTCCAGCATGAGCAGGTATTCGTCCAGCTCCTTCTGCGCGGGAAAGGTGATGCCGTACAGGCGGGTCAGCATCTTGTTCTTTTCGTTACCCTTCCAGTAAGCGCCGGCGATATTGGTGAGCTTGATGGCTTTAATAACGCCTGTCGCAGGTATATGGGGCCCGCGGCAGAGATCGGTAAAACCGCCCTGCGTATAAAACGTGATTTCGCCGTCCTTCAGGTTGCCGAGCAGGTCCAGTTTATATTCATCGCCCTTGTCGCTGAAATATTTGACGGCCTCGTCCTTGCCGATTTCCTTGCGGATAAAGGGGTTGTTTTGCTTCGCCAGCTCGTTCATTTTCTTTTCCAGCCTTAACAGGTCCTCTTCGCTCAGCTTGCGGTCGCCGAGGTCCATATCGTAGTAAAAGCCGTTTTCCAGCGGGGGCCCCACCCAGAATTTGACGCCGGGGAACAGGCTTTCGACCGCCTCGGCCATGAGGTGGGCGGAAGAATGCCAGAACGTGGATTTACCTTCGGTATCGTTCCAGGTCAGCAATTTAAGCGTGGCTTCTTTTGGCAGGGGGCGCGTAGCGTCCCATACCTGGCCGTTTACCTCGGCGGCCAATACTTTTCGTGCCAATCCCTCGCTGATGGATTTGCCTACATCCATCGCGGTAGTTCCTTCCGGGTATTCTTTTATAGATCCGTCCGGTAATGTAATTTTAATCATACGTGTCGCTGTCCTGTTTTCGGACTGCAAATTTAACGAAGTCTTGGGAGATAAAGGGTTTGAATTAAGTGAAATTGCAGCGAGGGCTTCCCATGACCCGGGTTGCAATCTAAAAACCCATACTGCTTGCAGCCTGCACCCCGGGGCCGGTAGCTGAAGTTTACGTAATTTGCCACTATGAGGAGAATCTTTACACTTTTATTCCTTTCCTTACTAAGTCTTGCAGGGAGCGCCCAGGATATCAGCGGCATCTGGAGAGGCTCTTTTATTTCTTCCGATAAAAAGATGATGGATTTGTTCAACGTCGAGGACAAATACAAATACGAAATACAACTGGACCAGCACAATAAAAGTTTCAACGGGGTCACCTATTCGTATAAAAGCACCGTTTTTTATGGCAAGGCCAGCGCCAACGGGACCATCAACCCGGCTACCGGCAAAGTGATGCTCCAGGAGTTGCGGCTGCTCGAACTGAAAATGTCGCCCGACAGCTATGCCTGCTGGATGGTCTGCATGTTGCAATACAGCAAAAACGGCGATGAAGAATTTCTCGAAGGCAGGTACAGCAGCTACCGCGAAACGGATTCGGCGTTTTGTGATCGCGGCACTGTTTTCCTGCAACGCGTAAACACCTCTGATTTTTATAAGGAACCCTTCCTGGCAAGGCGCGAACGGGAAAAAGAAAAACTGAACGCTATCCGCAACAAACCCGTCCCGCCGCATACCAATTCATCCAATACCGCTATTGCCAAAAACAATAAACCCGTTTCAAAACCTGTGACCAAAACCAAACCGCCGGTAAAACCGGTCACCAAACACGCTACCACGGCAACCGTTAAAGCCAAACCCAAAACCAACACCGCCCCCACGCAAAAACAGGAGGTGAAAACCGCTCCCGTCGAAATAAAAACCGAGCCATTGACCGCCCATGTGGAGCCGGATAAAAAAGATGCTTTTCTCAAACCAAAAGAACCCGTTTTTGTCCCGCCCGTATTGAAGAATCGTGAGAATGAAGTGATACAGACCATCGTGGTCAATACCAATGAAATTACCATCGATATTTACGACAACGGCACCATCGACCACGATACCGTATCGGTATTTCTTGACAAAAAGAACATTGTCAACCACGAGATGCTGAGAGCCACCCCTATTACCGTAAAGTTTAAAATGGATGCCGACAATGATTACCACGAACTCGTGATGGTGGCCGACAATCTGGGTGATATTCCCCCCAATACTTCCCTGATGGTAGTAAAAGTAGGCGATAAGGAATACGAGGTACGCATTGCATCCACGGAGCAGAAAAACGCCGTGGTTATTTTCAAATACGAGAAGCCGCATTAATGCTGCCGCTCATCCTGTTTGATGATCGGCGTCCGGGTCCAAAAGAATAAATTGTTGTCTTATTCATCTCCATGCACAATTCCCTTTTTATAGCACTGCTACTGCTGGTTTTTCACGCTCCTGCCCAGGATCTCAATGGCATCTGGAAGGGAAAACTGTTGCAGGACCCCGGCGGTTGCTACAGCGAATACAACATCGAATTGCAGATCAATTACACCGCTTCCGCCAATTCACTAAACGGCAGGGCATTTGATTATTATGATATAGCCCGCTATGTAAAGTTTGATTTCAGCGGCCGCTACAATACCAATTCCAAACGGATGGTGATCATTGAAAACACGCTGATGGATTCGAAGATCCCCATGATGTGCGTACCCTGTATCAAAACGTATGATCTTACCTGGACCAAAGTAGGGAACGAGGAAATACTGACCGGCGAATGCAAAGCGCGCGAGTATGGCAACAACAATGTCTGTCCCTCTTACAAGGTTTCTTTGAAAAGGGCGGCGAAATCAGATTTCGCGGTCGACATAGAGCAATCGCCTGAGCTTACGGCCCTGCAGGAAACCATGGCGCTAAAGCCACGGGAGAAAAAGATCGTGGAAACGCTCAGGGTAGATACCTCCCTTATCCGCCTCGACCTGTACGACGATGCCGAAATAGACAATGACACGGTGACGGTGTTGCTGAACAATAAATTACTGCTGTATAAAAAAATGCTCACCGCGAAGCCGCTGACGATGTATGTAAACGCATTTCCCGGAACCGATTATGAACTGGTGATGTATGCGGACAATCTTGGTTCCATTCCGCCCAATACGGCCTTGCTGGTCGTCACTGCCGGAACAAAAAAATACGAACTATACCTAAGTTCCAGCCTGCAGAAAAGCGCCGCGGTCCGGTTCCGTTATGATAAAAAGGAATGAAATACATTAAGACAATACGATTAATCATTGGCTTCTACCGCAGCTTTTTCCCGGCTACATTTCTTATTACACTTTGTTGCGTCTTTTTATTCCGGGAATATGGCCCGCATATCCTGGTGCCCCTGCTCTGGCTGAAAGCGGCCACGCTCGGGCTGGTGTTTTACTTTATCAACTCGTATAAAAAGAAAGAATTCTATTACTATCGGAACCTGGGAATTTCTAACGTTATTTTATGGAGCACCACGCTTGGGTTTGATATTGTTTTGTATATCTTTCTGCTTACAAAGATACCCGGGCTTATATGAATCACTCACTCGAAGCAGATGGCATTCAACTGGAATTTGATGGGAGGCCCATCCTCTCCGATATTTACCTGAAATGCGAAACAGCCAAAATCACCGGCCTGCTGGGACGCAACGGGCAGGGCAAAACCAGCCTGATGAATGTTATTTACGGCACCCTTGAGGCAGGCAGTAAATCGGTACGCTTCGATCGGCAGCCGGTATTCCACGCCTATAAGCGGCCGGAGCTGTTATTATTGCTGACCCAGTTTAATTTTATTCCTTCGCGCCTGTCGCTGAAAAGAATATTCTCCGATTTCAGCCTGGATTACAGGACGTTTGAAAAAACATTTCCCGAATTCCGGGCAAAGTACAACGCTTCCATAAAAACCCTTTCAGGCGGGGAACGCCGGCTGGTGGAAATTTATGTGATTGTAAAATCGGAGTCCTGTTTTGCCCTGCTGGATGAGCCGTTTTCGCATTTAAGTCCTCTGCAGGTAGAACAGGTAAAGGAAATGCTGAAAGAAGAAAAACAGCACAAGGGGTTGTTGATCACGGATCATTTATACGAGCACGTGATTGATATCAGTGATACTCTTTATGTGCTGGCAAACGGGAAAACCCATTTAATAAAGGATATCAGCGAGATTGAAACGCTGGGGTATGCACGCCTGTCATAAACAAAGAACCCCGGAGAAGCGGTATATGGGTTGTTCACATACCGCCCTGCCGGGGCTGGAAGATATATATTGGTCTTTCGTTGCTACCTGCCAAACGTCCCGATGGGACGTGAAAACCCGCCTCGAAGCTCGTGGCTCACAGCTTCCTCAAAATCTCCTTCCCGGTGCTTGAGCAGTGGCCGGTTTCCTGGGTACTTTTTCTTCGCGCATCGCGGCGTTGTACACAAAGGATGCTACAATGGTGGCCGCCTGTTTTAAATCATCGGGCTGCAGGTGATCGTAAGCGTCCATATTGCTATGGTGCGTACGGGTTTCGTATTCGATGGGGTCCTGTATGAACTGGAAGCCGGCGAGGCCGATGCCGTCAAATGAAAGATGGTCGGTGCCGCCGGTGTTGCGGAGCGTGATGGTCGACGCGCCCAGGTCTTTGAACGGCTCGAACCATTGGGCAAACAGGGGTTTGACCAGTTCGTTGCCCTGGGTATAGATACCGCGTATTTTGCCGCTGCCGTTGTCGAGGTTGAAATAGACCGATAACTTATCTCCGGCCGCATTGTAGCGCCGGGTAGCCGTGTCCGTGAAATGATTGCGCACATAATTGCGGGAACCGAGCAGCCCCTCTTCTTCGCCGCTCCACAAGGCGATGCGGATGGTGCGGCGGGGTTGAACGCCGAGGGTTTTCAGGATGCGGATGGCTTCCAGCATCACGGCACAACCAGCCGCGTTGTCGGTGGCTCCCGTGGCGCCATGCCAGGAATCGAGGTGGCCGCCAATCATCACCAGTTCGTCTTTCAGCTTTTTATCCGTTCCTTTTATTTCCGCTACCACGTTATAACCTTTGGGATCGTCGGCCAGGAACCTTGTTTTGATGTCCATGTCCAGTTGCACCGGCATACCGGCTTTTGCAAGACGGTACAGGGTCATATAATCTTCGTAGGTGAGTACGATGTCAAGGAAGTTTTCCGGTGCGCCTACTGCATAGGAACCGCCGCCCTGCACGAACACGGTGCCATCAAACCCGCGGGTGGTGGCACTGAATACGGCAAGCGCGCCTTCTTTCTTCGCGAATTCCTTTAAGGTATTTTGAAAAGCGAGTGCACCAAACTGGCCACGCCTGCCGCCGCCGCGACGATTGGCCGTGTCACGGGGAGCCGGCTGGTAAGCCGCCATTTCAGCCAGTTCACTTTCGGTGTATCTTACCCCATCCGGTTTATAGGTAGGAATCAGTGTATCGGTGCGCGGCAGGAGCAGGATTTTCCCCTTTAGCTTTCCCGTCAATCCCATTAATTCGGTGGAATCCTTCGCCTCTACAATCATGAGGGCGGCCGATTGCAGGCCGTTGGTGCCGCTGCACCATGCTTTGGGAAATGCAATCAGTGGTTTATAATAAGGAGCGGTAAGGGCTACATACGATTTTTGTAATTCCCATCCTTTGCCAAAAACGCCCCAGGGTTCGAGCGTGGAACCAGCCAGGCCCCACTCCCCGAGTTTGGCCTTCGCCCAATTGGCGGCACGGAAAAAGCCGGGGGAACCCATCAGGCGCGGGCCACTGGCATCGGTAAGATGAAAGGCGATGTCCATAACCTGTGAATGGCCGAGGCCTTCCGCGCGGATCTTAGCCACCATGGCCGCATCGGGTTTATCGTCCTGCGCCAGCAGGGTATAGGAATACGAAAGCAGTAACAGGAAGAAGAGGGATTTTCTCATGCTGGTTGGTTTTGGCTGTTTAAAAAGAAGGCAGGAAAATACGGTATTCGTCCAAACAAGATAAGCTGAATTGTGAAAAACGACGCAGGGAGAGGATGATTGGATGAAAAAGCCCCGCCGGAAATTGATCCGGCGGGGCATGGAATATGGTTTGTTATTGGTTTATTGCTTTACGAACCGGGTGAGCAGTTGCAATTGTTTGCCTATCACCACTTCAACTATATAGGCTCCCGCGGCCAACCCGCTTACAGGGATCGGAAGGTCCACCTGCGACGATGGTTTTTCGGATTCCTGCATGAACACCACTGCGCCTGCCGCATTGCTGACCTTCACCAGCATCGTGCCCGTAGTGTCACTGCTGATATGCAGGTTCAACTGGGTCGTGCAGGGATTGGGATACACGTTGATCGTCTTGTTATTATCGAGACGGAAGGTATTGATGACGCTTACTTTTACCTGCGCGCTAGCACTAAGCCCGTTATTATCGGTCACGGTCAATTGAAAAATATAATCACCCGGTTGCACCTTGATGGGTGCGCTGATAGGGGAAGTTTTATTATTGATCAGCGCATTACTCGGACCCGATACCTGCGCCCATGCATACGATACAATAGCCGCGCCGCCAACCGCATAGGAAGCCGAGCCGTTGAGCACCGCATATCCATTGGGGAAGCTGACCGTAGTGTCCGCCCCCGGGATGGCTACCGGCGGCGAGGGCGATTTGACAACCGGGTTGACGGTTACTTCCACAATACTGCTGTTGGTAAGTCCCGTGGTATTGGTAACGGTTAAATTGATTATATAAGAACCGGCTACAAGGCCCGTAAGCGTAGGGTTCGCCGAGGTGCCGCTGTTAAGCGTGTACGTCGAAGGCCCCGACACGACTGACCAGGCGTAGGTCAGCGCACCTCCTCCGGGTTCATAAGAAGCGCTTCCGTCCAGCGTAACGGAATTGGTGGGCAATGTGATGGTAACCGACACCCCTGCATTGGCAACGGGCGGAAGGCTGCCGGGAGGCGGAGCCGGGTTGACCGTCACCAGCATGGTATCGCTGGCAGAGATACCCGAAATATTGGTCACCGTGAGTTGAAACTGGTAGATACCCTGCACCAGGTTGCTGACAACGGGTTCCGCGGCCGTGGTCCCGGTCATCGTAGCGGCCGAAGGACCGGCAATCTGCGACCAGGCATAGCTGACGGAGCCCCCGGTAGGATTGGAAGAAGCGCTGCCATCGGGCGTGGCGCTGTTGACCGGCAGGGTAATGGTCATATCACTGCCGGCATTGGCCACCGGCGGTGGTGTTGTTGCATTGACGGTAACGGTGATGGTACTGTTATTGGTCAGGCCACTACTGTTGGTCACTACCAGTTTTACCTGGTATGTTCCCACGACTAACTGGCTGAATGTGGGCGTAGCGGTGGTATCACCGGCAAAAAAAAAGGTAGAAGGCCCCGACACTACCGACCAGGCATACTGCAGCACACCGCCCCCGGGATTGTAGGAAGCCGAGCCGTTTAGTACGGTGGAATCGGCCGGAAGTACAAGATTAATATTTGTACCGGCATTGGATACCGGGTAAATGACGCCGCTTTTGTATTCATGCGCACCGATATCAAAGATGCCGTTCTGCGGACGCGGCACCCCATCGATATCGTCGGTGATAAAGCCAAAATTCTGTCCCTTGTCGATGGCCGGCGAATTGACGTTCAGCAGGCAACTGCTATCGTTCACCAGTCCAAGCGGCACATAAGAGGCATTGTACAGGTTATTGGCCGTATCGGGTATCGTAACGTTCAACTGGTAATAAATATAGTTATACGTGGGATCGTAGGGCAGTCCCTTTTGAATATTAAAACCCAGGTTATTCTTTATTTCTATGGTGCCGCCAAAAGCATTATAGGTTTCGGCCATGTGCGCCTGCCAATCACCGGGACCGGCGTTGCCGACGGTATTATTGTACATTTTATAATTACAAACACGGGTGTACGGCGAATTGTTGATATCGCCGTCAAACGAATTACATTCCATGGCGGAATATTTGTTGGAATTCAACACCACGTTGTTGTAAAAGTTAATCGTGCCGATGCTATCCAGTCCAAAGCCCTGCCCGCGACAGGCATTGCCCCAGTGATCAGATATATAATTATGGTGCACATCGCCATTACCGCGCAAGTACACGATCCCCGTATGCCGGGTATCGTTCATCCCCGTGTGCAGGATGATGTTATGGTGCACATTGGCATTGACCGTTTTGTTCAGGTGAATGATTTCGCCGTTGCCGGGAACCTGCTCGATATCGCAATAAGCGATTTCTATCTTACGGATCATGCTTACCAGCCCCGTTTCATAGTTATGGCTCCAGTCGCCGAGCTGGAAAGGCGTTTGCGCGATATTGTAAATCTTGAAATTCAGGAATTTGAGATCATAGAACAGCCCGCTGTTGTTGCCGGTATAAACAAGACTGGTATCAATCATGTATATGCCGTAATCCGGTATGTTTTCTATCCGGAAATAGCTCAGGTACGTGCTCGTCAACCGTCCCGGGATAAGCATGGCGCGCCAGCCCACATCATGGATATAAAACCCGTAAGGAATGCCGGGCGTACCGTCGCCTTCGATGGTCACATTGGTAAGATAGGAGAAGTTGAAAGCGCCCCAGCTTTGGGTGATTTCCACCAGGCCGTTGTTGATGACATAAATACGCTTACCGGGACTGGCGGTAATGTTGCTTATGTTCATGTCCTGGTAAGTTCCCCCGTTGATAACAAGGGTATCACCGTCCTGTAAATTGAGGGTAGCCTGGGCGGTGGGATATTCTATCGAACCGCTGCCGGTGCCGACAGACACACGCTTGCCCTGCGCTGCTGACGGCAGGGCATTAAAGGCCATTAAGGCCACGAATAGTGGGATAAAGCCAATGCTGGCTTTTTGATATTGGGTCTTCATGGTACGGATATTAATCGATTTCGGCTCTCTGAACTCGGTACATCAATAGGTTTTCATTTAGTAAACCTCCTATGCAAATTGCCGGCCAAAATCAGATTGTTTTCAACAGGGTTTCTAACGTAATCTTAACATTCCTTGTTAAGTAAACTTACTAAGCATGAAATTATTAGCATTCATGCCGTTGTTGTTGATGAAAATCAACCGAAAGTTTTTCCACATAAGAGTTTTCGGGTACGTTATATACAGTTTTCAGATACGTATGTACAAAATAGAAAATAAACCAACCACTCTCTAGTAATCACTTATAAATCAAAATATATTTGTTATTAGTACCCGATTTTTTTCGTAAAACTACGAGTGGCCCGTTTACCGCGGAGAAATGCCGTTCCTGAAGATAAACTCGCTGTTCAGCAAATACGCCCCGCTCACCACTACCCTGTCGCCGGGCTCGAGCCCCGATTTGATTTCTATCCGATCATTGTCTTCTACGCCGGTGGCTACCATTTTATATTGAAATGTATTGATGCCCGTGGCGGTCCATACCAACGCCCCGCGGCTGTCCCGCAGAACAGCCTCCACCGGCAGCGATAGACCCTTGTATTTCGGGCTTTCGAGCGTTACCGTGGCCTGCATACCGGGCTTTAACAGGCCGCCCGTATTCGGCAGGCTCACGCGTACCAGGTTGATCCGGCTGCCCGGGCTGATTTCCGGGTTTACAAATTCAATCCTGCCTTTCAGCAGCAACCCGGGCAAACCCGGGAAACGCACCAGCGCCTCGCTCTTTAGATCAATAAAGGATAATTGCGAAGCATATACCTGCGCTTCCGCCCACAGCACGGAAAGATCGGCCAGCCGCAACACCGTGCCGCCCTCTGCAACATAATCCCCTTCCTTTATATCCAGGCCGGTAATAAACCCTGCTTCGTTACTATAAAAAGAAGTGGTGGAACCTGCCCGTTTGCTTTTGGCCAGTTCGGTGACCTGCGCCTCACTCATTCCCCAGAGCAGGAGCTTGTTCCTCGCTGCCTGCACCAGTTGCGCAAAATCTATTTGGGGATTGTCCAGCGTTTGCTGTTTTTCCAGCGCCAGCAGGTATTCCTGTTTGGCGTTGTTCAATTCTTCGCTGTATAAATCAAAGAGCTTCGCTCCTTTGGTTACATAGTCGCCCGCGTTTTTAAAATACAGGTGTTCGATCCTCCCACCCACTCTTGCGCTGACGGAACTTGTTTTTTGCTGGTCGAAGTTCAGCGTGGCGTTCAGCAACACCTCGTCGCCCATTGCCCTGTCGCTGATAGTGTCGACAACAATATTTCCCAATTGGACCTGCTGGTCGCTTAGCTCTATTTCATTCATCGAATGATGCACGGCCGCAGCAACAGGCGGATTGCTTTTTTTGGCTTTGCAGCCAACAAACAGGCAGGCCATCATCGTCATTATAAGAAAATAGCGCATGATCATTCGTTTACTTTTATAAAACTTTCGCTGTCTATTAAAAACTGTGCGTTGGCGGCAACGGTATCCTGCGGCCCAAGGCCGCCGGTGATTTGGATGTTATTTCCGGCGAGACTTCCTGTTTCCACTTTAACAGCCTTGAATGCTGCGCCCGTTCTCTTAAACACGACCCTGTTTATCCCGAGTGAAAGAACAGCGTCTTCCGGCAGCCAGTCCGCCTTCAGGGGTCGGACGGAAATGCCAGCCCTTACCTGGCTGCCTACCGGCATCATCATGGAATGGTTTTCAAAATATACCCTTGCGGCCAGGGTTTTGCTGCCCTCGCGGTAGAAAGGCTCGATAAAATCAATCTTTGCATTGAAATCCATACCGGGCATGGCTTCCGATACGATATGCACCGGGTCGCCTGTTTTAACCAGGCCCTGGTCATCACCATAAATATTCAGTACCACCCATAGCCGCCGCGGATTCATCACCGTTAGCACGGCCTGTCCTTTTTGCACATACATACCTTCCTTCAGCATCAGTTCCCTCGTCAGCAGGGACTCCTGCGAAGAAGCAGGCATCATCGCTTCCATGTTGAGTGCATCGTGGATATGACCATCGAGGGGGCTGTAAATGATAACAGACAGGGCGGCCTCCCGCGAGCGGATCACCTGTTGCAATTGCTCACTGCTCATGCCAAGTAACAATAGCTTTTCCTTTGCCGATTGTATAAAGGAAGCATTCCCCGCGTCGTTTTGCAGGAGAAACAGCAGGTTTTGCTGCGCGGTCGCCAGTTCGGGACTGTATATATCCATCAGCTT
>DASYCT010000027.1:0-11823 GCA_036500065.1 Chitinophagaceae bacterium | reverse complement strand
AGTCACGGTAACATTGGAACTATTGGTCAGACCGTGATTGTCCGTCACGGTAAGCGTAAAACTGTAGGAGCCCGCGATTAAGCCAGTGACGTTTGTTCCAACCAGGCCGGGGCTTGACATACCGGCCGTGGAAGGACCGCTTAACTGGGTCCAGCCATACGTGCTAATGGTGGCACCGTTGGTACCTGCTGCCGTACCGCCCAATGCAGCGGAGCTGGTGGGCAGGGTAATCGTTTGGGTGCTGCCCGCGCTCACCGTCGGCGGCGTGTTGGCCGCCGGGTTCACGTTCACGGTAACATTGGCACTATTGGTCAAACCGTGGTTGTCTTTCACGGTAAGCGTAAAAACATAGGAGCCTGCAACCAGGCCGGTGACGTTTGTTCCGATCACAGCGGGGCTCGAGATACCGGCCGTAGAAGGACCGCTTAACTGGGTCCACGCATACGTGCTGATCGTGGCACCGTTGGTACCCGCCGCCGTACCGCTCAATGCAGCGGAGTTCGTGGGCAGGGTAATCGTTTGGGTGCTGCCCGCACTCACCGTCGGCGGTGTGTTGGCCGGGTTCACGTTCACGGTAACATTGGAACTATTGGTCAGACCGTGATTGTCGGTCACGGTAAGGGTAAAAACATAACTACCGGCAACGAGGCCGGTAACATTTGTCCCGATCGTGCCGGGACTTGAAATACCAGCAGTAGAAGGACCGCTTAACTGGGTCCACGCATACGTGCTGATCGTGGCACCGTTGGTACCTGCCGCGGTACCGCTCAACGTAGCAGAGGCCGTGGGAAGCGTTATCGTTTGAGTGCTACCCGCGCTCACCGTCGGCGGTGTGTTGCCCGAACTGGAAGCCCGGGTGTGCATCAGGAACCATTCGTATAGATTGGGATTGGCGGTAAAATTGACATTGGTGCTCGCGCCCGCTTTCACCTGGCTGCTGTCGACCGCCCGGGTGATATGGCCGGTATCATACGCATTATTCCAGGCGCCGGCGTGATCCCCGGTTACATAATAGGTGTAACGTGGCGCCGGGGTATAACCGCCGCAACCGATATTGAGCGTCAACATAACGTGCTGGAGGGCGCCTACCGGCACCGTACCATCGTTCATAGAGTGAAAAGCCCAGATGGGAAGATTGGCAGCCCCGGCCGAAGCGCAGGCATTGGGGTCATTACCATAGTCGGTACCGGACGCGGGTGCGATAGCCGCTACCTGCGCCGCATTTGCATAGCTTTCAAAAGCGTATGTCCATACACCGCCGCCGCCAAGACTAAGACCAGTCACATAAATGCGGTTGGTATCAATCGATAGATTGGCTTTGGCGTAGATAATCAATTGTTGTACATACCAGGAGGGCCATGCGCCCAAGGAAGGGTCCAACTGGGGACAGAGCACGACGAAAGACGAAGTCACTCCTCCCACGGTAAACCGCATCGTAGCCCCGTGGGCAGTCAGATTGGGTATACCGTTGTCGGTAATACTCTGGATATCAGTAGTACCATTGCCCCTCTCCCCGATACCATGCATAAAAATGATAAGGGGGTGCTTTTGGGAACCATAATCGGATGGGGTAAACTGAAGGAATCCAATAATACCGGTGGGTGACCCGGCATAGGGGATTGTTTTTGCAACCTGTTGACCGATAACTGTGCTCGAAATCAGAAATACAAACACGCACAGTACCAGCCCTTTAAGGGTGTACAGTTTGGTTTTCATTTGGGTCGGATTTACGAAAGGTAACGGATCATAAAGTGCTCTCTCAAGGGAATGCCTTTCAGCAGTCCTTACCATTAATCTTGCCTCACGCATCTGTAAGCAGTTTAAATAACGTTCAAATTGAAATTAAATTACTTCGGAATATTTGTGGCAGGCAGAGGAAATCATTTCACAGGGTGGGAATCAGCGGGATGCAGCAAAATAAAGACCAAAAACAAATAAAAAAATCCAATGTGGAAAAAATGGAAGGAAAATCCTTGTATTATTAAAAAAAGTAGTTTATACTATTTTGAAGTGTATGACTTTGGAGTATGGAGAAATTCTTTGCGCCCGGCTTTTATTTTTAGCAAAGCCTTTACCATGGCCCACATCAGGGAGGGAATATGGAGAACAGCGTTTAATGTTGCCGGGTTGTAAAAGCGCCGGGGAACGGAGACGAACAAAACGGCGGCATAGGTTATCATCAGGCCCAGCCACCAGGGCGCCGGGGGGCTCATAAAATGTATGCCGCCAAGCCACTGGACCAGGAGCAGGCCGGCCAGCAGGCCAAAGACCATGATAAACAGCAGGCGGGGCAGCAGCAGGTTCTGGAAATACTTGTTGTAGTAGACGGCAGTTCGGGGGCAGTCTTTCATATCGTCGTGGGCAAAACGCCGGATATGGTTTACCTGGGCTTCCAGCCACCGAACACGTTGTTTTTCAAAGACTCCCGCACTGGCTACCTTCTCGTCATACACATAGGCGTCGTTTATAAACTGCATGGGTATGCCCCGTTTCATCAACTGGATATCGATCTCCCTGTCTTCGCCGGGATTGTTCAATATATCATCGAGGCTAAAAATGGTCTTGAGCAGGTCAAATTCGAAGGCCATGCCCGAACCGATGGGTGCGGCGGAGATATGCAGCACGGCCGGCCCCCGGCGGAAAAGGTTAATGTTGATTTCTTCGCTGATAGCGTCCAGCACCGCTACGGGGGTATGCTGGTTTTTGGCGGTGCGATGACATTGGAGGGCTTTGCCGCCTTTGACAAAAGCCGCATTCACTTTTTCCAGGCAGCCCTCCTCCATGATGTTATCGGCGTCGAGGATCATGGCAATATCGAAATCGGCGGCATTGAGCAGGCCGAAGGCGGCATTGATCGACCGGGATTTCATATTGGCGTCTACTTCCAGCACCTGCACGGGTACCTGCCGCAGGGCGGCTACCGTTTCGGGCTGCAGCTTATCGGCCACTACGAGGACCTGGAAAAAGCCGGCGGGATAGTTGTGCCGGGCGGCTTCCATTGCCGTATGAACGATAATATTGTCTTCTTTATAAGAGGGGATGATAACCGCTATTCTTTTTTTGCTTTCTGCGGGGCCTTCGAGGTTGGGGAGACGCCCGAAACGACCGGCAATAGCCAGTACCAACAGGTAGAGGGTGCCTGCGGCCAGGTACACAAACAATACAAAAAAGAGGATATATAATACTATCATGTTTTATTTTATAACCCACCAGACGTTCCTACGGAACGATACTGTCCGGAATTCATATCTTGGCTACCGACGAAATGTCCCTATGGGACATGACCTCATCCACCGATGAACCAATGCGCTCGTCCCATAGGGACGTGTGGTCGGTAGACAAAAAAACGACAACACCTCATCGTCCCATAGGGACGTCTCGTCGGTAGCCAAAAAACGACAACACCTCATCGTCCCGTAGGGACGTCTCGTCGGTAGACAAAAACGACAACACCTCATCGTCCCGTAGGGACGTCTGGTGAGTAATTAACCATTATATCAGACCGGCGATTGGGCCGGGGACCGGAGGTTCCAGCTCACTCCTTTCCAGAAATTTTCCAGGTGCTTCCGTTTGTCTTTGCCCAGGTAAGACAGTATTGTTTTGGGCGCCACGAAAAACGCAAAGAACGTATAAAATACCCATCGTTGGTACCAGGCCGAATTGCGCCGGATGTACAGGATGCGGTTGCGGGTATGGTAATAGACTTTCAGGGGGTTTTGCTTGCCGACCGACATGGATTCCTTGTGATAAATGGTCGCATCGGCCGTATACCATATTTTATACCCCGCTTTGCGGATACGGGCGGACCAGTCCCACTCTTCGTAATAAAGGAAAAAGACTTCGGGAAACATGCCTGTTTTTTCGATGACCTCTTTTTTTACCAGCATGGCGCAGCCGTGCGCCCCCCAGGTGGGGCCGGACACATCGTACTGGCCGTTGTCGGGTTCCTTATCTCCCACGGTCGAGGTGCGGCCGGTAAAGGGGTTCATCGGGTTGAACCCTGCGTATTGTATGATGCCGGGTTCGAAGAAATACTTGATTTTCGGGCTGGTGACGCCAATCGAAGGGTCCTTTGTAAAGGGTTCAAGGAGGCGGTGAAGCAGGTCGGGGGTTACTTCGGTGTCGTTGTTGACGATAAAGATATACTCGCCCCGGGCCTGGCGGATGCCCCAGTTGTTGCCGCCGGCAAAGCCGAGGTTCTTTCCCGCCAGCAAAAGCCTTGTTTTGGGATAGTTACCGGCAGAAATGACAGGCGTCGGATTGATGTCCGACGCCATATCACAAACCAATATTTCAAAATTTTGATAAAGCAGCTTACGGGTGGATGCCAGGAACTCGCAGGTTACCGGGGTCTGATTGTAATTTAATGTGACGATGGATATTAACGGTTCAGCACCGGTTAACATTAGTGATCTCTTTTTATGGAATGGAAATTAGGTAAAAAGCGGCACAATTATACATTCGATTTCTGCATCAGGGCCGTTGGTGTATTGGCCATGATCCATAAATCATACATGAAATTGTTGCGCTTGGCATATTCCACGTCCAGGCCAATCCTTTCTTCCACCGACATATCGTCCTGGCCTCTTTTCTTGATTTGCCATAGGCCGGTGATACCTGCGGGAGCCATAAAACGGGCAGCCCATTCGTCGGTAGTAAGCGTCTGCGCTTCGTAAAGCGGCAGGGGGCGGTTACCCACGAGTGACATATCAGCCAGCAATACATTGATCAACTGGGGCAGTTCGTCCAGGCTGGTATTGCGTAAAAAGGCGCCCACTTTCGTGATACGGGGATCATTATTCACTTTAAAGAACACGGGGCCTTTGGTTGCGTCGGCATTGTACTGGTTGAGATGATTCATCTCGTCCACTTTCTTATCAGCATCCAACACCATCGTACGGAACTTGTAAAAATTGAAGATCCGGTAGCCACGTCCCGCGCGTTTTGCGACATAGAACACGGGGCCTTTGGATTCCAGCTTTACGGCGATGGCAATCAGGATGAACAGGGGGCTCAGCATGAGCAGTGCGATAGAAGATACCAGGATATCAAAAGCGCGTTTGGCCGGGCTGTACTTTGCAGAGAAAGGGCGCACCGGTTTGTTTATTTTCTGCTGAAGCTCTTTCTGGTTCTTATAATCTTTTATGCGCGAGTGGAAATTAATTTGTGTCAGCAATTTGGCGTCGCACTGGCTTAGTTCGATGATATCATCGATAAAAGAAAGCTGGCGCAATTCGGTTACCTGGTCGCCGTTGATAGCGGAAACCTCTACCATTAATGGAATGGAAGATAAAGCGAGGGAACCTGACTGGAAACGGTGAATGGCCTGCAGGGCTGCTTTGCCAAGGGATGCATCAATAATTATAACACCGGGACAGCTATTTCTTTTTTCCACCACCTTGGAAAGGATGGCGATGGCTTTTTCTGCGTTTTCGGCAGCGTAGCCGCCTTCAAAAAGGTCAACCAGGTTATCAATCAGCCTTGTGTTCCTGCCTATGTAGAAAAACTCCGCCTTTTTAACAGCCTCGCTGCTGGCGTTTACCGGGTATGAATTAACGGTAAAGTGTTTATATGTCTTCCCTATCGACTTGTGTTGGGGTAAATATGCAAGTTCCATTCAGGTAGATTTCGATTAAAAAAGTTGTTTCATTTACAGGGTCCTGATTATCTCTTCTCTTCTATATGGCTGCAGCTATGGTACCAGCTTGCGTATTTTGATGCGCGGTGATACGGTCTATGGCCTTTTGCAATTCAACCGGGTTGAAGGGTTGCTGAAAATACTCCTGCACACCCAGCTCTTTGCATTTTTGCTGTGTTTCTTTTTTGTCGAGCGCCGAAAGCACGATGATAGGTATGTGCCCGTACAATCCGCTGGTGGTTAGGTGTTCCAATAACTCCCAGTTTTGCATGTCAGGAAGCTGGGGATCTACGATAATGACATCCGGCAGGTTTCTTTTAGAAAGCCAGTAAAGCGCGGAACATCCATCTGATGCGGTGGTGACCCGGTGTTTTTGGCCGAGTACAGTCTGTAACAAAAAGCGGATAGCCTTGCTTTCGTCAATTGCTAAAATGTGTCGTTTCATGTGCTTTGATAAATTAAGTTTGAAAAACTCAATTTTTCAATAGGCTGCAATTGGATGGGTACGGTATATACAATAGGGTATGGGAACGTATAGACGCTAAGTCAAAAATTTCGGCAATTACAGGACTATGGTCGATTGTGTTGATGAAAGTTTGAATCAGGCTGGCATTCGAAGGATGGTTGGGGAATTAAATGTCTTAAACCTGATCTTCAAAGGATTTTGAATAAGGCAAGAAGATTTGTTGCGTAAAAGTAATATTTTAAATCAATAAACCAAACCCGGCCTCATTAATTTTTTATTACTGAAGCAAATGTAATGCCGCGAAATGGAAGAAACAATACCCAAAACAGGGTAATTTTGGTCAGGCTATTTTTTGCCGGAGGGCTTTATCCCACAAAACCGACTGCTTGCCCATCAGGTAGCGACGCAGCCCCAGGAATACAGAAACGTTCATAAACAGGAAGTAATAAGGGACGTATAGTAATTTTACTTTAATATCCCGGCTGGCGAAGAACCAGCCTGTAAGCGCCAGCAGGTAGAAAAGGGCCTGTAAACCCAACAGCAGGGTATAGCCCGTACCTGCCCCGGCAGCCACCAGGACGGCATTCAGGGGCAGCAGGAGCAGCAGGCAGAGGGGACAGAGCGACCAGCGGAACACCCGGTGGGAGATGTATTGAAAAGAAAGGGTTTTATAGCGGAATATGTTCAGGAGGCCTTTTAACCATACCATCGACTGGAAGCCGCCGGCACTGATCCTTATCTTCCTTTTTTGCTCGTCTTTAATGCTGGCGGAACCGGTTTCCACGGCATAGGCTTCCGGCGCATAGCGGACCACGTAGCCCCGTATGCAGATGCGCAGGGACATCACAAAATCCTCTATAATAGCTCCTTTTTCGACCGGTTCGTAGAGGTCCGTACGGACCGAAAAAAGCTCGCCGGCGGCCCCTACCACGGAATACAGGAGGGAGTCCTGTTTTTTGAGAAAGGACTCGTATTTCCAGTACAGGCCCTCTCCTGCCGATGCGGCCCCCGCGCCTTTTGGCTGGTAAATCTTCTTTTCTCCCGCCACGGCCCCTACTTTGGGATCGACATAATGTTTTACTATTTCCCTTACACAGGCAGTGTTGAGCATGGTGTTGGCATCGCAGAAAATAACATAGGGCTCCCTTACTATTTCCATCGTGCGGTTAACCGCCGCCGCTTTACCGTTGCGTTCGGGCTGATGCAACAACTTAATACGTGGATATTTTGCCACGATACCGGGGGTCCCATCACTGGACCCATCCGTGACAAAATAAATATGCAGCTTTTCTTCGGGGTAATCCAGTTCCAGCGTATTGCGTATTTTGTCCTCTATATAATCTTCTTCGTCGTAGGCGGCCACAATGAGGGCGACATGGGGAAGAAAGTCATCCCGGAAAGGGGGTTTCTTTTTACCGAACGCGGCTTTTGCGCGGTTAATCATCCAGATAAGTATGCCATAGCCTACGTATGTGTACACGACAAGGGCTAGCGCCAGCCAGAACATTATTTTTATTATAATCAACATTGGTTTACGTTTTTGCCGCTTCAAAAACGCTGAATCAGGCAGGTAAATATAGCAGGTAAATGCATATTCTTTACATATTCGCATTTTGAAATATGCAATTTAATTCCTTTTTTTACCCGCGTTTTGATACATAAATTATAGATTCCCATGCTAAAAAGTACGGTCAAGCAAGTGCTGCAGAAGCTGCTAGGTTTTGATAATTACCTGTTTGTCTTTTCCATTTTTACCATACGGAAAATGCGCCGGAATCATCATGAGGAAGAATTCGCTCATTTCATGGAATTGATTCCCGACAAGGGGGCTATACTCGATATCGGCGCCAATATCGGTATCATGACGGTGACGCTGGCGGAAAAATTCAGGAACGCGCAGGTGTTTTCTTTTGAGCCGATGCCGCAGAACCTAAAAGCGCTTAAACGGATCATCAGCTATTTCAAATTAAAGAACGTAACGGTCTTTGAAATGGCGCTGGGCGAAGAAAACGGCGAGCTGACCATGGTGATGCCCGTACTGGATAAAGTAAAAATGCAGGGATTGAGCCATGTGGTGGAAGGCGATGACAACGACCCGATGAATAAGGGGCTTACGTTCAAAGTGCCGGTAAAAAGGCTGGATGAAATAAAGGAACTGATGGAACTGCCGGCCATTCACGCTATCAAAATCGACGTTGAAAACTTCGAATACCCGGTATTAAAAGGCGCCAGGGCGCTGCTGGTAAAACATAAACCGGTCATTTATTGCGAGCTCTGGAAAAACGAGCGCCGCGATCTCACACTTGATTACCTGCGGGGATTGGGCTACCAGGTGAAGGCCTACGACGGGAAACAAATGGTGGATTTTACCAACCAGGAAGTGACGAATTTTATCCTGGTGCCTGCGGGAAGCTAAGCCGGGCCGCGGCGTTTTTTAATGCAAATAGTTTCCATAATAGGAAAATAATAGTACTTTTGCCCCATCCCGCACCGGGATTCCTGTTCTTTTTATTCACTATCCGCAGTTTGAAAACACCCCGTGCAACACCTCATTATTCTTAGAGAAACCTTCCGGTTTTACATCTCCAATTTCCCGTTACATCGTTGTTTTCACCGTCAGCAGCTTTTATCAGTTTCCGATACAGGCCTGTTGGTTTATAATATAGCTTACCAATTTTTTTATTTACTTTACCCTGCCAAAAAGCGGGTAACTGATTGAGGGTTAATTCTGAAACTATAAAACTAGATTTGCATGGATGTCATGTTTCTTATCAACGCGCTCCTGCGTAAAAAATGGGTGATCATTATCTGCACCATCGCGGGCGTTTCGGGGAGCCTGCTCTTTACGCTTACGAGGAAAAAACTATACCTGTCCAACGCCCAGTACTCTACAGGCTTTACCATGAAGCAACAGGTAAAGCTCAGCGACGATAACAATCTTTCTATTTTCGAGGTGGATATGCGCTTTAAAAACGTGCTTGAGACGTTTAAATCACCCGTGGTCATCTGCATGCTTAGTTATGATTTGATGCTGCACGATCTTGAAGACAAAAGCCCTTTCAAAGTACTTACCGCGCAGCAGAAAGAAAAACCTGCCTATAAGAATGCCGCCGCCAATTTTGAAAAAATAAAGCAATTGCTCCGCGCCAAAAAGGCCGCCAGGGATATCTTAAAAGCCTATAACCCCGATGAGAACATCGCTTACGAGCTCATACGGTTGTACGAATATGATAATGAATCCATTCTCGACCACCTGATCGTGGACCGCGAGGAAGGAACGGATTACCTCAACATCCTTTGCCGCTCGGAAAACCCTGAAATGTCGGCCTTTGTGGTCAACACCATCGGGGACGAGTTCATCGGTTTTTATAATTCCATCAGCACCAAGCGGACGGTAGAATCAGCCGGCAGGCTGGATACGCTGGCACAAAAGAAAAAGCAGGAAATCCAGGAAAAAACGGATGCATTGCAGAAATACAAAGCCAGTTTCGGCTCTCCCGATGTAAACGACCGCAGCAAGGGCGCGCTGGACATTCTCCGGGAAGTAACCACCCGCAAATCGGTGGAAGAAAGCCAGCTCAACAAACTATTGGGACAACTGCAATCCGTCAACACGGAACTGGCGGCCCTGGGCACTCCTAACGCCGCCGCCAACAGTCCCGTTTCCAACAAGGAATACATCGACCTGCTGAATAAGAACCGCGATCTTTCGTCTCAGCTGATCCGCAAGGGCAGCCCGGATGCGGCTATACAGGCCCAGATTGATGCGAACACCAAAAGAATGCAGCAGATACAGCCCAGTTATTCAGGAGGGGGTTCGGATAAAGGGGACTTAAAAAGAAGAAGGGATGAGTTGCAATCGACAAAAATCGGGCTGGAAAACGATATTACAGCGCAGAGGAATACCGTTGCATCGCTCAACAAGGATTTAACGACCTATAGCGATATGGCCAAAAGCGGCGCGGGCGCCGACGTAGTGGTAAACGCCATGCAGGCAGCCATCGACCTTGACCAGAAGCAATACGAGCAGATGCTGAACAAGCTGCAAAACGCCAGCGATATCAGCGTGGCGCCGGATATCAATTTCAAACAGACGCTGCTCGGTCAGCCGGCTGTCAAACCGGAATCGACCAATCGCAAGGTGATCGTAGGCCTGGGAGCTTTTGGCGCGCTGATCATTTCGGCATTGAGCATTATCACGCTCGATTTTATCGACCACTCCCTGCGCGCTCCTTCCATTTTCAATAAAACCATCAATATCCCGCTGCTGGCCGTCATCAATAAAGTCGACCTGAAAACAAAAACGCTGGCGGATTATTTTAATTTCGGCCAGGCGGGATGGGCGGAACAGGACAACCAGTTTGTGGAAAGCCTGCGCAAGCTGCGTTATGAAATCGAAACCAGCGGCAAAAAAGTCATTCTTTTCACCAGCACCCAATCCGCAGAAGGGAAAACGGTGATCATCGAGGCGCTCTCGCACAGTTTCAGCCTCAGCAAAAAGAAAGTGTTACTGGTAGATACCAATTTTTCCCATAATACGCTTACCCAGGTTTTCGATGCAAAACCCGTACTGGAACAGTTTAGTTTCAACAATGACCGCAACGCGGTGGAAAAGCTCATGAGCGCCACCAGCATGACCAAGATACCACTGGTGGACATCATCGGTTGTAAGGAAGGCAATTATTCACCGGTAGAAATTCTTCCAAAAGGCAACCTGCTGGAAAATATTCAACAGGTGGCCGGTGATTACGACTATATACTACTGGAAGGCGCTTCTCTTAACCGGCATGCGGACAGTAAGGAATTGTCCAAATATGCCGACGCTATTATTGCGGTATTTTCTGCCACCACTACGATTAAAGAAGCGGATAAGGATTCTATAAAATTTTTGAAGTCCACCCATGAAAAACTACTCGGAGCGGTCCTGAATAAAGTAGATAAAGACAATTTAGACCTGTAAGCACACAGCAACCCCTGTGGTATGAGCAGACCTATTACCATTAAAACCTTAAAACCCGACGAGCGTGTTGAAGGACTTATTTAACAGCAAATACATTTTGAATTCCAACCGACTGGCATGGATTGACTATGCCAGGGGAATTTGTATTATCCTGGTTTGTTACAGGCATTGTTTTGAAGGATTAAAACAGGCAGGGTATGTAACTGCCGGCAACTATCCTTTATTGAATATTTTAAACATCTGCTTTTATAGTTTCAGGATGCCGTTGTTTTTTATCATATCGGGATTATTCGTTTCGTCCAGTCTTTTCAAAAAGGGGCTGCGCACTTATGTCAATACGCGGTTTAAAGTCATCTTCTACCCGCTGCTCGTATGGGGAACGATCCAGATAACGATCCAGTTTTTTCTCAAGAACTATGTGAATGCGCACCGTGAGCCGATGGACTACCTGAACCTTATTATCAATCCCCGGCGTATCGAACAGTTCTGGTACCTCAATGCGCTTTTCTTCGTGGGTGTTTTGTATGCCTTGCTGAAATCTGTTTTCCGGATGAACCAGTGGCAGCAACTGCTGCTGGGAATGGTTTTTTATACGGTGTCGGGAATGATTCATTATACGGAAGTGAACGGGTACCTGTTTACCGACATTCTCAATTACTATATTTATTTCTGCCTCGGCGATATTCTATCCGGATTTTTCATCGGTAAGAAAGGCAACCGGTCAGCACTTACAGCTCCCTCCTGGCTGCTGGCATCGCT
>DASYCT010000026.1:0-4420 GCA_036500065.1 Chitinophagaceae bacterium | reverse complement strand
TTACCTCACAGCCCAATTTCAATTCCATCGTAGCCATGATGAAAGGCCACCCGAGAGAGTTACCCATCAACCTCGGCAAGCTCAACGATCTTTCCGACTACTGGGAGGATGTCCGCGAATACTACTACCCGTTTGAATGCGAGTTAAAAGCCGGCACCGCCGAAGTATTTGATCATGAAATACCCGGTGGTCAGTATTCCAACCTCCGTCCACAGGCAAGAAGCCTCGGGCTGGAAGACAAATTCCACGAAATCAAAAAGAACTATGTAGTAGCCAACCGGCTTTTTGGCGACATTGTAAAAGTGACCCCTTCCTCTAAAGTAGTAGGCGATATGGCGCTTTTCATGACTGCCAACGGTTATACGGAAAAGGATATCCTCGAAAAAGGAGAAACCATTTCCTTTCCCGACTCCGTCATCGGGCTGCTCAAAGGCGATCTCGGCCAAACCCCCGGCGGCTTCCCCGCTCACCTCCAGCAAATAGTGTTGAAGAACGAAAAGCCTTATACCGACCGCCCCAATGCCCACATGAAGCCGATTGACTTCACCGTCGCGATTGAAAACTTCCGGGCAAAATACGGTCGTGAATATACCTTCAATGATCTTTTATCTTCTTTATTCTACCCGAAGGTATTTGACGAATACCACCAGTTTCGCAGCCAGTTCAGCGAAGTATCTTATATTCCCTCGCCTGTTTTCTTTTTCGGCCTGAAGTCCAACGAGGAAGTCCTGGTAGAGCTGGCGCCCGGAAAAAGCATTCTCGTAAAGTTTATCTACATGAGCAAAACGGACGAAAACGGCATCAACCATGTTTTCTTCCAGCTCAACGGCCAAACCCGTTCCATCGAGGTAAAAGCCAAAAACTTTACCTCCACCAAAGCCAGCCATAAAAAAGTAAGCACCGAAAACGAAATAGGCGCGCCCCTCCAGGGTAAGCTCTCCGGCATCCTTGTCAAAGCAGGCGATACGGTAGCAAAAAACACGCCCCTGTTCACCATCGAAGCCATGAAAATGGAATCCACCATCGTGTCCCCAAAAGCCGCTACGATAAAAACCATCGTATTAAATCCCGGCACTATGGTGGCACAGGACGATGTGGTCATAGAGTTGGGAGATTAATTTACCTTTGACCAAACGACTCTTTAAATCATGGCACAGGATAATTATTATATCGCCGACCAGTTTTCCCTGCTCTCCAAGCTCATGGACATCCACGGCGAAAACTCGTTTAAATCAAAATCCTATTCCTCCGCCGCCTTCAACATCGAAAAACTGCCCGTGCAGCTCTCCGATACCCCCGCAGAAAAACTCTCCACCCTCAAAGGCGTCGGCGACTCCGTAGCAAAAAAAGTCACCGAAATACTCGAAACCGGGAAGTTGAAAGCCCTCGACGACCTCGTACAGAAAACACCTCCCGGCGTACTCGAAATGCTCAACATAAAAGGCATCGGCCCCAAAAAGATCGCCACCATCTGGAAAGAAATGGAAGTCGAAAGCCTCGGCGAACTGCTCTATGCCTGCAACGAAAACCGCCTGATGCTCTACAAGGGCTTTGGCGAAAAAACACAAAACAACGTACAGGAAGCCATCGAGTTCTATTTTAAAAACCAGGGCAACCACCTTTTTGCCGAAACAGAATCCTATGCCGCGATGATTGACGCTACGCTAAAGGAAAACTTCCCCGGCTATCGCTTTGAACTGACCGGTGAGTTCCGCCGCCAGTTGGAAATCATCCATCACCTCGAATGGGTCACTACCCTTCATATCCCTTCCCTGAAAAAATTCTTTGAAGCCAACCAGTTTACCGTTGAAGCCGAAGACACGACCGGCATCACGGTCAGGGGAACCGAAAATAAAAAACTGATATTTTATACCTGCGATGAAGAGGCGTTCACCGCCCGCCTGTTTGAAACCAGTTGCAGCGATGTTTTTCTCGATGGCTGCCGGAAGAAAAAAGAATGGGACAAGATCGGCGGCGCAGCTACCGAACACGAACTGTTTACCCGTCTCGGGATGCCCTGGATACCCGTGTACCTCCGCGAGCAGGAATGGGTATTCACCCCGGCTACCCTGCAACCCGTCGTGCAAGCCTCCGATATAAAAGGTATCATCCACAGCCACAGCAACTGGAGCGATGGTTCCTATACCATAGAAGAAATGGCTATAGCCTGTATCGCCGCCGGCTATGAATACCTGGTCATCAGCGACCATAGTAAAAGCGCCTTCTATGCCAACGGCCTTTCGGAAGAACGTATCCGCGAACAGCACCGCCATATCGACGAACTGAACGAAAAGCTAAAACCGTTTAAGATATTCAAAAGTATCGAGTGTGATATTCTCAACGATGGCAACCTTGACTATTCCGACAGCATTCTTTCCACCTTCGACCTTGTTATCGCCTCCGTGCATTCCAACTTAAAGATGAGCGAGGATAAAGCCATGCTCCGCCTGCTTAAGGCAATTGAGAATCCTTACACCACCATCCTCGGCCATCCCACAGGCCGCCTGCTCCTGAGCCGCAAAGGATACCCCGTCAACCATCCTGCCATCATCGATGCCTGCGCCGCCAATAACGTCGTGATAGAACTAAACGCCCATCCCCGCCGTCTCGACATGGACTGGCGCTGGATACACGATGCCACCGAAAAAAATGTATTGATCTCCATCGACCCCGATGCCCATACCATCGAGGGCTTCAGCGATTGCCGCTACGGCGTCCTCGCCGCCCAGAAAGGAGGATTAACAAAAGAAAATAACCTAAGCAGCTTTTCGCTCCGGGAGCTGGAGGAATTCCTTGCAAAGAAAAAAAGCTAACTCGTCGCCCGCAACAACGGCAGCTTCACAAAGAACGTAGTGCCCCTTCCTTCCTCTGTCTCAAACCAGAGCTCACCCTTCGCCTGCTCCACGATACTCCTGCTCATGGCCAGCCCCAGCCCCGTACCCGAGGTCTTGGTCGTAAAGTTGGGCGTAAATATCTTTTCCTGTATATGCTGCGGGATGCCCTCCCCGCTATCGGTTATCTTCACCACGATAAATTCACGGCTCAGCTCCTCACTCATCACCACCTCGCTGTTATCCTTGTTAAGACAGGCTTCGACCGCATTCTGAAGCAGGTTCGTAAACAACCGGTTCAGTTGCGTCTTATCCGCAAACAGCATAATCCGCTGCGGCACCGGCTCCCACCTGAACTGCACGTTTTCGGAAGTAAGGTATAACGATGCAAGCGATTGCAACATCTCATGCAAATCGGATACTTCATTTTTCGGGTTACCGATATTGGCAAATTGCGAGAACTCCGCCGCAATACGCGACAGGTGATCGATCTGTTCTACCAGCGTCTTCGCCACCCCCGATGTCATTTCCTTTACATTGGGCGAATTATTATCGATGGCCTTTTGCAGGTACTGTATGCTCAGCTTCATCGGCGTAAGCGGGTTCTTTATCTCGTGGGCCACCTGCCGCGCCATTTCCCGCCACGCACCTTCCCGTTCGCTCTTGGCCAGTTGCGCCGCGCTCGCTTCCAGTTTATTCACCATCTTATTGTATTCCGTCACCAGCCCCCCGATCTCATCATCCCGGTTCCACGGTATCTCCTCGTTGGTTTTACCCAGGTTGATGGCCCGCATCTTATCCCCAATCAGCGTAAACGAAGACGTGATCCGGTTGGTAATAAAAAGCGCCACCGCACCCGCAATCAAAAAGATAAAGGCATTCAGGTTGATGATCGTGACGAGGAAATTGGATATCTCCCCCTGCAACTCTATCTGCGCATCAAACGACGGGATATTAAGATAGGCGTACGCGTTCCCTGCCGTATCCCTCACCGGGCTGTAAATACTCTGGTAAGATATTTTGCCCATCTGCTCCTCGTCGATAAACTGTACCAGGTTTTTATTATGCAGGTTGTAATAGGCTACCGGGTTCATCTTCTCGCTCAATATTCCCTTGTTATATACATACAGGTTGGAGGAAACCACCAGTTTGCCATTCAGGTCGTAGAAATTAATATCGGTTCCATGTATGTCAGCCACCCGGTGCGCCAGCGACTCCAGCTTTTCGTTGGTGCCCGTTTCATACAATTTTACCATATCGTCAAACGCTTCGTGGCGCTTGATTTCCTCCTGCACCTGGTTGTTCATGATCTGGATGGCCTTGCTCAGCCGATCGATATTGTTCCGCTTGTACCGGCTGATAAAAAAGAAGATGGTCGTTACCCCGATAACAATAAACGAAATAAGCGTGATAAAGATAAATGTCCCATGTATCTGCGAACGCAGGTTTACCTGGAAAAACTGCCTTAGCAGGTGCCAGCGCAACCGCGTCTGCACCATCATCGCAATAATGCGGAACAGCGCCAGCAAAACAAGAAAGGTGCTGAAAAGATAGGCAAACAGCGTAATCCCTTCCAGCAGGTAATTATC
>DASYCT010000025.1:0-20258 GCA_036500065.1 Chitinophagaceae bacterium | reverse complement strand
TTTTTTGCCATTTTTAATTGAATTTAATAGTTAGTAATTGAGTGTACGGATGTAAACTTTAGCTAATATAAATGACTTGAACGAATTATTCGAAGAGATTTTTCCAGAAATTATCCCTCTCATACCCGGGTTCACGACTTGAAGTTAGTATAATAATTCTTTGGCGACACGATTTTCCCCCGGGAAACCTACCATTTGATGTGTTCGTCGATATACCGGATCAGCCCTTCCGCCAGCAGTTTTTGCTCCGCGGTCTTGGGATGCCCCGGCGTTTCCTTGTAGGGAGCGACATAAACGGATATCCCCGCGTCGTGCAGCAGGCTCACCGCCTTTTCTACATATCCCGCCCAGGGAGAGCCTTTCCGGGTAATGTCCATATTGCCCAGCATACAGATGATGGACGCGCTGGGATACTTGTCCCGTATGCTTTGCACAAACGCCTTGTACGCCTGCACATAGAAATCTTCCCCGGGAGCCGTGCTGCCAAACCGGCTTTTGAACTGTGGATTATTGGGCATGTTGACCAGCCAGGAATCGTTTTGCAGTAGATTGATCACGACAAGATCGGGCGTGTACCGGGAGAAATCCCATTTACTGGTCGAATCCTCCGGGTCAAGCCGGTCGTACATTTCCGGCATGATCAGCGGGAACCAACTGATGGCGATCCCAATACCGCTCTTGGCGATGCACTGGTATTGTGCCTTAAAATGGCGTGCTGTGATGGCCGGGTATGCATCGTAATTGTTTTCGTAATAGCCGATGGAGTTATCATGGACCGCGTCTTCGATGGCATACCCGCAGCTGATGGAATTGCCGTAAAACTCTATTTTCCGTCGCGGCGATGGGGGAGGATCGCGCAGCTCTGTGGTCATGGGACAAACAAACCCGTAGAACCAGGTGCGTCCCTTGTCCCATTCTGTTCGCTTGAACAATTGCAGCGAATGCAGCCCGGGAGCCAATTCCTTTGCCAGCACATAGATGCGTTTCTCCGTGCCAAAATGAAGCTTGTAAATGTACTTGTCGTCGACAATCACATTGTAATAATTGGACGTGTCCGAGTCTTTGAACACCCCCGAAATGCCGCTACCCGTAAAATTGATCCGCACCGAAGTACCGGGCCACAACAGCGTGGCCGCTTCTTCTGTAAAAGGTATTCTTCCTTCGTACGCAATCCGTTTGTCTGTACAGGGAGTAAAACCATCCTGCGTAAAACAATACAGCGAAAACAGGCAGGCGACAACAGTTAAATAACCGGACTTATGAAACATGGCTTATGATTTTAAAAGCCATGCAAATTAACTTTTTTTACGTCCGCGCCCCCCCGTTTTTTAGCAATTGAATAAGCTCGTTCTTTCGTTCCGTTTCGAATTTTCCATGATAGCTGCCGGTTATGGTAGTGCTGCCCCGGAACGCTTAGGCAGGCTCCAACGGTTTTGCCGCCGGGAAATCAATGGGGATTTCAGTGAGACGGTACACATAATTTGTAAAGCTCATGATCATTACCAGCGCCACCAGGTCAATCAGCGCAGCCTCTTTATAACCCTGCGCAAAAAAAGCATCGGTCAGCCCGGCATCTGCCTGCCCACGGTGTTCGATGATGGAATATATCAACTGGTAAATAGCCTCCCACTTTTTGTCGGGATGCTTACCGGCCCTTAATTGCAGCGTTTCTTCTTCCGTCCACCCGCTTTTAATGCCGGATAATGTATGCGACGCCAGGCAATACGGGCATCCGTTGATTTGTGAAACGATAAGATAGATGGCTTCCCGGTCTTTGGCATGAAAGGTCCCCTTTGCCTGCGCCTGCGTAAATGCCATATACGAGGCAAGCGCATTGCCCGAATACCCAATGGTTGCGTACAGGTTGGGAACCTTGCCCGCGGTCTTCTTTAGCTGGTCGAATACCGCCCTGGCCCCGGCGCTTACCTCATCGTAGGATGGAACGTTGAATAGTGACATGACAAAGGAGTTAAGTGTGCTGGTTATTGAACAAAACGATCCGTTCGCCTTACAAAGATAAGGAGGCACAGAACTATTTATCCTTCTTCACTACCGAAAACGCCACCACCCTCACCACCACATCATACGCCGTATTGCTGCTTTCATTGGTGATGCCCAGGTTGAGATCGGACTGGTGGTTGATCATGAAGGAATATTCCGTGGTGATTTTCTCTGCCGATTTGAATGTATAAAACGAATACTGCTGATTTCCCGTAAAAGCCGTCGAGTTCGGCGTGTCCATAAAATGATAACTGATAAGCGCCCCCGGCGGCACCATGGGCAGCGAAGAAATCACCTTCCTGCCATATAGCATGAGCGGGTTGGTTGAATAACCCGGCCCTACGCTGCTGCAGCTCGCCGTAAACGCATCCATCTTTTCTTTGGCATCCTTGCCGGCGCCTATCCAGAACGTCCAGTAAGTCGTATTGGGAGGAAGATTTATTTTAAGCACTGCTTTATTGGACGAAGGAGAGTTTTTGGAAAACACCCGTACGGTAGTATTCAACACCTCGGTAGCGGTCGTATCCAACGCAGCTTTGGTATCGGCTACCTTAAGAAAGGAACTCCTGCTTACCGTAAGCATAACCTGTTTGTCCAGCAGGGAGCCATTCTTTAATTCAACGACGTAAATGCCTTTTGCAGGTACGGTAACAAATTGTTTGAGCGTGTCGAATTCTTTTTTAAAGATCTCCGTTCCCTTGTTGTAATCGGTCACGGAAATAATAACACTGCCCTTCGTGCTCAGGCGGGTGGCATTAATAGCGATTTTTTCACCCGCTTCCAGCCCGATAAAGCGCTGCACGGAGGCGCCGCTAAGCGTACCCGAAAGAGTGAATGCCTGGTTGATGAACCGGTAAGGTTCGTTATCCCTGGGACTATTATTTTGTGAAAATAAACTGATAGCCAGCAACAGGCTTAGGGGGAACAACAGGAGTTTTTTCATACGACAAAACTAATCAACAATCCTGCCAGTCTGGTTGGCAAAAAGTGAAAATTATAACGGACGATTTTTTTGTATATATTGACATCAAATAGTCTTCCATGCCACTTCCTTTTAAACCTGCCGCCGCTCACCGCCCCTTAATACTCTGTATCGCTATTCTTTTTACCCTCTTCGCTTCCTTCGTCCCCGTCAAACCACTCCCGGTGCCCATGATTATAAAACGTCTCGATGGCTCCATCATAACGCCCGAAACCCTTACCCGTGAAATCGGCCGGCTAAGGGACGATGCCCATATCGCCGGTATATCGGTCACCGTGCTGAACGATAACCGCGTGGTCTACAGCCACGCATTTGGTTATAAAAATGTCCCCGCCGAAGAACCATTGACCAATTCCAGCAGCATCTATGCCGCCTCGCTCAGCAAAGCCGTATTTGCCGTGATGGTCATGAAACTGGTGGAAACACATCAACTCGACCTCGACAAACCCCTGCAACAATACCTCGACACACCCGTGTATGCCTACCCCGCCCGTGCACCCGAATACTGGGCTTCCGATTACAGTTCGCTGCGCGGCGATACCCAATACACAAAAATCACCGCCCGCATGTGCCTCAGCCATACCACGGGTTTCGCTAACTGGCGCTGGCTGGAGCCCGATCAAAAGCTCCATATTCATTTTACACCCGGCACAAAATTCCTTTATTCGGGCGAAGGCCTCTGTTACCTTCAGTTCATCCTCGAACACAAACTGCATACTTCGCTCAACGAACTCGCACAGCGCCTTATCTTCAACCCGCTGGGCATGACCCACAGCGGCTATACCTGGCAGCCCGAATGGGAGTCCATCGTAGTCCGCGGTCACGATACCATCAACAAAATGTATCCCCTCAAAAAATACTTTGTGGCCCGCGCAGCCAGCACCCTTGAGACCACGCCCAACGAATACGCCCTTTTTATGCAGGGCCTCTTACTGGGAAAGCTGCTCAACCCCGCCTCGATGAAAGAATTGTTCACTCCCCAGATACGGATACGCACCAAACGCCAGTTTCCCGTAGAACCCGGTTATGATAAAGACACCAGCATGAACGATGCGATAAAATTAAGTTACGGCCTCGGCTGGGGACTGCTCCAATCGCCCTACGGCCCCGGCGCTTTTAAAGAAGGCCATGGCGACGGCTTTCAGCATTATTCAATCGTATTCCCCGAAAAAAAGACCGGCATCCTCATCATGACCAACAGTGACAATGGCGAAGGTGTTTTCAAGGAGTTGCTCGAAACAGCTATCGGCGATAAATACACGCCGTGGTACTGGGAGAATTATATACCCTACAATTGGAACGTAAAGGCTCCCAATTAACGAAGCGGCCGCCATTCGCGTTAATTCGCGTACTCATTCGCGTCCCCAAACCTTTTTCTTTTCCACCTGTTATCCGGTTATGGCTTTACAATTAAGCATATTGGATCAAACCCCCATACGCCCGGGCAGTACGGCAGGGGAGGCCCTGCAGGAAACGATAGAACTGGCGCGCCTGGCAGACAAACTCGGCTATACCCGTTACTGGCTGAGTGAACACCACAACACAAAAACCCTGGCCGGTGCGGCCCCTGAAGTGCTGATAGCCCGCCTGGCGGCAGAAACCCACACTATCCGCTTTGGCTCCGGCGGCATCATGCTGCCCAACCACAGCACTCTCAAGGTGGCCGAAAACTTCCGCTTGCTCGAAGCCCTTTATCCCCATCGCATCGACCTCGGCGTAGGCCGTGCGCCCGGTGGCGACCGCCTCACCTCGCGTATGCTCAATCCTTCCAACAGTTTCGACCCCCAGGAATACATTCAGCAGGTAAGCGACCTGCAGGATTTCTTAACCGATACTCCCGGAGATAGTAATATCCAGGGTAAGATTCGCGCTATTCCCCTCATCGATACCGCACCCGGTATATGGATACTCACCAGTAGTGGTGAAAGCGCTTACCTGGCCGCCCACATGGGCATCGGGCTCAGCTATGCCCAATTCATCAACCCTGTCGGCGGTCCCGAAGCAATGGCCATTTACCGCCAGCGCTTTAAACCATCGGCCGCACTTGACGCCCCAAAAGGCAATGTGAGCGTGTTTGCTTTTTGTTCCCAAAGCGAAGAAAAGGTCGCCCAGGTACAAGCCGTAATGGATTATCGCCTTCTCGGTTTTGAACAGGGCCGCTACGATGAAATACCGTCTTACGAAACAGCCTCCCGCTACAATTACTCCGAAGCCGAATGGGGGCGCGTACTTTACAACCGCCAGCGCACCATTTTTGGCACCCCTGCCGTAATGAAAGAAAGGATAAACGCCCTGGCAAACAGCTTCGGTGTAAATGAAGTAATGCTGGCAACCTTTGCAGAAAACAAAGAAGATCGGCTGACCAGTTATCAACTCCTGGCACAACTATTTGACCTCAAACCCGCAAGCCCCGTTTCACCTGCCGAAGCTTTAGCGTAGGCGGGCGTCCCAAAAATTCCACACTACCCCGTGGCATATTATTGGCTTCTCTATTGGTGCATCAAACACACTAGATATGAAAACAATCATCAGCTTAAGTATAGCAACAGCCCTGGCATTGACGTTTGCCGCCTGCGGCCCCGGTGGTCTAATCGTTTCCGCGACGCCGGAAACTCCTTATTACGACCGTCCCATTCAACCCGGCCCCGATTATATCTGGTTCGATGGCGAATGGGATTGGACGGGCGGACGGTATGTTTATACCCATGGTCACTGGGATCATCCGCGTGCGGGCCATACCTGGCAGGGCGGCGCCTGGGAACATCATGGCAGCGGGTATCGCTGGAGACGAGGTCGCTGGCACTAAACGCCGGAAGTATAAGTAAAGAAAAATTAAAACGGTCGGTTGACGGACATAGTTAGCCTCCTGCGACAGCTTGTCGGATCGGCAACCACCGGTTACATTAATCTTCTTGGTTCTATGAGCCGGAAGAAGAGTGATCGGTGGTTATTTTTGTGCGCGTCGATGATGGGGCGAAGGAAAAGCGGGATATTTTAGGTAAATTAGAGAAATGAAGTCACACCGGCATATACTTTCCAAAAGAGCGCGCGTGCTGCACCGCGAACAGGTGAAGAACCAGGGCCGCCTCGCCGACCTGCCGGAAAAAACTGTGGTAACAAAAACCACCTTTGCACCAACATTGTTGAAAAATATCACCGACAAAGCAAGACGCAGGGTGCTTAGAACAGCCTCCCGGATAGCTTCCTGGTATAAAAAATAAGGACTTAAAAATTCCCCATGTACCTGCTTACCGGGCAACCGACCTTTTTATCGCGTTTGTAGGAAGGAAGTCCAGCTATGCGTTTGTATTCATCGATAAACGAACGCACGGTCACCGTCAATCCGAAATAATACCAGCCATCCTTATTGCCGCTATCGCCCCGGGCGCTGCCTACAGCCGGGTAAGCCCCTGCACCACGATAGGCGAGGTCAACTGCCGTCTGGCCCTTGGCGTGCTGCAACACCGTCGGATCGGCATAGCTGCTGCTTACATCATCGAGGTAATCGGTAAACAGTTTATGATAACTGAACTCAAGGCCCAGCCGTATATCTTCATTAAGTGCATAATCAAACCCCACACCAAGCGGAATACTCATCTGCGTAAGACTGTACGTATTTACCCCCGGCACAATGCCCTCGCCTTCCGTGCTCAGCGGTTGCAGGTAGGTCTTGGCGCCTGCATTGGTATGCGTATAAGGATTGTAATGAAAAACGCTGATGCCGGCAAACACATAAGGCGTCCACCATTTATCGTTCAGGCTGAAAATATTGTACTGTCCCGCCAGCTCCCAGTCAAAAAGATTGGTTTTGAAATTCAGGTTGCGCGCCTGCATGGCGGCGGTGCCTTTTTTATCATCTCCCTGTAAAGAAGTAAGGGTGAAACTGGTGCGGGCCGAAAAATGTTCGCTGATATCGTAGCGTAAGCCCGCTCCGCCGAGAAACCGGGCCTGGTTAAACGTGATCGATTTGGCCTGCAATTCACCGTGGTAATTGGCGAGGCCTGCTTTAAAGACAAGATAAATATCCTGGGTAAATGCTGTACATGGTAAACAGCATAGGAATATCACAAATTTTTTCATCTGTATTGGATTAAGGGTCAGATTTTCAGAGACATAGCTCTTTCGGGCTCCTTCTAAAACGCCATTTGCTGTAAATTATTTTAAAAGCTAATGAGGCCGGCCGAATTCCTGTACCCAGTAATCGCTTTCCCGGCCCGCGCCCATCTCCGAATAAAGGCTGTCCATCATCGCCTCGCAATGACTTTCACTGTTTTGCCAGGCAAGCATCACCGACGGCAGGGTAGGGTAGCCCCGGGCGATGTTTTCGCCCACATACAGGCCGGTGTACCCCGCATCCTGCGCCCTTTGTATCGGGGAACTACCGTCCGGGGCGATATGGTTGAAGTAGTTGTTGGCATACATGTCCTTTGCATGCGCTTCAGCCGCCGCCTGCAGGTAAGTATTCCATTTTAGCGGCGGTACCGGTGGCATATACACGGTACCGCACTGGCAACCCGACTGCCGCAGTTGATTTACCTGGTCCAGCATAACGCTGCTTTGCAGAGCTTCTTCCGGCATCGTTACTTCCCGCGAACAACCATGAAAAAGCAACAGGAGGAACAGCGCAGGAAGAATCTTCTTTCTTATATCGTGTTTAGATGATTGCACTTAGCGGTAAATGATCCCACTTAATTTAACAGTCATGCCTATGGTAGGACGAAACAAAAATAGCAACCAAAAACGGTAAAAACCACGCCTGTTAACATTCCGATACCTAAATATAAACATTATGGGCAGTGGCTCTTACCGGAATCAGTCTAGCTTACCACTTTCCCTAACGATTGCATACAGGCGGTAAAAGCCTGTAGTTTAAAATTAGTTTCCATCCATTTTAAAACTTGTTTGTATGAAAAATTTATCCCTCTTTTTCATGGCGGCGCTCCTGCTGACCGCCTGTAAAAAAAATGCAAATCCTGAGGTAGAAGCCGTATGGTCTTCTTCTGCCAATTTCGCTTCCTTTGCCAACGGTGGTTACACCGTCTACAACGATGTATGGGGCAGCGGCGCCGGCCCGCAAACCATCTGGGCCAATTCGTTCAGCAACTGGGGCGTATGGGCCAATCATCCCAATACCGGCGGTGTTAAATCATACCCTAATTCCACTAAGAATGTAAACAAAGCCCTTAGCTCACTCGGTTCCTGTACCAGCAGCTTCAACGTCACCACACCCGCTGGCGGCGCCTGGGAATCCACGTATGATATCTGGGACAATACCAATGCCAACGAAATCATGTTGTGGATGAATTATACCGGCACTTCCACCGGTGGCGGCAATGTAAAACCAATATCCTCCAGCTACGATGCCAGCGGCAATGCCGTGCCTGCATTTACCAATGTCAGCGTGGGCGGCAGCACCTGGAATGTCTTTAAAGGTTCCAACGGCTCCAACGCCGTATTCTCTTTTTTAAGGACCACCAAGACAAACGGGACTACGGTTGACGTAAAAGCCATCCTTAACTGGATAAAAAGCAAAGGCTGGTTTGGCAATATAACCCTCGGCAACGTGCAGTTTGGTTTTGAGATCACTTCTTCCAGCGGTGGCCTCAATTACACCTGCAACAGCTATTCGGTGACGGCCAGCTAGTCTTTCCATCGTTTGTATGCATCGATAAACCGTATTGTTTATAGTTTAGGGACGGGGGCCGCCTGTAATGGGCGGCCTTTTTTACGTACTTTGCAGCACCCAAATCAATACGATGAAACATTATTTTATTCCGGCCTTACTCATGTTCGGTCTTTGTGTTCTGATTAGCTGTAACCACAATCCCTATAAAAGCACCAACAAAGCCTATCGCAAAGAGGCGAAGGCCCTCGCCGCCGAGCTGAGAGTAGAACCACCGGCCGATTCGTTGCAACCGCCCCCGCAATGGGTGGGCACCACCAACTTCAACCTGCGCAAACCCGGTTTTGTGATCATCCACCACACCGCCCAGAACTCCTGCGAAAAAACATTAAAGACCTTTACCCAACCCACCAGTAAAGTCAGTGCCCATTACGTGATTTGCAAAGACGGCACCGTCCACCACATGCTCAATGATTATCTCCGCGCCTGGCAGGCAGGCGTCAGCAAATGGGGCAATATGACCGACATCAATTCCTTCAGCATCGGCATCGAAATAGACAACAACGGCTTCGAACCCTTTACCGACGCACAAATAAACAGCCTGCTCCGGCTCCTGGCCCGCTTAAAACGCGATTATGCCATCCCCGCCGCAAATTTCATCGGCCATTCCGACATTGCACCCGGCCGTAAAGTAGACCCCAACCACTATTTTCCGTGGCAAACACTCGCCGCCCAGGGCTTTGGCCTTTGGTATGATACCACCGGCACCGTCGTGCCCGAAGGCTTCAACGCCATCCAGGGCCTGCGTATCATTGGTTACAACATAAGCGATAGTCTGAAGGCTATCGGTTCCTTCCATTTGCATTTTGTACAACAGGATTCCACCAAAGTACTGACAGACGACGATCGGAAAATAATCTTCGATTTGGCGAAGAAGTATCAATAACTGTTCAAAATAGCCTGTTATTTTCTAATTTTACCCCTCGGAAGTGATTGATTTATATAGGCTACTACAATTGACGGTTATTGCATAAGCATCTGTCATGACAGAGTAGGAACGATTGCGCCATGCTGAAAAAGTTTGTGTAGTTAAACCGATCGAATGACAGCAGAACACCAGCGACTGGCAGTCAATGCCACCAAAGCCATACCACTTGTACAATGGGGCCCCTACCTGAGCGAGCGCCAATGGGGCACCGTGCGCGAAGACTATAGTCCCTATGGGGACGCCTGGCATTATTTCCCCTTCGACCATGCCCATAGCCGCGCCTACAAATGGGGCGAAGACGGACTGGCCGGCATATCCGATTTTTTCCAAAATCTCTGCTTCTCCGTCGCCCTCTGGAACGGCAAAGACCCAATACTAAAAGAACGCCTTTTTGGACTCGGCAACAGCCAGGGCAACCACGGCGAGGATGTAAAAGAGCTGTATTACTACCTCGACAATATCCCCAGCCATTACTACATGGAATACCTGTACAAATACCCTCAACAGGCTTTTCCGTACGACCAGTTAAGAGATGAAAACCGCAAGCGTTCCAGGTTGGAGCCCGAATACGAAGTATTGGATACCGGCGTATTCAACAACAACCAGTATTTCGACGTACTCATCACCTACGCCAAGCAGGGCGCACAGGACATCTTTATAAAGATTGATATTACCAACCGCTATAACAAAGCGGCCGAAATAACGGTATTGCCCACCCTCTGGTTTTACAACCGCTGGAGCAACGATGGCGCCGATACAAAGCCCTCGATCACCTATATCGATAAAAGCAGCGTTCGCACCAGCCACAAACGCCTGGGCAATTATTTTTTTTATTTCCAGCCGCCCAACGACCGCCTGTTTACCGACAATGAAACCAATACCGACAAGATATCCGGTATCCCCAATAAAAATGTTTTCGTAAAAGATGCCTTTAACGATGCCATTATTAACGGAGAGAACCTCTCTGCCCTGCGCAACCGCAAAACAGGCACGAAGTTTTCCCCCGTCTACAAACTAAAAGTTCCGGGCGGCGAAACAAAGACCATCTACTGCCGCCTCTGCAACAAGGAAACCGACAACCCTTTTATCGGCGGCTTTTCAGAAATTTTCAAACGCCGTAAAGAAGAAGCCAACGATTTTTACCATGCCATTCTGCCCGCCGGCATGAGCCCCGAAATGGCTAAAATACAGCGCCAGGCCCTGGCGGGATTGCTGTGGAGCAAACAATACTATCATTTTGATGTGGAACGCTGGTTGACTACCAGCGATGGCATTACTCCCGTAAGCGCCGGCAAGATGAACGGCCGTAACAGCGACTGGAAGCATCTTAAAAACCAGGACATCATCGCCATGCCCGACAAATGGGAGTATCCCTGGTATGCTGCCTGGGATCTTGCCTTTCAATGTATTTCCATGGCCGTGGCCGACCCCACTTTTGCCAAACACCAGCTGCTGTTGGTGATGCGTGAATGGTATATGAAACCCGATGGTCAGTTACCCGCCTACGAATGGAATTTCAGCGATGTGAACCCGCCGGTCCAGGCCTGGGCCGCCATGCAGGTATATGGCATCGAAAAAAAACAAAAAGGCACCGGCGATATCGCCTTCCTTAAAAAAGTATTCCAGAAACTGCTCATCAATTTTACCTGGTGGATAAACCGGAAGGACGTCAACGGCAACAATATTTTTGAAGGAGGCTTCCTCGGCCTGGATAATATCGGCGTGTTTAACCGCAGCTTCCATTTCCCCGGTGAAATGCAACTCGAACAGGCCGATGGCACCAGTTGGATGGGCACCTACGCGCTCGACATGATGGATATGGCTATCGAGATAGCCATGCACGATGAATCGTTTGAAGATACCGCCACCAAGTTCTTCGAACACTTTGTGCTTATCGCCGAATCGCTCAACCACCACGGGCTCTGGAACGAAGAAGACAAATTCTTTTATGATGTGCTCTGCGTCAATGGCGCTGATCCCATGCCACTGCGCATTCAATCCATCGTGGGCCTCACCCCCCTGTTTGCCGTATCAACGATCAGCAAGAAGGTATTCGACAAGCTCGGTGATTTCAAAAAACGCACTGCCTGGTTTGAACACTATCGCAGGAAGAACAATAAGTTCTGGCCCAACGAAGAACGAACCGACGGGGAATCCGTATTGCTTTCATTGGTGCCGAAAGACCGCCTTGAGTTTTTATTAAAGCGCCTGCTCGATGAGGAAGAATTTCTTTCGCCCGGCGGCATCCGCGCCCTGTCCAAACACCATGAGGCCAACCCCTATTCCGTTACGATTGACAGCAACCTGTACACGATAAAATACGACCCGGGCGATTCCACCTCCGACCTGTTCGGCGGCAATTCCAACTGGCGCGGTCCCGTGTGGATGCCCATCAATTTTCTTATTATACAATCCATCCGCAAATACGGCGAGTTCTACGGCGACAGCCTCACGGTAGAATGCCCCACCGGTTCCGGCAATCGGATGACATTGGAGCAGGTGGCCAATGAACTCACCCGCCGGGTAATAAGCCTGTTTGAAAAAGACAGGGAAGGAAAGCGGCGCCTGTACGGCGATTACAACTGGTTTTACCAGCAGCCCGGCAACGAGCATCTCATGCTCTTTTATGAATATTTTCACGGCGACAACGGCAACGGATTAGGCGCCAGTCACCAGACAGGCTGGACGGCCCTGGTAGCCGAACTGATAAGCGAATACGGCAGTAAAAAACAGGTAACCACCCAGGTGCCAATAGAAGTAGAAGAAATTATACCGCCCATATTCGCGAAGAAAAAAGTCTAACAGGGTGGGCCGCCCTCCCCCGGCTTGTCAAAAGGGGCGGCTCACCCTCGACCGAGAATCACGCTCGACCTGAGACTCACGCTCAATCCGGCAGCTCCGTGCAATAATACCCTGCCCGCTGCAACCGCTGTTCTATCGTCCGCGGTGAAACATCGTCGTTGGACACCACGCGCAACACCTTATCGCAATCCTGCAGGTCTACATTCCACCGGATGATACCCTGTACCGTATTGATATGCGGCATAATGCGGTTCACCTCCTGTTCACTGTACAAATCGGTTTTGAAGACAAGTATTTCCATATATCATGTATTAAAGTTGATAAAAAACAGTTCCGTGCCGCTTGCGGCACGGAACTGCGGGCTTATTCAGCGGCCTGTTTTTCGTCGGTTGCCGGCCTTCTCCACGAAGCGCAGCGGTTACGCCATTCCTGTTTGAACTGGTCCCGTTGCTCCGGTGTCATTTCCTTCCATTTGTTCTGCATCTTTTCTTTCCATTGCGCCCTGCGGCCTCCGCCCCAGCCACCGCGAAAACCACCGAATAATATTTTGCTTAGCAACAGTATCCCGATTGCCTGCCAGAACGTGATGGCCGACACATGAATGACTGCGGGCAATATGGCATTCCATAAGTTCATCACAATAAACCCGAAAAGTACTACCGCGGCAATGCCAAAGACAATGCCCATAACGATTTTGCGTACCCAGAATCCTCGTCTCATACAATTGATTTTAATAATTTAGTAATTCATCTTTTAATACCAGCAGGCGTTCCCGCAGGTGCAATACCGCGTATCGCTTGCGCGACAACAGCGTATTGATACTTTCACCCGTCTGCTCCGCGATTTCCTTAAAAGGAATGCCTTCCATTTCATTTAGCACAAATACCTCGCGTTGTTCGGCAGGCAGCTCATTCAGTGCATTGTCCAGCGCTTCCCAGAACAGGCTGCGCAGGTATTCCGTTTCCGGGTTATCGCTATTGTCGAAAAAAAGCTCTGTCCAGTCGAAGGCCGCATCTGTTTCTTCCCCCCGGCCGTAAATATCTTCCAGCGCTTCCGGCTTGTGCTTGCGCTGCCGGTCGGTGATCTTGTTGCGCGCCACGGTAAACAACCAGGCCGTTACCTGCTCGATGGGTTTTGTATTGCCGATGAACTGGTAAAAAACATCCTGCAATATATCCTGGGCGTCTGCATCGCTTTTCACGCGCTTTCGTATGAATCCCAGCAGGCGCCTGCTGTAATCATTAATTACACGGGTTATATTGTTTTTCTGTTCTGCTGTCATTTCAGCCGGTATCGTCCAACTCTCCTGCATGGTATAATGAGGTAGACGGATGGGAGGTGAAGATATTTTAAAGGTCCGTGAAATTTTCCGGGAAAATATCCTGTCATTCATTTACCAGGTTGATAATCAATCTTATCATGAGTTCCTTGGTTGCCGGATCACTCTGCGCCACCAGCAGGGCAAGGGCCACCAGCGTATTGTCATTTATCTTTTCATGACCGTTTAGCCGGAGCAGGTGTTTGTTGCGTTGCAGGAACCAGATAAACAGGAAAGCGCCGATACGCTTATTGCCATCGATAAAGGGATGGCTCTTGATGGTAAAATATAGTAAATGGGCGGCTTGCTCTTCGATGGCCGGATAAAGATAGGTTCCGTCGAAGGTTTGAATAATATTTTGCAGTATACCTTTAAAACTTCCGTCTTTCTGCCTGCCGAAGAGTTGGGACGCCTCCTTTTTTTCAATGAGCTGTTTTTTGAGTTGCTCAATAGCGGTTATTGCTTCTTCCTGCCTGATTTCATAGGTGAGTTGTTCATTGAGCGTGGGTATTTCTAAATTATTTCTATCGAATTGATTTAGCAATATAAATGAGCGGGTATATTGGGCAATGATTTCCAACAATCCCTTGGCTTCGTCGCTGCGGATTTCTTTTTGCGCAACGCTTGTTCGGATAAAGTCAACGGCTTGGCCCAGCTCCTTCAGCCTTTCCTGCTGCTCCGATAATCTCCGTTCATTAATTGTATAGCCTTTTACAAGGTGATCTCTCAATGTTTGAGTGGCCCAGATACGGAATTGAGTTCCCCGTTTAGATTTGATGCGATAGCCTACGGAAATGATTACGTCCAGGTTATAGTAATTCGCTTTATATTGTTTCCCGTCAGTGGCAGTTGTCAAGGATTCCTTGACAACTGATTTTTTATCTAACTCCTTCTCCTTGAATATGTTATTGATATGGAGACTTATATTTTGCCTGGTTTGCACGAATAGTTGGTTCATTTGGGCCTGCGTTAGCCATACCGTCTCCTGTTCCAGTTTTACCTCAAGTTGACTTTTGCCGTCCTGCGTTCGATAGATAAGTATTTCCCCTTTTTTTTCCATAAGATTAAGTTTTTATGTTTCAGAATAGGCTTATTATTTCACTTCGAACAATTCATCCCATCTCGACGTATACCTCCTGCTCCGTAATTCCTGCCGCATCTTCCAGTTGCGCTCGGTACCCGAAGCGGCAAACTTCAGCACGTCATCCCGCATGCTGAAATTTACATTGTCGATCATATCCATCAGCAGGCGACTGCCGTTCTTTGATTCCGGCAGGAAAAGATTGGCCTGGATAGAAGTATCCGGCACCAACCCGCTCAGCATAACCCCCGCTTTTTTATACGTGGTGCCGTTTTTATACAACTGCTCTACCAGTTGCACCGCCGGCTTTATCAGTTCGTTGGTAATGGAAGTGGGAGCGGGGAGCGTTGTGTAGGTACTCACAGAAGCCCCGTGATGGAAATTCACGGTATGGTCTTCCTCCTTCGGCACGATAAACACACCGATAGCGCCCGCAGCGCTGTGCTGCCGCCGCAGTTTCTCGGCTGCCCGCGAGGTATAGGTAGCAACTGCCTCTTTAATGGATTCAATATCCGTCACCGGGCTGCCGAACATGCGTGTAGTGGCGATCATCTTTTTTACTTCCAGCGGATTTCTCATTTCTATACAAGGCTCACCTTTCAGTTCTTTGATCAGCCGTGCGCCTACCACGCCGCCCAACTGCCGCGCCGCCCATTCTTCGCTCATCTGTATAAGCTCCCAGGCGCTGGTAATGCCCATATTGACCAGTTTGTCCGCGTACTGCCTGCCCACGCCCCAGATGCCACCCACCCGGGTGTTTCGCAACGCCTGTCGCTGTTCTTCTTTAGTAGCCAGCACCGTCACACACTGCGAAGCCGCCTTGTTTTTCTTGGCGATATGATTGGCGATCTTCGCCAGTGTTTTTGTCGGGGCTACGCCCACCGAAACCGAAATCCCCGTCCACTGCTCCACCGTTCTGCGTATATGCATGGCATATTCCGCCAGGTCCTTTTCGGGAATATCTTTCAAATCCATAAAAGCCTCGTCTACCGAATACACTTCCACCTTATCCGAAAGCGTACGCAGTGTATCCATTACCCGCCGGCTCATATCGCCATACAGGTTATAGTTGGAAGAAAATACGGTGATGCCATATTTCCCGATGATATGCCTTTCTTTAAAATAAGGACCCGCCATCCCCACGCCCAATGCCTTGGCCTCATCGCTCCGCGAAATAATACACCCGTCATTATTGCTAAGCACTACCACCGGCTTCTTCCACAAATCCGGCCGGAATACCCGTTCACAGGAACAATAAAAACTGTTGCAATCGACGATAGCATACCCCCCACCCCCTAAAGGGGGAGTTTGGCTAGTCGCCGATATTTTGGTAACATTCATGTATGACGGAGTTAATGGTTAAAAGGACTCTTTCAATATTAAACCTGATTTCATCATTGGTGAATCTGACAACTCTTAATCCCATACCCTCCAAGGCCATTTGCCGCTCTTTATCATTATTTTTTACTTCTTCCTTATTATGAACCAATCCATCGGCTTCGATAACCAGTTTTAATTGATGACAATAGAAATCAACGATATAATTTCCTATCGGGTGCTGCCGCCTGAACTTATAGCCCAATTGTTTGCCGTGCAGGTGCATCCATAAAATAACTTCTGTATCAGTTGTTTGATTGCGCAATTCTCTGGCCCTTTGAAAAATCAAAGCAGATGCTCCCTGAAACATTTCCCTTCTCATGATGTTGAATTTAGCGTCGGGGGTTTCCATTCCCCCTTTAGGGGGTAAGGGGGTGAACAACGTAGGTAACCACTCCCCAGATGGAAAAGTCATTGCACGCAATATCTACTTCAACCGCGGGCATGCCCGGCGCTTCCGGTAATAAACGCAGCTTATTAAACGTCTTCTCCAACCTCCGTATCATCATCTCCCCATTAAGTGTGGCAACGACTACCTTTCCGCTGGCCGCCTTCAATGACCGGTCGATAATGACAAGGTCACCGCTGTGAATACCAGCCCCCATCATCGCATCCCCGCGCATCCGCATAAAAAATGTCGCCGGCTTATTGCCGATAAGCTGCTCATTGAGGTCGATGCCCCGCTCCATATAATCATCGGCGGCCGCGCCGAAACCGGTGGCGTCTGCCGTTCTTATATCCTGTTGTTTGAATTGCTTCGAACCCCGGTAAGTCCCCTCTGCCCCAAAAAAGATTTCCCCATCCATAAAATTATTTTTGTTAGTTAGCTAAATGTTTTAGTAAATTTATACTAAATTACTAATCAAAGCAACTATTTCTTTATGTACGCAGGTCTGGCAAATACGGCTACCAGGGCGGTTCGGGCGGAAAGCGGCCTGAAAGAATACCTGTTGGTAGTACGGCCCGATGCCGCCGTCTGCTCGCAGATGGAACTGGTGGAACAGGAGTTTTACACCGACTACGGTATAAAATCCGCGGCAGGGGCAAAACCCCATATAAAGGTGGCGGGATTCCGGGCGCAGGATGTAATGGAAGAAACGCTGATCCGCTGTATAGGGCGTATCTGTGGTATGCGGAAAAGCTTTAAGACGACGCTAAACAATTACGGCGGCTTTCCTCCCCATACCATTTACCTGCGGATAATGGACCCCCTGCCTTTTATACAGCTTGGCAAGGAACTGCGGGCAGTGGATGAACTTATCCGCTCCTCCTGGTGCCCGCCCGCCAACCTGGTGTCAAAGCCCTACCTCGGTATCGCTACCCGGTTGCCGGAGCAGGTATATTTCCGGGCCATGCCGGACTATTCAGGGAAAACCTTTCATGCTTCCTTCATGGTGGACGAACTCTTACTATTGCAGAAAGACCGGTTGTCCGGGGCGTGCAAAACCATCAACATTTTTCGACTGCCGCCGCCGGACAACCGTTCTTCCCGCGCCACGGCCTGATGCATTATCATAACCTTAACCATTGCCTTATCCTGCAACTTATCCTTAACAACGGAGGCCGCATCCCGGGAAGATTGTCCCGGGATGGAGCCTTCCTTCAAATGAAATCAGCATGCAAACCATTATACCGCCCCTGCGGGGCTATCATATCAACGAATACCTGCTGGTGCTGAACCCGCACGAAGAACTGCGCAATAAGATACTGAAGCAGCGAAAGGAGTTCCACGAGAGCTTTGAGGCCCCCACTGACCAATGGGGTAAGCCGCATATCACGCTGGTAAAGTTCACCCAACTGGAAATGGCTGAAGAACGCATCCTCAACCGGTTGAAAGCAGTCGCGATGGGATATTACCCGTTTAAGGTGGAACTGAAAGATTACGGCAGCTTTCCCACCCACAGCATTTTTATTAATGTTACTACAAAACTCCCCATACAAAACCTCGTGCGGGAAATAAAGACGGCGCAACGGCTCATGAAACTGGATAATGATCATAAACCCCATTTCATCGACGAACCCCATATTCCCATCGCCCGCAAATTGCTCCCCTGGCAATACGAGAAGGGATGGCTCGAATACAGTCACCACCAGTTTACCGGGCGCTTTATCGCCGATGGCATGCTCTTTCTCAAACGAAGAGAAGGTACCATGTCCTGGCAGATAATTCAACGCCTTGAATTCATGAACCTGCCGGTCAACAGTAAGCAGGGTAATTTATTTGCGTAAGAAAAGGAGTCGGCAGCCGGGAGTCAGGGGTCAGGCAGGACAATAGAAAAAACAGGGCTATTGGCAATGCACCGCCGGCTTTTGTGGTAAAGAGTCCGGCGGGTAGTCCTGCCTGTTATCGGTCGCTGGCTCCTTTTCTTACTTTTTTACAACTCAAAGCTCGTAGCTCATGGCTCGCAGCTCATTACTCACTATTAAAGCATATATCATGGAAAATGAGGAACTGGAAAATCCTGACACCTATTTAAAGGGACGCGGCGCACAATACAACCCGAAGAACCGCTTTATGAAAAACGAACGCGTGCGGGAATTTATAGAAGGGATCGACGACTGGACCGAAAGCAACGAAGCCACCCAATACATCGAGCAGGAAGCAAAAAGCATTGTCAACAAGGTCGACAGCCCCGACGTGGGCATGTGGTACAGCATGAACCCTTATGCCGGCTGTGAACACGGCTGCATCTACTGCTATGCCCGCAACGTACATGAATACTGGGGTTACAGCGCCGGTCTCGATTTCGAACAGAAGATCATCGTAAAGATGAATGCCCCGGCCCTCCTGCGCAAATTCCTGATGAATCCCAAATGGGAATGCCTGCCCATTTCATTGAGTGGCAATACCGATTGCTACCAGCCCGCGGAACAGAAATACCGTATCACCCGCCAGTTGCTGGAAGTATGCAACGAATTCAACCAGCCGGTGGGCATGATCACTAAAAACGCCGGTATGTTGCGCGACAAGGACCTGTTGCAGGAAATGGCAAAGAAAAGACTGGTATCCATTCTTGTCTCCATCACTTCCTTCGACGAAGACCTGCGCCGGGTAATGGAACCGAGGACCACCACCGCAAAACAACGCCTGCGGCTAATAAAAGAATTAAGCGATGCCGGTGTGCGCATGGGCGTCATGATGGGTCCCATGATACCCGGCCTCAACGAACACGAAATGCAACGCATCATGAAAGCCGCCAGGGAAAACGGGGCCACGTTTACGGCTTATACCTTTATCCGCCTCAACGGAGCCATTAAATTGATCTTCCACGACTGGCTGTATAAGAACTTTCCCGACCGCGCCGATAAAGTCTGGCACCTCATCGAATCCAGCCACGACGGCAAGGTCAACGACAGCCGGTGGGGCGTACGCATGCGCGGCGAAGGAAATATCGCGGAACTGGTAGCACAGCAGTATAAAAAATACGGTAAACTCTATGACATGAACGCCGAGCAATGGGAATTGGACACCACCCGCTTCCGCCGTCCCGGCTCCCAGGGCAGTTTGTTTTAAGACGTTTGAAAGGGTACCTTCGGTAACTGTTCAAAAAAACAACGCATGCGTTACCGGAGAATGCCCATCGAAATAGAGTCGCCCGAGCAAATGGGGTACGACATGATAAAGAACAACCTTTCCGAAAGCTCGTACACCGACATGCGGCTTGGCGCCATGGAGACTGACCTGCGCCAACTGGTGCTGGGCTATGGCCCCCATGCCGGCCATGAAGGCCTGCGCGAACTGCTCGCCAAAGAAAGCAGTACCCTCAGCAAAGAACAGGTATTGCTGACCATCGGAGCTGCAGGCGCATTGTTTATCATTGCCACTTCATTGCTGGAAAAAGGCGATGAAATGGTCGTCGTACGTCCCAATTATGCCACGAACATAGAAACGCCCCGTGCCCTCGGAGCTTCTATAAAATACATCGACCTGCGTTACGAAGACGGCTGGCGCATCGACATGAAAGCCCTGAAAAAAGCCGTTAGTAAAAAAACAAAATACATTTCGGTTACCCATCCCCACAACCCTACCGGTGTTTGCCTTAGCAGCGATGATATGAAAGCCCTGGTAGCCATCGCCGAAAAAAA
>DASYCT010000024.1:0-10413 GCA_036500065.1 Chitinophagaceae bacterium | reverse complement strand
TACCTTTACATCGAATACCGTTAGTACTATCACAATGACCGACAGTTCTACCACTACACTCAATTTCCCGGTAACATATCCTTCCGGTAAAGTATCCGTAGACGGCAGCGGCAAACAATATTTTACGCTGGACGCCAATGGCAGGGCTACCGCCTTCAATGGTTATGCGGACCCGGCTAATACTGCCAACGACTCCAATCTTGTCACCGTTGCTTACACCTATGATACCGGTGGCCATCTTGTCAAACGCCTCCAGGCCTACAATCTGTACCCCAATTCACCGTTTGAAATGGATTATACCTACTCGGGCGATCAACTGACACAGGCAGTATGGAAATTCGGTACTACCGTGGTGGAATCAGTAACCTATACCTACGATGGCACTAAACCTGTAAAAAACTTCCTTGACTTCCACCCCTTTGCAGATGAAATATTCTATTTCCAGTCGTCAGTCAATACCGGGATTGTGTGCAACCAGGCCCTCGTAAAAGTGGTAGAAACTGATTATGCTACTTCACTTGGTACTACAGCCGGTGTTTATACTTCTTACCTGAACAATTATGTTATCGATGCCAACCAGCATGTGCAGAGTTTTACTGTATCAGGAGACGCCTTTGATACGCCCTTTGCTTTTTCTTTCCTGAGCATATACCCAAGCACTACCTATAAACTTTCTTATCACTGCCAGTAGGCCAGGAATTTATACTATTAAAGCCCCGCAGGTCTTACCTGCGGGGCTTTCTTTTAAAAACAAACCCTGCCTATAAAGGCAGGGTTGTTTGTGTAACCCGTGTTTTTGAGATTCTTGTTTATCAATTCCATTGCATAGTAACCAACCGTAAGGTCTTTCTGCGGATATTGATAGAATAACAAAAAGGGTACGGACCAACTATCTTGTGGCTGGCTGGAACCACAAGAAAAAAAGTTTATTTGCCCGCTTTCAATACTTGTTTATTAATGACCTGGTCGCCTGCCTCTACCCGCAATATATAAATGCCCTTGCTCAGGCCGCCCAGGTTTTTTATCTCTACTTTATTATATCCTTCGTAAAAGTAATAACTGCCGGTCGTGATCTGCCGGCCATAAATATCCAGTACGCTCACGGTTACCTGCCTATCCGCAGGAGTCACCGCGTCGAATGTTATCGTATTGTCAAACGGGTTTACCACCGATTTCACTTCAAATTTCGACTGCGTGGCATTGAGGGCCACCACGCGGGTGAATTTGTAATTGCCCCCGTCCACCAGCCTTACACGGTAATAGACCGTTCCCTGCAATGCCAAAGGGTCGGTATACGTGTAGGTGCCATCCACGCTGCCGCCGGGTACAGTCGCTATTTTAGTAAAATGAATGGCGTCACCGCTTCTTTCTACTTCATATTTGGTGGTAGAGGTTTCGTTTGTCACCGACCAGCTAAGATGCCCCATGCCGCCCTGGTTGGCAGCGTTAAAAGACAACAGCTTTACATCCAGCAATTCCGAACAGTTGTTGACATATACCATAATGGTAGTGGCAGCAGCAAACGAACAGACCGTATCCGTAAGATTGCTTGGGGTAGATGCAATTTTTATACGGTAAAGATTGAACTGCTGTGAACTGTCCGCCAGGAACGTAGGATAAGCCGCCGTGTACTGCCAGTTGGAACCGGCCTTTACGGGCGTTCCCACTCCATTGATACCGGTAGCGCCCCAGGTAACGCCCCCATCGGTGCTTCTTTCCCAGCTCCAGTAAACATAGTTGGGTGAAAAACAGTTTACCAGGCAGGATATATCTACCGGGTTACCATAGCAGGCATGCACCGTTGGCGATGGCAACATGGAAAGATTGGGTGTACAGGTAGCCACGGAAATGTCGTCAATGGCCCAGTCATTGCCACCACCACCGGGCGCATTGTTCTTTAAACCCAGGCTAAAGCTGGTTTGGGAGGGACCGGTCACGAACGTAAAACCTTTTTTGATCCACTGGCCGGTATATAGCACATTACCGGTAGTGTAATAATCGATCCCATCTATATCAAAGGTTATATTAGGATGCACGCCCGAAGAATCGGTAGGCGAAGCGGCCGGGGGAACATAACCCGGGCCCGCCCCCGTACCGTTGGAGTCACAACCGCAACGCGGACAGATATTCCTCATCCAGAGCGACACCTCATAATAAGTATTGGGACAAAGTCCTGTAATAGTTTGCTTGAACGCCGAGTCGATACGATAGGCCGCATTCACCACCAGCATATAGCCGGCATTGGAATTGGCGACCGTATCCGCCGCAGGGTTACCCAGTGTCGGGCTCGCGGCGCCTGTGTGGTCACCGATAATATCCCATACGCCGAATACCCGGTGGGTATTGTCGGGTTCCGGCCAGGTATTAAGTGTGGTATAACCCGTGTTCACAGAAGTGTTATTGGCAACACCGTAGTAATAGTCCTGCGGACCACCGCTGGTAAAAGGCGCATAGGTATAGCTGGCAGGCACATTGGCGGAAGGACCGCGGTTACGCGCCTTGCCCGAACCAAACGTACCATTGAACTCGGTTCCTATTGAATTGGCCCCCACCGTGTTGGCGCAGATACCAAAGTTTGTAAACACACTGATAAAATTCACCGGCAGCGAAGTCACTAAAGTAGAACCACCGGTACGGTAAGAGAAGGAGCCGCCGCCGGTATTAATCGTACTTCCCAAAGCCGCTATCACCCTGACACGGAAAGAACAAACCATAATACAGGTACTCCCGTAGAAAGAAGGTTTGTGTGTATTTCTCACCCGGCCGCGCCTGGTTGCGGTCGCAGGTGCATCCGCCTGGTTGAAACCCATATTGATACGGATATTGGGACCGTTCAACCAGCCACAATCATCGTTCAACGCATCGGTGAATTGCTTGTAAATAATCCCCTCATTGGTAAGCACCCGTATGGTGCCGGGAATATAGACCGTTCCGGCAGGAACCACGTCAGCATACGCACAGCTATCGTAAAAACTGCTCTTGACAACAAAGGAAGCTCTTATTTCGAGAGTGTCACCGGGCTCAACTGTTCCGCCATTGATACCCTTGGTAACATTGATGTAGCTTTTGCCCATATCGGGCTGGCTCATGGCCGTCTGTGGAGAGATTATGATCGCGCCAAGGCAGATCATAACGTAAATGGGTACTCCGGGTAAAAGTTTTTTCATATAGGTACGGATTTGGACAGATACGCGTGCACTACTACATATAAAAACCTAGTGCAACCAATCAAATATACTACACCCTTAAATGAAATGCAATAGTAATATCACCATGTTTTCTGTCATATTTTCCTATTGTACAGTGTAGTATAAAAGTTTATTTTTAGGTACAATTCTTGCACAATGTATTGTGTATTAAATCCGAACTATGAAAACCACTATCCTTTACACCACGTGTATTATTGTTTCCCTTACAGGGACTTTAGGGGTGGCCTGCCAGACTGTCACCATACAAAATCAATCATTTAAGATCGACACGCTCTATCCCAAAACAGGAACGACAGGCCTTAATTTCCCCTGGGAACTGACCTATGGACCCGACGATTCGCTCTGGGTCACCGAAGCGCATGGTTACCTGATCACCAAGGTGAACCCTCGCAATAAGGGCAAACGTACTGTGTTGGATCTCAACAGTTTAAAAGATTTCACTTCCAGTGTCACCATCTGGCCCCAGGGAGGATTAATGGGGTTGGCTCTGCACCCCCTGCTGCTCAGCGGGAAACCCTATGTATATGTGGCCCTTGTTTACCACTTCAATACCAACGCCGAAACACCGGGCAACAGCGCCTGCGCCAGTCCCGGCCCCACCGGCAGTAACAACCCCTGTTATTTTAAGACAAAAATTCTTCGCTATACCTATAATATCGCCAACGGCACGCTCGGCAGTCCTGTAACGGTGCTGGACAACCTGAATGGCAGCAATGACCACAATTCGGGACGGTTGAAAATAGGTCCCGTCGAAAGCGATGGCAAATACCATTTGTATTATACCATCGGCGATATGGGTGCAGGCCAGTTCAACAATTTCTACCGCACCAACAATGCCCAGAATACCGATGTGTACGAAGGAAAATCGCTGCGCCTGAACACCGAGCCGGACGGCGATGTGGACGATGGTGCTTACAACCAGTGGATACCCAACGACAACCCGTTCAATAATTCCGTCACCGGCAAGAAGATGGCCATTTATACCTTTGGCCACCGCAACGCACAGGGTCTTGTTTGGGCAAATCCAGCCGGCACCTGGCACCTGTACAGTTGCGAACACGGCGACGTATCCGACGACGAAGTAAACATTCTCGAAGCCGGACGCAATTACGGCTGGCCCAAAGTGGCCGGCTATGGCGACAATAATTATACGACCCATGACGGCGCCGCCTATACCAACAACGATAAGCTGGCCGGGCAAAACATCGACTGGGAAGATACCTTTGTCACCAACCACAACGTGCGGCTGCCCATCTTCACGTTCTTCTCGCCCGGCAAAACGGTGATACAGAATTACGACTGGCCCACACCCACTCACTGGCCCGATATATTTACCTGGTGGACCGTAGCGCCGTCGAGTGTTGATTACTACGGCTATACCACCATTCCCGGCTGGCAGAATTCACTGATCGTTACCTCCCTGAAATACGGAATGTTCCGGCTCCAGCTCGACCCCACCGGCATGTCCGTTACCGGCGATACCATCCGCTACCTGCCCAACAACCGCATCCGCGACGTTGCGATTAACCCACACGGTGATACGCTTTACTTTGCCATCGACAATTCGGGCAGTACGTCCGGTCCTACCGGTGGTTTCAATGGCGGAAGCGTCAATACCATCAATCCCGGCTACATCCTGCGCATGGTGTATCTTCAAACGCTGCCCCTCATCGACGACAGCACCCAATCACCCGTCAATGACCGCGCCCATATCCGCATTTATCCCAATCCCGCTACCAACTATGTGTTCATAGAATGTAAACGCAATACCAGCAAACCCCTGCATGTGCAAATCCGCAATATGGAAGGCATGGTGATGCTGGAACAAACCAGCATGCAGGACAATATGAGCATACCGGTCAACAGTCTGCCGCGCGGGCCTTACCTCGTACAATTGTACAACGGCTATGGCATCGCGTTGCGCACAGAAAAAATACTGGTGTTGTAAAAATCGCCTGGTAGATTATATACCAAACGTCCCTACGGGACGAAAAGCCTGTTATACATGATGGGCTACCTACCAGTCGTCCCTATGAGACGGGATAACCAGCTCATTGGAAATGTGTCGGTGAATCAGTATTTCTTCAAAATCTTCACCAACATATTGGCGATGATTTCATCCCCCTTATCGGAAGGATGAAGCCCGTCGAAGGTCATACCCATAGCATCCACCGGGTAAGGATATTCATCGGTGCCGGGGTTAAAGGGTATCCCGATAAAATCCGGGTAGGGATAGTTTTTATACTCACCCGTCTTCGGGTCTTTCAGGCGTTTGTATTTTATGAGGTTCTTTAGTGTTATACCGCTTTTATTATACAGGTCAACCACATCAAAATGTTCATACTTCCCGATGGATTCAATCGCTTCTGCAAACTGCGACAGCGTTTGCCCGTTCTTATCTTTGTAACAACCCCAGGCATTGTTTTTCATGTTGTTGATATACACAAAATCCCCGCGCTGCATGGGAACAATAATAATAATCTTCGCGGCGCTGTTGAGAGCCCGTAATTTATTGATGATGGTGCGGAAAGCGCCGCAGGTGGTGCTATCGCCGGTATTGTCCTTGTAATCTTTCAAGGTACCCAGCGGGGTTCCGTGCCACCAGTCGTTGGTGCCAAGAAAAACCGAATACACATCGGCCTTTTCCAACCCGAGCTTTTCGATCTCTCCGGCAATACGCACCGCCGTCCAGCCATTATGCCCCTGGTTGGTATAATGGATATTGGGCAATTGCTCCGTAACCCTTGTCAGGTATCCTTTGGTGACGCGGTTGCCGGTTTCATTCAAATGATCATTAAGATAGGTGATGGAATCACCGATAGCCACCCAACTGATTTCCTTCGGGGAAAAGGAGGTGAGCAAACAAATTATAGCGACGAGTAACGAAAATCTTCTCATAGACTTAAAATAATATGAAATTTACACATTCTCACATTTCCCACATTTGTTTTTGGATTTCCAATTTCATTAAATGTTCATTAAAATTCTGTAAACCCTTTTCATGAACGGGTTGCGGAACCTTCACAAATACTGGCACATAGTTTGTCTTTATTAAACAATATCCCCTGGTCCAGTTCGCAATGTGTGTGATGCTAACCCATGTTCTCAGGCATTGCTTTATTATCAATCCATCAATCTGTCATTATGTCAATGATTAAACGATTATTGCTGGTCGACGACGACGCAGATGACCGGTTTTTGTTCAAAAAAGCCCTGGATGAATTACGGACAGCTGTTAATCTCTTCCTTGCGACCGACGGTGAAGACGCCCTTGAGACATTGGAAACCATCTACCCTCTTCCCGATCTCATCTTCCTGGATTTGAATCTTCCCCGGCTAAACGGTATCCAATGCCTTGAAAAAATCAAGCAGCACCGGTTATTTTCACAAGTGCCGGTTATCATGTACAGCACCACTTTCACAGAGGGCGATAAGACAAAGGCTACACAACTGGGCGCATCGCATTTCCTGATGAAGCCTTTCTCGATCACCGCTTTGTGTCGGGAACTGGCATACGTCTTCTCCATCGACTGGAAGAAAAAAAGGGTATAATTCCGTTTTCCAAAGAAGCTGTTTTTATATCCTCTTATTCCACGCCTTTTACCAGTGTCGGTAAAATATACACGGATTCCGAAGCGGTGATAAATAAGACGGACCTGTCTTTTCCTCCAAAGCAAACATTGGCGGTCCATTTAGCGGGTATCGGTATGTGCAATATTAGTTCACCCTGCGGATTATAAACCATTACCCCGTTGCCGGTAAGATATACGTTGCCACGGTTGTCAAGCGTCATACCGTCCGAGCCCTGGCTAACAAATAATTCCTTATCGGTCAGGCTCCCGTCCGGCAGGATACGGTATTTCCAGGTTTTATTGGCTTTAATATCGGCAACGTATAAACTCTTCCCATCGGGAGTGCCTACTATCCCGTTGGGCTTTTGCAGGTCCTCCGCCACGGGCACCAGTTCTTTTTTACCCCGAGGCAGGTAATATACTTTCTCACCAGTTATCTCGGGCGCCTTTCTCTCCCACCAGGAACGCTGGTAATAAGGGTCGGTGATGTAAATGCCGCCTTTAGGATCTATCCACAAATCATTGGGGCCGTTGAGGTGTTTGCCCTCGTAGAGCTTCACCAATACGTTCACCTTGCCCCGGGTATCGATTGACCATAGCTGGTTGTGTTCGTCCGCGCAGGAGACAAGATTGCCCTTGCTGTCGAAATACATTCCGTTGGAACGCCCGGCAGAATCGAGGAAGATCGACAATTTTCCATCGGTGTCGTATTTCCATATCCGGTTGTTGGGCTGGTCGGTAAAAAAAATATTCCCCTGCCTGTCTACCGCCGGTCCCTCGGTGAAGCTAAACTGTGCGGACACCAGCACCGGGACCGTTCCCCCTGCCAGTATGCCGGAGCCGTTAATGCCGGTGTCCGCAGCGGGCGGGTAAGTAAATCCCATGCCGGCAGTGGGGAGCGTCCCGAAAAAAAGAAATGACAGGACAATCGCGTAGTTAAAAATTCCTTTCATGATGAAGACAGGATCATAACTGTCACGCTAAAGTTACAAGGATAAGTTTACAAAAAGCTGTATTTTCCACCTATGAAACCCTACATCCTTGCTTTATTGGTACTACTGCCCTTTGCCGGCTTTGCACAAAAGATCGAAAAGTATTATGACTACCTCTGGCACGAGACCGAACCAAAGTACGCCCGCTTTTATTCTATTACGCAAAAGACCGATTCCGGCTGGCACTCCACCGATTACTACCTGCACAACCTCACCCTACAGATGGAAGGCCTCTACGAGGACAGCGCCCGTAAAATTTCTTCGGGTAGATTTATATATGTCTATCCTAATAAAAAATTAGAAACTTACGGCAGGTACCAGCACGGAAAAAAACAAGGGCTTTGGCTCACATTTTATCCCGAAGGCGGTGTGAGCGATTCCGTGGTATATGACCAGGGCAACCCGGTGGGCACCCGCATCGGCTGGCACCACAATGGCTATATTTCCGATTCCAGCGTGTACCAGCCCGGTGGCAGCGGCATGGAAATACACTGGTTCGACAACGGCAACCCGTCTTCCGCCGGGTATCTTTCGGCCGGGTTTAAAAAACAGGGCAAATGGAAATATTATCACAAGAACGGCCAGTTAAGCGCCCTTGAAACATATAACGAGGGAAAACTGGTGGACAAGCAATATTTTGATGAAACGGGAAGCGCGATGGCCGATACCAGCAACAAGGACAGACAAGCCAGCTTTCCCGGTGGCCTTACCGCCTGGGCCAACTATCTTGGCAAGCATTTGTATTTTCCCGACCAGGTACAGATCGTGAACTCCGACAAAGCGGTAGTGGTGGTGTCAGCCACCATTGGTGAAGACGGAAAAATAGAGAACGCCTATGTAAGAACTCCTTTTTACCCCGAGTTCGACAAAATTGCGCTGGATGCAGACGCCATTCACCCGCCTGGATTCCAGCCATGAATCATAACCGGAAAATAAAATACGTCATACAACAGCCTGTTACTTTCAGCCAGCCGGGGGACTAATCCAGGTGGACAACCACTAAACTATGATAATGACTGCTCAAAAAAGACGCATGCTCGCGGGCGTCTTATTATCTCTGCTCTTATTATTCCTGCTCCTATGTCTTCGCATAATAGCCAGGTTCGTTGGTTTACCGCCTTCTACCTATCTGTCGCTCGAAAATGCACTATGGATTTCGAGGATCGGATACTTTGATACACTACAGAGATACAGAGTTCTGGACTAAAAATTCTCGATTAATCAGGCAATTCTTTAATTTTATCAAATCAGTTATTTTGTTACTGACGTCAAGTGTAATTAGTCTTCTAATTCTCTTATTAACAATCAGGTAAATATCACAACTTTTTCCTACGCCGCCTCCATGGTCTGTTTCGTATAGTAAAACCCTGATATTACTGTTTGAATTCTTCCCATAAAAAACAATTCTTCTATTACATAATCCTTTTTCTCGTAAATCTGTTTTATTAAATCTTTGTCCTTTTTCTGCAATACAAAAAGCCGGATCCTTTTCTTTCTGATAGTTAAAGTAAACAGTATCTATGCTGGCAGTGGAAGAATAAGTTTTAAAAAATGAAGCTGATGTCTTAGTTATCAAAGAATCATAGTTAACACTATTAGACTTTATTTGCGAGAACCCAGATAGTGAATAAAGGCTTATCACAATAACAAAGATTAATTGTTTCTTTTCACTTTTTTTTCTTTCCATTTATCTAAATTTTTTAGTACCTGTTTAGGATCTGTACTTGGCGAAGTTCCAAGCGGCCCGTTTGTTACACCGATTCTTGTTCCATCTGTGTATTTATTTCTTACATCTATGCCTAGCTTCGAAGCCGCATTTTTTTCGAAATAAAAGCCTGTTTCCCCACTTTCTTTAGCCTCATTTATTATTCTATTTTGTTCGTCCTCTGTTTTATTAGGGTCTCTTTTATCTGAGAAGATATCAACATATGCGTGACCTATCTCATGTAAAAGCAATAGGGCAGGAGATGATACTTTAGCCTCATCTCCCTTTTGGAACGCTAGTCCCTTGTCGGGGTTCCAATCCAGTTGACTTTTCTTATTATCATAACTCCAAGCCTGATCTCCACCAGGATTGCTAACATTTATCTGCTGATCATCACCAATTATTGATGATACGATACCCATATCCGCCCCATTATTAGTAATATAATTTAACGCATCTACAAAACTCTTAACATACGAATTACCACCTGAATTCTCTATGGCCGAAGCTAAATCATCGGCATTCTTTATATCTACAAATTTGGCGATTTTATTTCCACTTTTGTCAGTTTTGAAGCTTCCATCGTCATATGTTTGATACCCATAATTCACCCTAAACCATCGGCCATCAGGATCAATAAATTTAGTTGGTTCATCAATGCAGTAATTATATGGATTATACTCAGGAATTTGTTCACTAAGAGGGTCAATGACCATCCACCTTGCGATTTCCGGGTCGTACATCCTTGCCCCGTAGTCCGCCCAATCCAGCCCACTGCCATCATTAAATTCATTGTTTTGCAGCTCTTTTCCGTTGTACTTGTAGCGGTTGTCACTATACCCTGTGCCGCCGGTGTTGGCATGGCTGCTCAACCCCGGTATATCCATCCCAAACGCATAGTAATTCGTTTTTTCTTCCACAGGACCACGTTTATG
>DASYCT010000023.1:0-7405 GCA_036500065.1 Chitinophagaceae bacterium | reverse complement strand
AAGCATAATTGATCCACGGTAGGTTTGTAACCTTCCATCGGCCATCCGGACCGTCACAACATACACATAGCTGCCGGTAGCCGCGGGTGCGCCCTTGTTATCACCGTTCCATCCCTGGGAAGCATCACCGGGTTTAATGTCATGCGCCGAATAAACACGTTGTCCCCAGCGGTCAAAAACCAGGAAATCCCTGATCCGGCTACCGGGCGGACCACTAAGAACATAAAAAACATCGTTCCTGCCGTCTTTATTGGGCGTAAAAGCATTGGGGATAAACAAATCTGAGAATGGATTTACCTCGAAGTAGCCGGTTGCGAAGCAACCGTCCTTGCTTACTACATACAATGTATAGGTGATAATTTGTTTTGGGGTAGCTACCGGGTCGGCGATGGTGCTGTCGGAAAGACTTGCGCCGGGCTGCCAGAGATAGCTTTTAATATCCCCGGTTATATCCGGGTGAAGCGTTACGCCTTTCTTGTCCTGCATGGCGATTGGTTGCGCGGGAGCTATAACGGGTAAGGGATGCACCAGCATCAGCACCCCGTTCGATGGAGGAGACGAACAGCCATCTGCATCCATAATTATACAGGTTACTATATCGCCATTGGCCAGCTTGCTGCTGGAATAAGCCGGATCATTGTTGCCGGAAGAAGTACTGTTCACCATCCATTGAAAAACAGGACTACTCACGTTATTGGGTGGAACAGCATTAAAGCTGACCGGGATTCCCGAACAGATTTCCGTGGCGGAAGATGAAATGACCGGCGGCCCGACTGCGGGATAGACCTTCATGGCAATAGGGGCCGAAATCCCTGTAGGCGTTATCACACACGATGCATTGCTGGTCAGTTGACAGGTCACGACATCGCCGTTGACGAGACTGCTGCTGGTGTAGGTATCTCCGCCGCTGCCGGTATTCACCCCGTTTATCCGCCACTGGTAGGAGGGGGCCGAACCCCCGCTTCGCGGGCTGGCTTTAAAAACGACTTTTGTGCCGGGGCAAATCGTGGTGTCGGAAGCGCTCACGGAAATAAGCGGAACATAGGACCCGCTTACCTTAACGCTGTTGGAGATGATGACCGTGTCGGTCATACAGACAGCATCGGCAGTAAGAATGCAGTCCACGACATCGCCATCGAGGATACCGGGTGCAACAAAAGTCGGGCTATTAGTGCCCGTATTCACACCATTGATACGCCATTGGTATTGAGGAAACAATCCTCCATCGGTAATAAAAGCCTTGAAGGTATTCGGCACGCAAACAGTCTGGTCGTCCTGGATACTGATGTAATTCGTCGGCGTGACCCATTTATTAACGATAAGCGAAGGACTTCTTGCAGTGCAACCGTTAATATCCGTTACCACGGCCGCAAAGCTACCGGTGGTGCCCGGTGTATAGCGGTTGTTGATACTGGAAACGAATCCCCATAGCTGGACCCGGTTGTTATTCATATCGTTAACGTACAGGTTGCCATCGTATCCAAGAAAGACGCCGCTGGGCCCGTTCAGTTGGTTGGATGCAGCTCCCGCCCCGTTGCCACCGGCAATCGTTACTCCCGAAAAAATAGTGGGCGACCATCGCTGGACACGGTTGTTGCCATAATCGGATATATAGATGTTGTTGCTGTAATCTAAAAATACGCTCATCGGCCCGTTGAGTTGAGTGGCTCCCGAACCCGCGCCCTGTCCGCCTGCAACGACTAGTCCCGCCGTGGCCCCAAATACCCATTTCTCTATGCGGTTGTTGCCGTAATCGGCCACGTAGATAACACTGTCGCCATCGACATAAGCATCCGTTGGATAATTCAACTGGTCGCCTGCCGACCCGGGGCCATTACAACAACTACCCGCTACCGTGACCCCGGTCTTAGCCCCGGGATACCATTTCTGCACACGGCTGTTATCGGAATAATCAGTGACATAAATACTCCCGGTCGAGCTGACAAAAACACTGGCAGGGACCAGGAACTGGTCGTCTGCGCTGCCAGCCCCGTTCCCCCCGGCGACTGTTACACCGCTGCTGGCTCCCTTCGCCCATTCCTGGACACGGTAATTGGCGGCATCCGCGATATATATATTACCGGCGCCATCTAAAAATACTCCCATAGGATTATTCAACTGGTTGGCGGCTGCACCCCTCCCGTTTCCTCCGGCTACCGTTACGCCCACGGTGGCTCCCGGCACCCATTTCTGGATACGATCATTGGCGGCATCGGCTATATATAAATTATTGGCGGGGTCCATAAATATTTTCGAAGGACCTTTCAATTGGTTGGCGGCTGAGCCTGCCCCATTGCCACCCGCGGCCGTAGTGACTTTCCCGGCCGTGGTGCCTGTCTCGGTATCTACCAGTATATTTCCATTGTACCATTCAATTTTTACAAGCGTATGGTCGGATGATACGGTGATAGTGGCGCCCAGGCAAGGAGCGGAAGTGCTCAGCGGCGCCGTATACGGGCATTGGGAATAACCACAATAGCCCGGTGATAAGAGAAGAAGTAGTAATAGTATTCTCATACGGTGTTCAGTCAGTAAAATAGAAGGGCATAGGAAAGATATTGATAATTGAAGCCGCGGGCAAATTTCATGGATAATCGGGTAAAAGCCGGTCAAAATGAGGAGCAGACGAAATATCTTTGGAAAGAATTCAGCAGATGCCGCTTTTTACAAATAAGTTATCATTTTTTATGGGCATGGCCCTTGTCGCCTGTGCATGGGTGATGATCGCCGGCGATCGGCCGGGCGATCCCGTCATAGAAAAAGGCCCCTACACCCTGGTTTACCCCGCCAATTTTGGCAACAGGATTTATATTCCTGCGACTAATCCCCTGACCAAAGAAGGTGTTTACCTGGGTCGCCTGCTTTTTTATGAGCCCTTGCTTTCAGCGAATGATAAAATCTCCTGTGCTTCCTGCCATCAACAGAAGAAAGCCTTTACAGACGGGCGATCCTTCAGTCCCGGGGTAGACCAGTCGCTGACCACCCGCAACGCCATGACCCTGGCCAACCTGTTGTGGGTGAAGAATTTATTCTGGGATGGCCGGGCCGCCAGCCTCGAAGAACAGGCCGTCACGCCGCTCACCGCTCCCCATGAAATGGGGCGGTCCCTCGAAGCCTCGGCGCACAAGCTCAGCCACACCGCTCCCTATCCCTTCCTGTTCAAAGAAGTTTTTGGCTCCGATACCATTTCCGGTGAGCGGATCGTAAAAGCCATCGCCCAGTTTGAGCGTACCCTTATCTCCGCCAATTCCCGCTACGACCAATACCTGCAGGGAAGCTACCAGCCCCGCCCGGAAGAAGCGGCGGGTATGGCCTTGTTCAATTCCGAATCCCAACTGCCCGGCAGCGGCCGGCGCGGCGCCGGTTGCGCCCATTGTCACGGAGGCCCAAAGACCTTTAACGAATTATACCATAACAACGGGCTTGACAGCCTGCCAAAAGACCCCGGTCGTGAAACGGTGACCGGCATAGCTGCCGATTGGGGCCGGTTTCGGATGCCCACGCTTCGGAACATTGCCCTCACGGCTCCCTATATGCACGATGGCCGTTTCAAAACCCTGGAAGAAGTAATCGATCACTACAGCGAACACATCGAACAGAGCCCTTCTCTCAGCGCGCTTTTGCAAAATACCCCGAAGGATATAACAGGCCGCGGACTTCACTTAACCGCTGCCGGGAAAAAAAATATTCTTTCCTTTCTCAACATGCTGACCGATTCAACGTTTATCAATGATCCGCGTTTTTCTGACCCGCATATAAAACAAGTAAACTGATATTTTATGATGAGACTTTACGGAGTTGCCGGTTGCTTTTTCTTTCTACTGGCAGGTCTTTCCACGGCCAACGCACAACAGGCTGCTGAACAGGCAACCGTTTCCGTCCAGGGAGAAGTCCAACATCCCCTCACACTTGCTGTTGCCGATTTGGCAAAGATGAAACGGGTGGAAGCAACGGTCAAAGACCGGGCAGGCGATACGCATGTTTATTCCGGGGTACCCCTGGCCGAAATACTGTCCCAGGCAGGCGCCACGATGGGCAAGGATCTCCGCGGGGAGAATATGACCAAATACCTGCTTGTTAAATCAGGAGACGGTTATAGCGTTGTTTTTTCACTTGCTGAGCTGGATTCCTCGTTTTCCGATAAGCTCGTTTTCCTGGCGGACCAGGTGGACGGAAAACCATTGCCGCAGGGCAGGGGACCATTCAGGATCATCGCCCCGGGAGAAAAAAAGCCGGCCCGCTGGATATGGGAGGTAAGAACACTCACCGTGGCATTTGCAAAAGAGTAGGTCTACCAGTTACCCATCTGTTCGGGAACGATCCGCTCATTGTTGTTGTCATCGGGCGGGTGCAGCTTCCAGTCGGGATCATACGACACAAACCACGAAAGCCATAGCGTGCGCGACAACCGCATCAGGGGTGGCTGCAAAACTACCAGCAATACGGCATTGCAACCCATCCACCAGAAAAAGCGGTTGTCCTTCAGTGAAAAACCGAAGACCAGCAACCAGGCAAGAAAGGATATAACGCAGACGACTACCGCCAGCCCGTAACTCACAAAACCGGTACCATAATAAAAACCCACTTCGATTTCTGTCGGTTGCCCGCAAACCGGGCATCGTTCATTCATTTTTACAATAGAACCGAGCTTATAAGCATTTTTTTCCTTGTATATATGGCCCTCCCTGCAACGGGGGCATTTACCGGTCAGTACGGAAAGCAGGTATCCCGGGTGCTTCGCTTTTTCTGTCATAACCTGTACTTTAATGATTTTGCTGCAAAGGTACACTCAATACTTTCTCCATCTGCATGCTCCGCGAGCCTTTTACCAAGAGCGCCGTGTGGCGGAAGGATTGCTGCCGGAGCCATTCACCCGCCTGTGAAGCATTTTCAAAATGAGTATAGGGATGAGCAATGCGCAGGAAATCACCGCCGACGAGCACCACCTGTGTCCATTTGTACTGCCCGATCAGGTCTATAATCGCCTGGTGTTCATGCAGACTTTCTTTGCCCAGTTCTGCCATACCGCCGAGCATCAGCACTTTGGACGGGGCGTCCAGTTTGGCAAAATTTTCAATGGCTGCTTTCATGCTGCTCGGGTTGGCATTGTAGGCGTCGAGGACAATTTTGTTGCTGTCCTGTTCAATCAATTGAGAACGGCTGTTGGAAGGAGCGTAGCGCTCAATCGCCGCTTTGATTTTTTCACCCTTCACGCCAAAATACGTTCCTGCTGCAAGCGCCGCCAGCACATTGGGCAGGTTGTATTCCCCCACCAGTTGCGTGTGCAGGAGACCCGTGGCTGCCCCTTTGGTGACCCGCACGCTTAGAAACGGCTCGCTTTTTTCCACTACACCTGTTACATCGGCGTCTTTTGTGCCATACAAAAAGACGGTGGGTATACCTTTACTCATATCATGCAGGTAATCATAGTCCGCCATAATAAACGCCATGCCATTATGCGCGCGCAGCCAGTCAAACAATTCTCCTTTTCCTTTCCGTACTCCTTCGATGCCGCCGAAACCTTCGAGGTGCGCCTTACCACTATTGGTAATAATGCCATGTGTCGGCATCGCGTATTCGCAATAGCCCGCTATCTCACGCAGGTGGTTGGCGCCCATTTCTATAACGGCCATTTCCGCATCGCTGCCCAGGCGCAGCAGGGTGAGCGGCACACCGATATGATTGTTCAGGTTGCCTTCTGTAGTATAGGTTTTATACGTAGTGGAAAGAACGGCATGCACCAGTTCCTTGGTGGTAGTCTTCCCGTTGCTGCCGGTAATGGCCAGGAAGGGAATGCTGAATTGCATCCGATGATGTTTGGCCAGTTGTTGCAGCGTAGTCAGCACATCGGGCACGAGTATCATCCGGTCGTCAGGAGCAGCAGGAGCTTCATCGATAACGGCATAGGCTGCGCCCGCATCCAGCGCCTGCCGTGCAAAAAGATTGCCGTTGAAATTATCGCCTTTCAGCGCAAAGAAGATATCTCCTTTCTTCAGCTTCCGCGTATCGGTCTGCACCGACGGATGCTGCAGGTAGATACGATACAGTTGTTCGATGTTCATGTTTCAAAAGTAAGATAAAAAAAAAGCCCCGCACTTGGCGGGGCCCTTTCAATATTATAGAATCAACTTATCGCTTTCGGTTGTTTTGCCGGCGCTCTTTGTAGTTGATACCGGTACCATGTCCATTACCTTCAGGGCTACCCACGCGGTCCATTGCGCAACGGAAACCAACGGTGCTGCTGGCCTGGTCTTCTTCCAGGAAGCGGCGTGTACCGGGGCTTAACCAGTAAGCGCGGTCGTTCCAGCTACCACCTTTGATAACCCTTGATTTATCGCTGATCAGCGTAGATATACCGTATCCGTAAGCTACACCGGCAACCAGTGAGTCACCATCAAGATAGTTGATTACATCACCTTTCTGGTAGTTGCGGCGTTTTTTGCTTTCCTCGTCGGTTACATAGCGGTTCTTGATCCTACCCAGGCTGTCTCTTTCCGGTTTGCCGGTTGTAAGATCAATGGTAGTGAATTTATTACCACGATAAGGAGCAACATCATCATCATCCACGGCAGACAGCGGGCGATATACATCACCAGTCCACTCGTTTACATTACCACTCATATTATACAGGCCGAAACCATTCGGGAAGAAAGAAGTAACAGGAGCAGTATAAACAGCACGGTCATTCAAACCACCGGCAACCCCCATGTTATCACCACCGCCTCTCTTGAAGTTGGCGAGGAATGTACCCTGCCAGGTGCCGCGGCGTGTATCACGCAAACCGTTTACATTGATAGCCCAGGAGTACACCTGTTTGTTGGCAACCAATTCTTCCCCTCTTTTACCTTCCTTGCGGCTGGGTTCGGGATTTTGGTTTACAAGACCCAAAGCGGCATATTCCCATTCTGCTTCCGTTGGCAGACGATAACCCGGCAACAGGATACCATCTTCAAAAGTCACATTGGTACGCGGCGTACCGTTGGGGTTCTTTAAAGGATTGCTTTTTGATTTGGCGGCAGCGCCGGGAGTAGCCTGGTACTCGCCCAGCAGGTATGCTTTGGTATCAAAGTTTTCCTGCCCGAGACCACTCAGGTTCTTAACGGCGTTCTTGTTAATATAGCCTCTTTTAATCAGTTCGGCTTCGTTGACGCGGTTGGTTCTCCAGCTACAGAAATCGTTGGCCTGTTTCCAGGTCACGCCCACAACGGGGTAGTAGTTGTAAGAAGGGTGGCGGAGATAATATTCCACCAGTGGCTCGTTGTAAGCCAGCTCGCTTCTCCATACCAGCGTATCGGGCAACACTGCCTCGCGCACAGCCTGGTATTCATCACCGTCAAACACGGTATTGACCCAGTACATGTATTCACGGTAGTGTACGTTCGCTACTTCCGTCCGGTCAATGTAG
>DASYCT010000022.1:0-13262 GCA_036500065.1 Chitinophagaceae bacterium | reverse complement strand
GTTTGGGGAAATGAAATTGCTTGCGAAACGCTCTCAACAGGTCTTTTTTGTCTTGTTTCCGGGCAAACTCCAACGTGGCTTCAAATGGCATATAACGCGCTTTGGGGCAAAGATAGGCCTCATACCTCACTCAAGAACTTCGTGATAGCGTCTACTACACTCCTGTCGCGGTAAATACGGCGATGGCCAAGGCCGTTGGTGATAAAGAAGCGCACATTGGGATATTGCTTATCGATAACCGGTTGTACATCGGTCAGTGGTGTCGTGGTATCGTCGCGGTCATGTACCCAGAGAACGGGCATCTTAATGTGGGCCATCGCCCTTGAGATGGAGAAATGGGAAGGCGGCAATTCACCGGCATCTTCGATGATCCGGTAAAATTCCTTTCTTACCTGTTTATCGGGGCGCAACAGGTCGAAGAATTGATTGATAGCGGTAACGGTTTCGGTGGCGGGTGCAACAAGCGCCAGGCGAAAGGAATCGGCAGGCGGCAATGTTTCAAGAAAATGCACCAATGCAAGACCGCCGAATGAATGGGCGAGAAACAATTGCACGGGACCATATTGCCGGTAAACGGTTCGGAGCATATCGATGTACAGCGGCAGGGTGATTTTGCTGCCGCCCGATATGCCATGCGCCGGTGCATCAAAAGCCAGTACCTCGTATCCTTTTTCAATAAAAATAGTGATATAGGTCTCGAAATTCTGCGAAGCCGATTCAAAGCCATGCACGACCTGTACCCGCGGCTGGCCGCCTTTGTTCCACCGGAACCCGTTTACAGGATGCCCCTGTACGGTAACAACGAGTTTTTCAGCCTTATGGAAAACAGGGGTGAATGCTTTTTTGGTTCTGTGGGTAGGGGTACAAAACAGGGCAAACGCTTTTCGTGCGGCTGCTTTTTTGGACAGGACCGCCACTAAGGCAAGATACGCACGGAAATAAGCGATGGCGATTTTTTGTCCTAATTTCATTTGTTCATAATGTATTTTTAATGGCCAAATGGAACCTCGCATGAACATTTTTAGGTAGAAGAGAGGCTAACCAGGCTCGGTTTCATACTACAGATAAAGATAGGATATGAATATTGTAATTATCGGTACAGGCAATGCCGCAACGGTATTGGGCAGGAAGTTCCGGCAAGCCGGGCATACGATCCTGCAGGTAGCGGGCAGGGATAGTGAAGCGACTGCATTGCTGGCAGGAGAACTGGAAGCAGGCGCCTGCACTGATTGGAATGCGATAAACGCCGCGGCGGAGTTTTATCTGATAGCGGTATCGGACAATGCCTTGCCGGAGCTACAGCAAAAGCTCCGTTTGCCGGGCCGCCTGGTAGCGCATACCGCGGGCTCCGTTTCAAAAGAGGTATTAAAGCAGGTGTCCGATCGATACGGAGTGTTCTATCCCCTGCAAAGCCTTCGCAGGGAAATAACTGTTATACCGGAAATACCCTTCCTGGTGGATGGCAACGATGAGAAGACCAAAGACGAACTTCGTAAGATAGCCGGCACTCTCTCGACCCGGGTAAGCGAAGCGGGCGATCTGCAACGCCTGCAACTGCACCTCGCGGCGGTAGTGGTCAACAATTTCACCAACCACCTGTACGCGCTGGCGGAAAACTATTGCAGCAGGAACGGCCTGCCCTTCCATTATCTCCTGCCGCTGATCGAGGAAACCGCCCACCGCCTGGAAGAGTTTTCACCCGCGCAGGTACAAACAGGCCCCGCCGTAAGAAATGATACCGATACCATCCGGCGGCACCTTGAATTGCTGAAAGACGACAGGCAGTTGAAGGAAGTCTATACGCTAATGACTAGAACGCTAATGAGCGCTACTTTGCGCGAATAGGGGCTAATTCGTTAGCGTCGCCTTCCATTTGTCTGATATGCATTGGCGTCAGGGAGGCATTGGGACGCCATTCGCGCAAATTAGCGCCCATTCGTGTGCATTAGCGTCAAAAAAAAGAACCGGCCAAATCATTGACCGGTTTAAAAAGAATGGCAGGCAATCGGAAAGCGTTAGTGCTGTATAAAATTTCTGTTAATAATCGTGGGATACGGGGGTAAAAGTTGGCCAATTTAGGAAATCTTAGTATTGGACAATCATAAACATAAACTTTTTTCTAAAAAATAGATCAGGGACAAGAATTGATGCGGGATATTGCATGTTGTTACAGGAACACATGCAACATCCCGCAAATAATGAATGATAGGAACTAATTCGCTGACAGGAAGCCGGTAATTCGTGCACCTGCCACCGATACTCCCGAAACCTGTATCTTGCTGCTCCAAAAACCAATCGCCTTGCTCAACTTGTTTAAATCGGTTACCTGCTTTGTTTTTGATGTAGACGGTGTCCTGACGGACGGTTCCCTGCTGGTCTTTGACGACGGCCCCATGCTGCGGCGTATGAACGTCAAGGATGGTTACGCCCTGCAACTGGCCATAAAAAAGGGCTACCGGGTGCTGATCATCTCCGGGGGCGATTCAGCTGGTGTACGGGAACGGCTGGAAAAGCTCGGGATAAAGGATGTGTTTATGAAAGTGGAGAACAAACTGGAAAAGCTGGGCGGCTGGCTGGAAGCCAACAAACTGCCCTGGGAGCAGGTATTGTTTATGGGCGACGATATACCCGATTACGATGCGATGCAAAAAGCAGGATTGCCTTGTTGCCCGGCGGATGCAACGCCCGAGATAAAGCATATATCAAAGTATATTTCCAATATAAAAGGGGGCCAGGGCTGTGCCCGGGATGTGATTGAGAAAGTGCTGAAACTCAACAGTCATTGGAGCATCGATACTTCGGTGTCCAGTAAATAGCCCCTTCATTAGCAGTTATGACAATCAATGGCTAACTTCGGTCGCGAATCAATTTCCGGATGAAATTAATAAACGCATTTTTTCGACTCATACGCTGGCCTAACCTTGTGTTTATTGTTCTTACACAATTCCTTTTCTACTATTGTATCATTCTTACGGCCTACGAAGGCCACGGTATCGACCATGCCTGGTTTTTGTCGGCCCGCGTGTTCTGGCTGCTGGCGGCATCCTCGGTCTTAATTGCGGCGGCAGGTTATATCATCAATGACTATTTTGATCTGAATATCGACCAGGTAAACAAACCTGCCTCCATCGTCGTACAAAAGATAATCAAAAGACGCTGGGCTATTTTCTGGCATCTCGGTCTTTCCATCGCGGGGATGCTTATCACCCTGTATGTAAGCCATCATATCGGCAACTGGCTGATAGCGCTGATTAACCTGTTGTGCATACTGCTGCTCTGGTTTTATTCCACTACGTTCAAACGGAAATTTCTTATCGGCAACCTCGTCATCGCATTGCTCACGGCCTGGGTGGTGCTGGTGCTGTATGTGAGCGAACTGGATGTGATAACGCTTACCCGCAATACGATCTACCAGGCGACCATCACGCGGATATTTAAACTGGCCATGCTGTACGGCGGCTTTGCCTTTGTGATTTCGCTGATACGCGAAGTAGTAAAAGACATGGAGGATATTGCGGGCGATGAAAAATACGGGTGCAGGACCATGCCGATTGTATGGGGCATACCCGCTTCCAAAGTATTTACGGCGGTATGGCTGATTGTGCTGACCGTAGCGGTGCTTGTCCTGCAGGTCTACGCCATCATGCTCGGCCGTTTTGTAGCTGCCCTGTACGGCATCCTCGTGGTAGCCCTGCCGCTGCTCCTGATACTCCGTAGTTTGTACACTGCCACCACACCCGGGCAGTTTCATAAAATAAGCACCTGGATAAAACTGGTCATGCTGACGGGTATCTTATCGATGCTGTTTTTTAAAGTTCACCTGTAAAAATAAGACGCCGTCAAAAGCTATGGAACGTATCGTACTGGCTTCCCAGTCACCCCGCAGGAAGCAACTGCTCGAATGGGCCGAAGTGCCGTTTGATATTATCGTGGAAGCGATCGATGAATGGTATCCCGATACCATGCCCGCTGCCGAAGTACCGGTATTTATCGCCCGTAATAAAGCATTGGCCGTAAAAAATAAACTGCGCGAAAACCGGCTGGTGCTCACCGCCGACACCGTGGTAGTGCTGGAAGGAAAAGTAATTGGCAAGCCCCGTGACCGGGAGGACGCCATCGGCATATTGACGGAACTGGCCGGCCGGCGACATGAAGTGGTAACGGGGGTGGTGCTGGTAAAAGGGGATAAGGAATTGGCTTTTGCCGATACCACGGAAGTATGGTTCCATAAATTGACCACCGAACAGGTTACTTTTTATGTTGATAAATACAAGCCCTACGATAAGGCCGGGGCCTACGCCATACAGGAATGGATAGGTGTAGTGGGTATCAAAAGCATCCGGGGGGATTTTTATAATGTAATGGGCCTTCCTGTGAGCCGGGTGGTGCAGGCGCTGGAAAATTTTTAACAGCAGGTGTTTGTTATATTGCCGGGGTTAAAGTAGATTTAGGGTATCCCCTCCATCTAATCCGGTACACAATGACAGAACGATTACTCCAGTTTATCTGGCAATTCCAGTATTTTAACCGGGTGAGCCTCCAGGCTCAATCGGGCGAGGCATTGCAGATCATCCATCCCGGCCGCCTCAATACCAACCAGGGACCCGATTTCTCCGAAGCAAGAATACGCATAGACGGCACGCTGCTGGCGGGCAATATTGAGCTGCACGTACAATCGTCGGCCTGGAACAGGCATGGTCACGGGCAGGATGCCAACTACAGCAATATCATACTCCATGTCGTTTGGGAAGATGATGAACCCAATAACCAGCAGGCCCCCGTACTGGTTTTGCAGCAACGGGTATCCAAACTCCTGTTGCAGCAGTACACGGACTGGATGCGTAAACCTTCCTTTGTGCCCTGTGCCGGTACAGTGGCTACCGTAAAGGAACTGGTATGGGAAGGCTGGAAGGATCGCCTGCTGGCAGAACGGCTGCAGCGTAAAAGCGATTATGTCCTGCGCCTGCTCGCGCTCAACAACAACCATTGGGAAGAGGCTTTCTGGCAATTGCTGGCAAGAAATTTCGGCATACAGGTAAACGCAGACGCTTTTGAGGCCATCGCGCGTTCACTTCCGCTTACCCTATTGGCAAAGCATAGAAGCCAGCCGCTGCAACTGGAAGCCCTGTTGCTCGGGCAGGCAGGCTTGCTGGACGGTGAATACCGGGAGGAGCACGCGCAATTGCTCCAGCGGGAATATCATTTCCTGCAATACAAATACCAGTTGAAAGAAGTCGATGAGCCGGTCCATTTCCTGCGTATGCGTCCCGCGGCGTTTCCAACGGTGAGACTGGCGCAACTGGCGGTGCTGGTGCAGCAGTCACTCCATTTATTTTCCGCCATGAAAGAAATGGCTACGGTAAACGAAGCGGCTGTATTGCTGCAGGTGACGGCCGGCGATTATTGGACCCATCATTATCATCTCGATGATCCGGGTGAGCGCAGGGAAAAGCGGTTGGGGACGGACATGGTGCACAATATTCTTATCAATACCATTGCCCCGGTATTGTTTGCCTACGGGCTTTACCACGATGAACAGTTGTATAAAGACAAGGCCCTGCAATGGCTGGCCGGCATCAGGCCGGAAAAGAATGCCATTACCCGTGGCTGGGAGCAACTGCATATTGGCAGCAGCCGGGCCCGGGACAGCCAGGCGCTGATTGAGCTGAAAACACAGTATTGTGATCAGAAAAGATGCCTCGACTGTTCGGTAGGGAATGCACTGCTTAAAAAAACGGCAGGGTAGCGGTTGTCAGGCAAAGATAATTTGCTATTTTGCCGCGATTGGCCGGTTCCGGTTATATATTGACAAAAAAACACGAACTTTAAGTAAAATGGTTGAAAAAAATTATAACGGATGAAAACGATTAGCGACATTCTTTCCTCAAAGCCTAAGGCATCTAACAGTATAAAGCCCGGAGCGCTTGTTATTGATGCACTCAACCTGCTCAATTCCGTCAATCTCAGCTATCTTATCGTAATGGATGGCGACAACTATAAAGGCATTTTCTGCGAGCGCGATTATAGCCGCAACGTGGTGCTCAAGGGACGCAGCAGCAGCAACACATCGGTGCAGGATGTAATGACCACCGATTTGCCCCTTGTGGAGCCATCGGATTCCATTGCATACGGCATGAGCCTGATGAACAGCCATAAAACCCGCTACCTGCTGGCCTACGACGGGAAGAAGTTTGCAGGCGTTATCACTATTCACGACCTGCTGCGCCAGGTACTCTCCAACCTGGACGATTCAGACAATTCCATGGCCCGCACGCTGATAGACAACGAAGAAGCCGGCCGCATTTTTTAAAGACCTTCCCGGCGGATTTTCAACTTCCCAGGTGTTAATAATTGCACACGAGCTGAACCTCGTGGCACAATTATTTCGCTGATAAGGGAAAAACTATACCATGAAACACGTAGGTTGGCTGTTACTGGTACCGGTCGGGGTGGCTACCTTCATGATCGGCGCCATACCTCATTATCATCACCCTGTTATCGGTTATATCCTGATGGGCCTCGCCGCTATGCTGATAGGGGCTTTTTACCTGCATACACTGCTGGAAGTATTAAAGAGTAAGAATAAGCGGCGTATTACATGGCTGATAATTATTGTTTGCGCACCGCTGGTCGGGAACCTGATTTATTTCTTTTTTCACGATGCATTCACCAGTCCCCAGGTGCCGGAACCCGGCAGTAATTAATTAACGGTGTGCGTCGTAGTAATTTACAGGTAAGACCTGTTGCAACCCGTGGAATTCTTCTTCTGTAAGTGACCTTGCCGCCGTGCCGGTTATTTCTTCCAGTTGTTCCGCTGTACGGATACCTGTTACTGCACAGCAAACGGCCGGGTGTTGAAGGACGAACTGAACGGCGGTTTGTGCTGCATTTCTCCCCGGGCCGGAAATACGGCGAACGGCTTCGGCAGCGCGGGCGACATCCGCCTCCCGGTAATTTAAGTACGGTGCCGCTGGTTTGTTAATGAGCAATCCTTTTGCCAGGCTGCCCCTTGCCAGTACGCCGATGCCTTCCTGCTGAAGAAGGGGGAGACAGGTTTCTTCCGGCCGCCGGTCCAGCAGGCTGTATTGCATCATCACGCTTACGATGTTGGAGCGTTTGACATATTCCCTGATCACATTGGGCCGGATAGACGAAATGCCGTAATACCGGATCTTGCCCTGCTGCTGCAATTGCTCGAAGGCTTCAATCGTTTCATCGATAGGGTCTTCCAGGGTGCCGCCATGCAGTTGGTACAGGTCGATATAATCGGTTTGCAGGCGGCGAAGGCTGTCGTTGACGGCGTTGAGAATATAGTCCTTGCGGGGATTCCAGTCCCATCCGCTGCCATCCGCCCTCCATTGGTTGCCGACCTTGGTAGCGATAATAACGTCCGCCCGTTTTTGCTGCAGGGCCTTGCCGACCATCGCTTCATTGCGGCCCTGCTGGTACAGGTCGGCCGTATCAAAGAAATTAATTCCCTTATCGAGTGCATAGTTGATTAACGCGGTGCTTGCCCTTTCATCCTCGCCGAGCGACATACAGCCGAAACCGGTTTCACTGACGCGGAGAAGGGAACTGCCTAAGGAGCGGTACTGCATGGGGGGAGACGGGTTGATGACCTGTTGCAAATTAGTTAAAATGGGGGTTTGGAGAAGAATAGTGTTTATTTGCAGATATTTTTACGGCCGGGAGGGATAAAAGCCCCCTCCAAAAGGTATAGATACCAGCCGTTTGCCGATTTCATCAGGCGGTTGGTAGATTTTGTGATTCCCGGTTTTGATGAAACAAATAGTTTTGAAAAAATTACGTTAATAATCAGTTTAAGCTGAATGATTTGGTATTAAAAATTTGTACAATGAGATATACACTTTCCGGGTTAATGATTTTACTGTGCGCGATGACACAGGCTCAGACGACGACTCCGACAACAACTACCCCACCGGCAGAAGCAACGGCGCCACCGTCCATGTGGCATTATGGGATAAAAGCTGATTTCAACCTTTCCAACGTCGTTGGTACGGGGATGAAGTCCACCTTCGTGGCCGGCGGCCAGATAGGCGGCTTCGTAGTGGCCAACATGAATAAGAAATGGGAGCTCCAGGGCGAGGTCCTCATATCGCTGGACCAAAGCAAACGGGGATATGATTTCGGGACCTATTTCAACGCGACCGCCAATGCTTTTTCGAATGAAACCATAAAACTGACTTATCTCAACGTCCCTATCTTGTTTCGCTACAAAGTGGCCCCCCAGTTTTCGATAGTGGCCGGCCCGCAAGTGAGCTTCCTGATAAACGACGACGAGGACCTGCTCAAATACAACCAGCGCGCTTTTAAAACATACGCTATCAGCGGCAACCTCGGCGCCGAGTATAACATGAATAACGTGGCCCTTTACGCCCGCTACAACCTGGGTATTTCCGATATTGACGATGCCGATGCCGGCTATCCCAATCGCTACCGTTGGGCCGCCCAGCATATTATGTTAGGCATTGCGATAAGGTTCAAATAGTAAGAGCGGTAGAGGGAGATATACCTGTAATGCTCTATTTTAGCGATAAATATAACTGGATGAAGAAACTAACTGTTTTTACTACCATCGTCCTGGTGGTACTGATTTTCTCTTATTGCACGCATTCGAAGAAGGTGACGGCCAGCGCCGCTCCTGCAGTGGTAAAACTTACGTATGAAGGTGATTTGAAACCGTTGATCATGGGTAAATGCGCTCCCTGCCATATACCTGCCAGCGGGGGCTCCAAAAAGCCTTACGATACGTATGCCGCTGTTAAAGGAGACATTGACGATATGATTCATCGCATATCGCTCAACCCCGGTGATCGTGGATTTATGCCTTCCCGCAAGTCCAAACTAAGCGACAGTACCGTTGCGGTATTCAAGCAGTGGAAGGCCGACGGAATGCTGGAAAAATAAATTGCAGGCCATAAGCTGCAGGACACAAGTTGATACCATACATGACTTGAAGCCTGCGGCTTATGGCTTTTTCTTTTCCGGGATAGCGTCGATATACCCATTATAGGAAATAGCCTGCTTGCTGCCGGAGATCACCTGCAGGGAGGCATACCCGAGAGATGAGATGGTCAGGCTTAGTTGCTGTATATCGGCCACCCCGTTTGGCTTGATGGAAATATCCCAGCCTCCTTTTTTCCTTAGCATAACCGTATAACTGAACGAATCGGTCTTAAACTTGATGCCGCCCTGTGACGGGTCTATAGGCGCTGTGTACGCCTGCCCGAAATAGGGAAGATAGGCGTTGACGGAGGTCTTAGTCACCGTAAGATCGTACATTTCTCCCGTCAGTTGCCGGACCCGCCCGCTCATCGGCAGGGCCGTTTGCGCGATAAACACATAATTCTGTGCGTCTACCAATTGTTTTATGGCGGCGGCTTTTTCCTCGTTCTTTGCGTTTTGTGCAGGGGCGGCCACGGCGCAGGCGACCATGACTGCCAGGAAAAGGGTTGTTTTTAGTATTGTTTTCATAACTCCTCCTTTCTTTTGTCAGTAGTAATCTACCATTTCCTGGTATCTCCTGCAAAAACCGGGCGATCCTTTAGCATTCTTTTAGTAAAACAAAAACCCCTCCTTGCGGGAGGGGTGATTTATAAGCAATTGGCTTTTCTTTAATACCTGTAATGTTCGGCTTTGAACGGCCCGGCTTTGGGAATACCCAGGTAAGCAGCCTGTTCGGTCGTAAGTTCGTCCAGTTCAACACCTATTTTGGCGAGGTGCAGGCGGGCTACTTTCTCGTCGAGGTGCTTGGGCAACACATACACTTTGTTTTCGTAGCTCTTGTGGTTGGTCCACAGTTCAATCTGCGCCAGTGTCTGGTTGGTGAACGAGTTACTCATTACGAAAGAGGGGTGACCGGTAGCGCAACCCAGGTTGACCAGGCGGCCTTCTGCCAGGATGATGATGTCTTTGCCTTCTACATTGTACACATCCACCTGGGGTTTGATAGTGTCCTTGGTATGACCGTAACTTTTATTGATCCATGCCATATCGATTTCGATATCGAAGTGACCGATATTACATACGATGGTCTTGTCTTTCATCAGGCGGAAATGTTTTTCCGTGATCAGGTCGCGGCAACCGCTGGCGGTTACAACGATATCGGCTTCTTTTACGGCATCCACCATTTTCTTTACTTCAAAACCGTCCATAGCGGCCTGCAGCGCGCAGATAGGATCGATTTCAGTTACGATAACGCGGCAGCCTGCGCCTTTCAGTGAAGCGGCAGAACCCTTACCTACGTCGCCATAGCTTCCCACAACGGCTACTTTGCCGGCCATCATCACATCGGTAGCGCGGCGGATAGAATCCACCAGGCTTTCTTTACAACCGTATTTGTTGTCGAATTTGGACTTGGTAACAGAATCATTCACATTGATAGCGGGAATCGGCAGAGTGCCTTTTTCCATTCTTTCATACAGGCGGTGAACACCGGTAGTGGTTTCTTCGCTCAATCCCTTGATGTGCTGGATAAACTCGGGGTATTTGTCGAATACCATATTGGTCAAATCACCACCATCGTCGAGGATCATGTTCAGCGGGCGGTCGGTGCTGCCGAAGAACAGGGTTTGTTCGATACACCAGTCAGCTTCTTCCTGCGTCTGGCCTTTCCACGCAAATACGCCGATGCCGGCGGCGGCAATGGCTGCTGCGGCCTGGTCCTGGGTAGAGAATATATTGCAGGAGCTCCAACGCACTTCAGCGCCGAGGGCTATCAGGGTTTCAATTAATACTGCTGTCTGGATAGTCATGTGAAGACAACCGGCAACACGCGCGCCTTTCAACGGCTGGCTGGCGCCATATTCTTTCCGCAATGCCATCAGGCCGGGCATTTCTGCTTCCGCCAGGCGGATTTCTTTACGGCCCCATGCTGCGAGGCTCATATCTTTTACCTTGTAAGGCAATGTTAAATCGATAGTCTGCAATTTAGTTGACATGATTTCTATTTTTAGTAAGCGAATGTAGAATAAAAAACGGATGTAAAAATTAGGTGAGGCAAAGGTAGATTCGGAGAACAAAATATCATAGAAATTTACTAACTTTAGAACAAAATACGGTTTAGATAGCCGCTACCAGAACAAAATCATTGTTTGCCATGGAAAAATCAGGAGAAACAGGAAAATACGCTACCCCGCCGGAAGGGCTGGATGAAAAAGACCTGCTCATCCTGCGGATGCTGCAGGAAAACGCCAAGATGACCGTACGGGAAATCGCGGCTAAAGTGCATTTAAGCACTACGCCGGTGCACGAGCGTATCAAGCGGATGGAAGAGTCGGGGGTGATACTGCGGTATGCCACGCTGGTGAATCCTTCCCGGGTCAAAAGAGGACTGATGGTGATTTGCTATATATCGCTCAAAGAGCACAGCAAGAAATCGGGCGCCCGGTTTATTAAAACCATCCATGAGCTGGGTGAAGTAATCGAGTGCTATAATATTTCAGGGGAGTTTGATTTTATGCTGAAGGTGGTGGCGGAGAATATGGACGCGTATTACGATTTTCATGTCAACAAGCTCGGGCAACTGGAAAATATAGGCCACATGCAGAGCACGTTTGTAATGGGGGTGATCAAGCAAACTCACCTGGTGGTCTGAAACATCCGGGGATGCCGGCAATCGCTTAACTTTGAGGAAACACGAATCCCATGTATGCATACGATACATTGTCAGAAGCCGTCAACGACATGAAACGGCGCGGCTACAACATCGACTTTAATATCGAAGAGAATAAACTCGTTTGTAAAACCACCCCGCTGGTACTCCGGCCGGATGAATTCGAAATAACGGAAGTATATCGTTTTGAGGGCAATACAGATCCCGCCGATGAAGCAGTTGTTTACGGGATTGAAAGTAAACACGGGGAGAAAGGGGTCCTGGTGAATGGTTATGGGCCCGACGCAGACGCCATGAGCAGCGACATGATTAAAAAACTGGCGATAAGGCATTGAGTTATCCGCGCTTCACTATCCCCGCCACCACCTTATCAATCGGCAGCGTTACGCTTTCTTCCGAGAACAGCTCCCAATCGATAAAGCGGAAGGTTTCTATTTCCCGTTTTTCCTGGTAGATGGCCAGTTGCGCTTCGTCGAAATCAAACGGTTTGTTGCGGAGCGGCACCCGGATAGGTTCCAGTGCTTCGGCAAAATAGTAGATGGAGATAATCTGGTGCTCGGGATTGAAAGCGCTCATCTGGAAAAAATCGGTGGTGTACAGGTGGGAGCCGATAGCCACTTCGAGGTTCATCTCTTCCATAAACTCCCGTTTGAGACAGTCGCGCGTGCCTTCGCCAAACTCAAGACCGCCGCCCGGGAACTTGGTATAATAATTACCACGTATATACTCATCGCTGACCAGCACCTGCCTGCGATCGTTGATTAAAATGCCGTACACTCTTAAATTGAATTTATTCATACCGGGTAGTTAAAACCATTTTTTCTTCATGAAATACCAACTGGTGCCGGCAGCGACGGCTATCGATAAGACCAGCGAACTATAAAACATATACGGCGAAGCGGACGAGAGGATGGGCACGTGCATTTTGTAGATGACGGTCACCAGCGCCGGGAAAGCAAGGATAAGGATGATGGACGTAAGCCGTTTCAGCACATTGTTCATGTTGTTGTTGATGATGCTGGCGAAGGCATCGAGCGTACTGCTCAGGATATTGGTATATATATTGGCCATTTCGAGGCCCTGGGATATATCGACAACCAGGTCTTCGAGGAATTCTTTTTCTTCTTCATTCAGACCCAGGAAATTGGTGCGGGTAATCTTCATCAGCATCAGTTCGTTGCTGCGCAGCGCGGTAACAAAATACACCAGGCTTTTCTGTATTTTCATTAGATCCAGTAATTCTTTGTTGCGGTTGCCGGTATACAGTTTCTGCTCTGTTGCATTACGCCGCTGGTTGATTTCCTTAAGCGCTTCCATATAGGTCTGGGTGATCTTCTCAATGATCTTCAACACCATCATCTTCCGGTTGTCCGGGTGACGGTTCTGGAACGTGTTCAGGAATTTTTTAATGGCGCTGTTCTCAAACGAGTTGACCGTCACGATCTGGTTGTGGGTAAGGATGATGCAGATGGGAATGGTGATATAATAGGCATCGCTTTCGTTGAAGGAATTGTTTTCGGCGGGTGTTTTTATGACAATCAGCTTTACGTTGTCTTCTTCTTCAAAGCGGCTGCGTTCATCGATGTCCAACGAGTCGGCGAGAAAGTCGAGGGGAATATCGAGCTTT
>DASYCT010000021.1:0-7431 GCA_036500065.1 Chitinophagaceae bacterium | reverse complement strand
AGCAGCAACCAGATGATAGTGCCTTGTTTATACCGGAGCTACCTGTGCATGGCGAAAATAGATTTCTAATCCAAATCCAAAAACCGCAACGGTGATCGGACTCTTTAAACAAAAAAATCCGGGTAACGCGCTTGTATTGCTTATCTACGGATTGATCCTGAAATTTCCTTTTTTTCTTCATCCTGAGTCTTATGCCACCAGTGATGGCAATACGTATATCTTCAACCTGGTGATCCGTTTTTTGCAACCGGTAACGGACAAGGCCCCCATCGTTTTTTCCATCCTTGCGTTTCTTTTAATGTTTGTACAGGCCACCCTGCTCAACCGCATTACCAATTCGCTGCGGCTGTTCCCTAAAACGAATTACCTCGTGGGGATGAGCTACCTGCTCATTACCTCGCTGGTGCATGAATGGAACCTGTTTTCCGCCCCGCTGCTGGTCAATTTCCTGCTGATATGGATTTGGTACCGGATGACCAACCTGTACAATAATACCAGCCCTAAAACGGCTATCTTCAATATCAGCCTGTTGCTCGGGCTGCTGCCGCTGATATACAGTCCCGCGGTGGTATTCCTGCTGCTGATGATGATTGTGCTGTTGATTACGCGGCCGTTTTACCTGACCGAATGGCTGGTGGCCCTGATTGGGTTTACCACTCCCTACTATTTTTTATTCGTTGTCTTGTATCTTTCCGGCCAATGGAGCTGGGCGCGGGTAATCCCGGTTATCTCCTTTCACCTGCCCAGGTTATCTGCCAATCTCTGGGTTACGGGCGGGATCATCTTTATGGTGCTACCGTTTTTAATCGGCGCCTATTACGCCCAAAATAACCTCAACAAAATGCTTATCCAGGTGCGTAAAAGCTGGAGCCTGTTGCTGGTGCTGCTGATGGTGTGCGTGATAATTATCCTGGTCAATCCCGGCCCCAATTACCTGCACTGGCTGCCGGTGGTGGTGCCGCTGTCGGTATTTCATGCGGCGGCGTATTATTATCCCAACGGGCGCTGGTTTCCGCTGCTGCTGCACTGGATGGTGTTTGTGTTTGTGATTGCGCTGAATTACGGCATACCCGGAAAGTAGCTCCAAATTATTGCTTATCTTTGCTGCTCGTCAAATCCACCTGATACATGAAGTTCGGAGTTGTAGTTTTCCCTGGCTCAAATTGCGACCGCGATATGCAGGATTCCCTGCAAAACGATCTTAACCAGGAAGTCATCATGCTTTGGCATAAGGAGAAGGACCTCAGTGCGTTTACCACGGAGGATTGTATCGTGTTGCCCGGTGGGTTTTCTTATGGCGATTACCTGCGTTGCGGCGCCATTGCCCGGTTTAGCCCCATGATGCAAAGTGTTATCGATTTTGCCAACAAAGGGGGCAAGGTATTGGGGGTGTGCAACGGGTTCCAGATACTTTGTGAATCGAAGCTGCTGCCCGGCATATTGCTGCGCAATGGCAATCAACAGTTTGTTTGTAAGAACGTGTATATCAAGGGCGTAGGGTCCGATAAGGCATTGAAAATACCGGTGGCGCACGGCGAGGGCCGGTATTATGCGGATAAAAAAACGCTGGATGGCCTGGAAGCCAATGACCAGGTGATCTACCGCTACTGCGATGCCGGCGGTGTGGTGACGGAAGCCGCCAATCCCAATGGCGCGCTTCGTAATATAGCCGGCATCTGCAATACCAACCGGAATGTGTTTGCCATGATGCCCCATCCTGAGCGGGCGACGTCGGAAATACTGGGAAATACCGATGGAAAAGTGGTTATCAAAAGCCTGTTAATGGCACGGCAGGCAGCGTTGGTTGGATAAACCATTCCCTTCGTCCCTTTTTAAAGTTTTATTAGGATAAGTTAACTGAAATTTGTCCCTTAGTAGTTTTCTTTTCATTTCTTAAAAGCATTATTGAGTATGAAGAAATTATATCTTCTCGGTTGCCTGGTAATGGTTGGAGCAGCAGTAACAGCACAGTCTTCCAAAGCGGTGCATTGGACATTTACATCGAAGAAACTGGCAGATAAGGTATATGAAGTGCATATGACCGCCAGCATCGATGGGAATTACCATATATACTCACAGAATGTGGGTGTGGACGGCCCGGTGCCTACCTCCTTTAAGCTAACGGTCAACCCGCTGGTGGTTGCCGATGGCAAAGTAAAAGAAGTGGGTAAGGTGGTCAAAAAACACGAAGAAGTGTGGGGCGGTGATGTACAGTATTACGAAAGGACGGTCGATTTTGTGCAGGTGGTCAAGCTAAAAGGCAATGTCAGGACTAACCTGGCCGGTTCGGTGGAGTTTATGGTGTGCAACGACTCACAGTGCCTGCCTCCCGCTACGGTGGAATTTAAAGTGCCTATCGGCGGATAGTCGGTTATGCGACAGCTTTTAAATTTATAAAACGAGTTCTTTGTAAAAGGACTCGTTTGTTTTTTAAATACTTACACTTGTGAAGAGGATTCTATTTTTGATTGGTTGCTGCGTGCTGGCATTTACTGCGGGGGCGCAGGATTCTGCGGGTAAGAAAATCATCGACTGGGATTTCAGCGTGGGCAAAGCCCCTCCCGGCGATTATACTATTGTATTAAAAGCGTCTATTGCCCCGGGGTGGAAACTATTTTCCATCAAGATGAAAGATGATGAACCTAATACCCGTATAAAACTGGATTCTGCCACGTTGAGCCATAGCAGTATTATGGCTTCCTTCCAGGAGCAGGGCGATGTAAAATCAGCCAGGGATTCCGTACTGGGTATTCCTATCCATTATTTTGAAAATAATGCTGCTTTTAGCGCGATGCTGGCCCTTGCGTTGCCCGGGAGAACGCCGCTCATTAAAGATATAAGGGGCACTATCACTTACATGGCCATCAGGGGGCAGGATGTGGAGGGGCCTACAGAAGTACCTTTTCATTACTCTTTTGATGCGGCGGGTAACCTGGCGGCGGTCAAAGCAGGATTGCAGGAGTCGGGAGCAGATGCAGAGTCACTCACCCGCAGCACGGTGGACCTGAAGAACCCGGTTAATAAATGCGGTGGAACGGGAGCGGAGAACAGCAGTAAGAAAAGCCTGTTAAGCATCTTTATACTGGGTTTTGTGGGCGGCCTGATAGGTCTGATTATGCCCTGTACCTTCCCGATGATCCCGCTGACCGTTTCTTTTTTTACCAAACGGTCGGGCAACCGGTCAAAGGGTATTGCTAACGCCTCGCTGTATGGCTTTTTTATTTTTCTTATTTACGTACTGCTCAGTGTTCCGTTTTATTTTCTTGATGGCGGCAGTTCGGGGATACTCAACAGTATTTCCACCAATGCGTGGCTGAATATCTTTTTCGCCGCTATATTCATTGCGTTTGCACTTTCCTTTTTTGGTTTATACGAGATAGGCCTTCCCAGCGGTCTTTCCAATTCGGTAGATTCCAAATCGAGTGTGGGAAGCGCGGGCGGTATCTTTTTTATGGCGCTTACGCTGGCCATCGTTTCTTTCTCGTGTACGGGGCCTATTCTGGGCACCCTGCTGGTGGATGCGCTTAATCAAAGCGGGGGCGCTGTGCAGCTTACAGTGGCTATGGCGGGGTTTGGGGTGGCCCTCGGGTTGCCTTTTGCGCTGTTTGCCTTATTCCCCAACTGGCTTTCTTCGCTGCCGCGTTCGGGCAGCTGGATGAATACCGTGAAAATTGTGTTTGGTTTTATCGAACTGGCGCTGGCGGTGAAGTATTTGTCCAATGCCGACCTGGTGAAGCACTGGGGCTTGATAAAACGGGAGACCTTTTTCGCCTTCTGGATAGCGACGGGGCTGATGCTGGTATTGTACCTGTTGGGCATTGTGAAGTTTAGTTACGATCCTCCACCGGAAAAACTGAGTAAGGGAAGGATAGCGGTGGCCATGGTTTTCCTGGCTTTTACGCTGTACCTGGTTCCGGGTCTTACCAATACAAAATATGCCAATCTTTCGCTGGTCAGCGGGTTCCCGCCGCCGCTTACGTATTCCCTGTATGGGCACAGCACCAAGAAGGGCGTTGAGGCAAATGTGATCAACGATTATGAGAAAGCATTGCAAATGGCGAAGGAGCAGCACAAGCCGGTGCTGATCGATTTTACGGGATGGGCCTGTGTGAATTGCCGGAAGATGGAAGAAAACGTGTGGCCGGACCCCAGGGTGAAGGAATTGATAGAAAAGGATTTTATACTGGTATCGCTGTATGTGGACGATCGCAAGTTGCTGCCGGATGATCAGCAATTCCTGTTTACGTCGGCGGACGGTTCAAAGAAGCCGATAAAAACGGTGGGAGATAAGTATTTTACATTGCAGTCGGAAAATTTCAAAAATGCTTCGCAGCCGTTGTATGCTATTATTTCGCCGGACGAGAAGTTGTTGAACCTGCCGGTGGGTTATACGCCGAAGATTGATACGTATTCTTCCTGGCTGAAATGCGGGCTGGATGCATTTGGTAAGAGCAAGGATGCGGCGAAGCGGTAATAAAGAAACCTTACGGGGCTGAATAAAAAAAATCCCGCAATGTTGTTGCGGGATTTTTTAATTAGGCGTCATTCTTCGCCAGCCTTCTGACGGCAAAAAGAAATAATTTATAAATCAGGTGGAGGTCCAGAATGACAATATCGTAACTCACATAAAAGTTGTCTCATTCAAGCAACAGTTTTCCAATAGTAATCTCTCCGGTGAAGTTAAACGTTGCGTGTCCAGCCTTGTTCACATCTAACGTTAATTCTTCTTTAAATAGTATCGGAGCTTACAATGAAATCTGTTTTTCCACCATCATTTTTCTGAGATTGATCAGGCCATAGCGCATTCTTCCCAGTGCGGTGTTGATACTGCAGTTGGTGAGTGCGGCGATTTCCTTAAAGCTGAGTTCAGCATAGTGACGCAGGATGATCACTTCGCGTTGGTCTTCGGGCAGCAGGTCCAGCATCAGGCGTACGCGATCATGACTCTGGCGTTTCATCATTTTTGTTTCAGCGCTGTCTTCGGTGAAGTTGAGCACTTCAAAAATGTCGCGGTCATCGCTTGTCTTGATAGCAGGAGTTCTTTTTACTTTGCGGAAATGGTCAACGCAAAGGTTGTGCGCGATGCGCATAGCCCAGGGCAAAAACTTACCTTCTTCGGTGTAGCGTCCGCCACGGATAGTGTCGATGATCTTAATTAATACATCCTGGAAAATGTCTTCCGCGAGATACTTGTCTTTTACGAGGAACAAGATGGAAGTGTACAGTTTGTCTTTGTGACGCACAACCAGCGTTTCGAGCGCATACATGTCACCGTCCATGAAGCCATGGATCAGTTCGTGGTCCGTTTTTTTGCAGAGAGATTTCATAAACTTCTACGGTTTTAAAAAGTTATTGGATATTGGTTACAGAGTTTGGATTTTAATTTTTTGCTAGAGACTAATAAAATTAGTTTAGTAGAAGTTGTATACTATAGGCGCGAGTATTTGGTTTTTCTTTTAACTTTTAACGTGTAAATTCAATCCGAAAATAATACAAATTTCAGTAATACAAAATTTTTAAAAATCTTTTTGTCTAACATTTTCCAAGATTGCGTGTTATTACCCAAGGTTTTCGTAGAATTCCGATAAATTTGTCGTCCCACACTATGGCAGTTGCAGCATCCAGGAAGAAAAGCATTGAAAAACAAGGAGAAACAGTGAAAGCGGATAGTATCCTCATCCACGGCGCCCGCGTGCATAATCTTAAAAACGTGACTGTTTCCATCCCCCGCAATAAGCTGGTGGTGGTCACAGGAGTATCGGGCTCGGGGAAATCTTCCCTGACAATCGATACGTTATTTGCCGAGGGCCAGCGCCGCTACGCGGAAAGCCTGAGCGCCTACGCCCGGCAGTTCATGGCCCGGATGAATAAACCGGACGTGGATTATATAAAGGGACTTTGCCCGGCCATCGCCATTGAACAGAAAGTCATTACCCGTACGCCGCGGAGCACCGTGGGCAGTATGACGGAGATATACGATTATTTACGTCTTTTATATGCCCGGGCCGGGCGGACCATTTCGCCGGTTTCGGGCCGGGAGGTCAAAAAAGACGACGTAACCGACGTGGTGGAAGCCATCGCCCGGCTGAAAACCGGGGATAAAGCCTTGATACTGGTGTCTTTCCGGCAACATAAGAACCGGCAACCCCATGAAGAATTGAATATCCTGCTCCAGAAGGGGTTTTCCCGTCTCTACGATAGCCAGGAAGTGCTTCGCATTGAAGATTTGCTGGAAAGCAAGTCATGGAAGCCCAATACCAAACGGGCCCTCTACCTGCTGGTAGACCGGCTGGTGGCGAGGGAACTGGATGAAGACGATAAGCACCGCATTGCCGATTCGGTCAACACCGCTTTTTATGAAGGTGAGGGCGATATGTATGTGGAAGTGCAGCCTGCCGAAGGCGGCGGCGCGAACCTGCTTCATTTTTCCAACCGGTTTGAGCTGGACGGCATCAGCTTTGAAGAGCCGGTGCCCAACCTGTTTTCCTTTAATAACCCGTTTGGGGCCTGCCCGACCTGCGAGGGTTTTTCGCAGGTGCTGGGCATTGACGCCGATTTGGTGATCCCTGATAAAAGGTTGAGTGTGTATGAGGGGGCGGTGGCGCCGTGGAAGGGAGAAAAACTGGGCTTGTGGAAGGACGCCTTTGTAAGGGCCGCCAAAAAGATTGATTTTCCTATCCATAAACCTGTGATGGACCTGACCAAACAGCAATATAAAATGCTGTGGGAAGGAACGGACGAGGTGAACGGTATCAATGATTTTTTTAAAGAAGTGGAGCAGAACCTGTACAAGGTGCAGTACCGTGTATTGCTGTCCCGGTACCGGGGAAGAACGCTTTGCCCCGATTGCCACGGTTACCGTCTCCGCAAGGAAGCGTTGTATGTAAAGGTGGGCGGCAAGCATATCGGGGAGTTGTGCGAACTGCCGGTAAAAGACCTGAAGCAATGGTTTGACGCATTGGTATTGAACGATCATGATAAGCAGGTAGCTAAACGGATATTGCTGGAAGTAAGCACTCGTATCCGTACGCTGCTGGACGTGGGGCTTGGTTATCTTACCCTGAACCGCCTGGCCAATTCGCTGAGCGGGGGCGAAAGCCAGCGGATACAGCTTACCCGCAGCCTGGGGAGCAATCTCACCAATTCGCTGTATATACTGGATGAGCCGTCTATCGGGCTGCATTCAAGGGATACGGAGCGGCTGATAAAGGTATTAAAAGAGCTGCGGGACCTGGGCAATACGGTGGTGGTGGTAGAGCACGACGAAATGATGATGCGGGAGGCGGACTATATAATAGATATGGGACCGCTGGCCAGTCACCTGGGAGGGGAAGTAGTGGCGGCGGGCAATTACGAAGAACTGGTAGCCAATCCTAAAAGCCTTACGGGCAAGTACCTGAAAGGGGAGTTGAGTATCACCCCGCCTAAAAC
>DASYCT010000020.1:0-14816 GCA_036500065.1 Chitinophagaceae bacterium | reverse complement strand
TGCTAAGCCGGACAAGAAATTCCCTGTTGTTTTCCCGGGCGATAAGCTGGTGCCTGCCGGGATACAATAATTGAAGCCGTTCCCGCACATTGATTAAACCGATGCCGGAGGATTCGTTTCCAGGGTCGTTGGGTTGCCGGGAATGTACGCTGTTGCTTACCTCGAAATGGATCTGTCGATCATGGCAGGAAAGCCGGATGTTTATCCATGATTTCTCTTTAAGGCTTATGCCATGCTTAAATGCGTTTTCGACAAAAGGGATAAACAGCATGGGAGCCACCATATAATCACATTGGGCCGTGCTGATATTACTTTCGATGCTGATGTCCGGGGAGCTTTGCGTGCGCAGTTGCTGCAGGGAAATATAATTTTCGAGATAGGAGATTTCGCGGGTCATCTGTATCTGGTCGAGATTGTTGTCGTGCAGCATAAACCGCATCATGTCGCCGAGTTTTTGTATGCCTTCCGCCGTACGCCCTGCATTTTCCTGTAGCGCGGTCCCGTACAGGGTATTGAGCGCGTTGAAAAGAAAATGGGGGTTGATCTGCGAACGTAGCAATTGCAGGCTGGCAGTGGATGTCTTCAGCGCTTTTTCCATCCCCCGCAGTTGCTGTATTGTATCCTTTTGTTGCCGGTAGGCCAGCCAGGAAAGGGGAGTGACCACAAAAAGCTGGACGGCCCAGCACGACAGGAAGGCAGGCATCACCAGGAGCGCCAGCGGCCTTATCACAAAAACAAATAGAAACGTTATCACGGCCGTGGACACGAGCAGTCGCGTGATAAAAGGGGCGCTGAAAAAGGGATATTTTTCGGTCAGTGGAAACAGCCAGTACACATTGCTCATCACTACCGCAAAGACAGCCAGTACGAGTGAAACGGCCGAAATAACGTGTAGATATGCCGGGACCGTAAAAGAGAACAGCAGGTACAACACCGAAAAATAAAAAACGAGGAAAGCGGTAACCCGGTTGAGTAGCAGAATCTTGTAGGCGTTCTTGTCGCCGGAACGATCTATATACCAGGTCATCAGCTCGCGTACACAGGCGTAACTTATGTAGGTGAAGGTTAAGAATATAGCCAGTTTGAAACCTCCCGTAATATCCAGCTGGGGCAGGGGGTGATAGCCAAAAGGAGGAAAAAAAGTAAAGCCCGGGTAACTGAAATAATACTGGCTTTCGTAATAAGCCGCTATGTCGAAAACTACCCCCAGCAAAGCAATCATCAGGATAAAGTTGACTGTCATCAGCAGGATTTTCTTCCAGTTGCCCGATACCGGGCCACCGGTTTTCTTTTTACTCCCCGACCGCGCCGGCAGGGCGGGGATAAACAGCAGGTTGATGGCAAGGTAGCAGAGATAGGGCGCCAGGATGATGGATGCCCTCGGGAGAAAAATGTTTTTTAAATAACTGAAAGGCACTCCATGTTGTGAAAAGGGAGCCGCCTGGACAGATTGGATTTCTTCGGGAGAAAGCCGGACCCATTTCCACCAGTAACCCGCAATGGCAAGGACGGTAAACAGGGTGGCAAGGATCAGTTCATGTTGCTTCCATCTTACTTTCATACGTACTTGTTTGTACAAGATTAGCACGGGAAACAAGACATTTTTTTCAAATGTGACGGAACCGGTGGAATATGTGATAAAACCCCCTCACTTTATCTTACAATACGGGTCCGACTCCTCCACGGGATTTTTTTATCAAGATCAATATTATTAAAACTCTGCTTCTTTCCCCATGAAAAGAACTTTTCAAAGAAAGGTAAAAGGGGATTGGTTTTTATCTTTTCGAGAAAATATACTTCATGGTCTTTTTCCTTCATCCCTAGTGGGGCAAAGGTAGCGTTCTTGTCCGCTCCAGTTTTCACATTCCTTTTGCAATTAAACCACGCTTTTTGCCGTTCTTTGCCTGTTCCTCCTCCAACAATTACTTTTTTTTATTTCTTCAACCTATTAAGCTAAGTTATGGCTAACACCAACAGCCAGGCGGATGGCCTGTACACGTATGATTCGTTTTCGGGGAACAGCAGTAAAAAATCTGATTTCCATTTTCTCTGGTGGAGCGCGGGCGCTCACCAGCAGCTGCTGAAGCAATATCCTTCCGAACACAGTAAGTATGCCGGGCTCGGCGGGGTGATACTGGCAACCTTTGTGCTGGCCGCCTTTTCGGCCGGTTATGCCATTTACAGCGTGTTTGGGAATATCGGGTGGACACTGCTTTTTGCGGTTGTCTGGGGGCTTATCATCTTCAATTTCGATCGCTTCCTCGTATCGACCATGCGCAAATACGGTGTGAGCAAACGTAAACAGCTTTGGATGGCACTCCCCCGCCTCGTGCTGGCGCTGTTGATAGGAGTGACCGTGGCGCGGCCACTGGAACTGAAAATCTTTGAGAAAGAGATCGACACGAAAGTGGTGCAGAACGTGCACAAAAAAATACTGCTCAACGATAGCCTGCTGCAACTGGAAAACAAATCGCAACTGCAAATCGCAGAAGCAGAGCGCAGCCGCCTCGTGGCCCGCAAGCTGTCGCTCGAAGATACCCTGCACCGGCTGCAAACGGCCTACGTGCAGGAAGCCGATGGCACCGGCGGCTCGGGCCGTCGCGGTATCGAACAGCTCACCCGCCTGAAAATGGGGGCTTTCACGGCCGCACAAACACAGTTCGCACCCGAACTGAAAAAACTCGACGTGGATATTCTCGCGCAGGACAGTATCATGAACAACGCCCGCGCCACGCTGGAAGACAAACGAAAACAGTATGAAGCCTCCGCCAAAAACAACATCGGCTTCCTCGAAAGAAATAAGGCCCTCGGCGATCTCTCGGCCGAAGAAAGCAGCGTATTCTGGACCAGCACCCTGCTGTCCCTGCTGATCATCCTTATTGAAATAGGCCCTATTCTTTCCAAGTTGATCATGCCCGTTGGGCCTTACGATATTGCCCTTGCAAAGGAAGAACTGACACAGATGGCGGCTTCGGAAAACGATATGCGCAAGGACCAGGAAATGCATTCGGAAAAAAGAAGGGTCTTTTACAGCAAGCAAAAAGAAGTGTCCGGCCAACTGGTCGAAAAGATGACTGCCCTGCAGCAAAAGCACATCGATGAAGAGCTGGATAAATGGGAAAGGGGAGAATGGAGCTCCAAAGATCACCGTGCTTCGATGGATGAAGTGATACGCAAGATAAAAGAGCGGTACAACTACAAAGAAGAAGATTTACTATAAGTGGTATAGGGGTTATTACTAAAGGGGCCTAGTTGTTTTACTATAAAGTGTCTAGGGGACAATTGATTATCGTCATCTAATAAATAATTACCGCCCAAATCATTTCCTTTAATGGAATTTTAACATAAGTTTGGAATGCAAACCAATTGCGTCCAATGTCCAATTAATCCATACCCTACAAAAGATCGAAGTCCAAATCCATGTTGAAAACCACCGTCCGGAAAAATTCAGTTCCGATGAAAAACAACCGTAATGGTTGTTTTTCCTTTTTTAAGACCTCACCCCCCGGCCTTACCCCCCGGCCCCCTAAAGGGGGAGTAAGGTGACCCCTCAACCCCCTAAAGGGGGAGTAAGATGCAGGATTCCTGATTATTCTTCTCTTACACTTTTTCTATATTATACTTCCCTAATTAATAATTGAAATGGTACATTATCAGCAAGCCCTGCCGCGCTGCGTGCAGCTCTGTGCGTTAGTTCCCCCCCTTTAGGGGGTTGGGGGTGTTAGTTCCTCCCCTTTAGGGGGTCGGGGGGTGAGGCCGGGGGTATCCTTTCACCAGCAGACCCGCCCAGCGGGCATATTCCTTTGCGGAATAATGCAGTTTGTCGGCGGCAAGCAGGCTGCTGTCGGTGGCGGCGAGACGGCTGCCGGGCGTGATATCGATATAGTGTACTCCATGCCGGGCGGCAATGGACTGGTTGAGCTGGTTAAAACGGTCGATGGCGGCGCTTACCTGTTTCGGCGATCGGTCAGGGGCGGCAAAAGGAGTAACCCCCCAGTCGGGGATGGACAATACGAATACCCGCTTCTTATGACCGCCTGCAAACGAAAGCGCATGCTGCAGGATGGACTCAAATTCGTCGGCATATTCCCCGGGGGGATAGCCCCGGTATTGGTTGTTGACGCCGATAAGCAGGGATACCATGTCATAAGGGGCCTGGAAATGGATGCTGTGAACGGCCCGCAGCAGTTCCTCGGTGGTCCAGCCGGTGCGGGCGATGATTTCAGGAGCGGAAAAAGCAAAGCCGCCTTTGCGCAGGAGCTGCACCGCCTGGTAGGGAAAGTTTTCATACAGCGGCAGCGATTCGCCAATGGTATAGGAATCGCCCAGGGCCAGGTACGTATGCAGGTGGTGACCCGCCATCACTTGTAAATAAGCAGGTAGGTAAAAAGATAAGCGGTATAAGCGCCGGCAATCAACGCCCCGGTAAGAACTTTGGCTGCCGGTTTATTGAGCTTCCATTTTTTCAATAGCTTAAAATTGATGACCAGGTGTAAAATGATAACGGCGATATAAGCCATATCGGTTTCGATGATATGCTTATCGGTTCCCATGGCATAGCCGATGCCCGCGGCCATCGCTACAAACAGGACAATGCCCAGGATAAAAAGCAGCACATTGATGAAGATGATCTTTCCCATGTATTATTGACGGTATTCAGTGGCCCATTTATCGCGATCGTCGGGTGAAAACTTCCAGGGGGCAAAGTTGTTCTCCACGTTGCCAAACAAGGCATTCCATTCCTGTGGCGCATTGCTTTCTTCCATCACGAGACTGCGGCGCAGTTCGAGGATAATATCCAGCGGGCTGATGCTGACCGGGCATTCTTCCACGCAGGCATTGCAGGTAGTACAGGCGCGCAGTTCCTCTACGGAGATATAATTGTGCAGGAGCGATTTGCCATCGTCGGCAAACTGCCCGTTTTTGTTCCTGTTGCGTCCCACTTCTTCCAGCCGGTCGCGCGTGTCCATCATTATTTTGCGGGGCGATAATAATTTGCCGGTGATATTGGCCGGGCAGGCGGCGGTACAGCGCCCGCACTCGGTACAGCTATAAGCATCCAGCAGGTTGCGCCAGCTTAAATCCATCACATCCCTTGCCCCAAACTTACCCGGGGGCGCGGCATCGGCCGGCGCTGTTTCGGGTTGCATGGCGTACAGGACTTCTTTCTGAACAGCGGGCATGTTCTTCATCTCGCCCGGCGGGTACAACCGTGCATAATAGGCATTGGGAAAGGCCAGTAATATATGCAGGTGCTTCGACCAGGGCAGGTAGTTCAAAAAGGCGAAGATACCGGCGATATGCAGCCACCAGCAGGTTCGTTCGATGACCGCCAGCGTGGGGCTGCTCAAAGAGCCTATTAAGGGATGCAGCAGGTGGGAAAAGGCAAAATTGCCCGAGACATGAGAGGCGAAATGCCCGTAGCCGCGTTCCTGCAAAAGCGTGTCGGTGGCGTTCATGGTCAGGAACAGGCACATCAGGATGATCTCCGTGATAAGGATATAATTGGCATCGCTGTGGGGCCACCCGTCGAGGTCATGGCTGATAAAGCGTTTTATCTTCAGGATGTTGCGGCGGCAAAGAAAAATAACACAAACGGTGAGAACGCCCACCGCGAGGAATTCAAACCCGTTGATAAGGGCGCCATAGAAGCTGGTGCCGAGCGGGCCTAAAAAAAGGCGGTGGGTGCCCAGCAGCCCATCCAGTACGATTTCCAGCACCTCGATGTTGATAATGATAAAACCGGCATAGATGACAAAGTGCATAACGGCCACCAGCGGATTCTTAAACATTTTCTTTTGCCCGAAAGCCAGCAGCAATACATTTTTCCAGCGGGCGGCCTTGTCGCCCGAAAAATCTTCTTCCCTTCCCAGGAGGATATTGCGGCGTATCTCCTTTATTTTTTTTGCAAACAGCAGGATGGCCGTGGCAACAAGCAGTAGAAATAGCACCTGGGGAATGTATTGCATAGATCGAATTTACGGGGACTAAATTAAAGGTTTTAGGGTTAGTGTACCTATTTGTTGTATTTTGTTTTCATAAAACCGGGTAACCTTGGCAAACGAGAAAAATTATGTACTGGATGCGCCTACGGCGGCAAGGAAACTGCGCCGTATGGCCTATGAGATTTTAGAGAACAATACCGATACGCCGGGCATTGTACTGGCGGGTATCCGCGGAAGCGGCAGTGTGATTGCACGCAGCATTCAACGGCTGCTGGCTGAAATAAGCCCGCTGCCCGTCACCCTGATCACGATTACCCTCGATAAAAAACAACCCTCCGCGATTACGCTCAGCCAGCAGGAAAATTTTGATGATAAGATCATCATCGTAGTGGACGATGTGGTCAACAGCGGCAAAACATTGCTGTACGCACTGAAGCCCTTTCTTGAATTTCATCCCGCCAAAATACAAACGCTGGTGCTGGTGGAAAGAAGCCATAAGATGTTCCCGGTGAAGCCGGATTATGTGGGGTTGTCGATCGCCACCACCTTGCAGGAGCATATTTACGTGGAGGTAGAAGGAGAGGAAGTGAAGGGGGCGTATTTAGAGTGAACCCACCAGGCGTTCCTACAGAACGACAAGATCAGCATCAATGTTTTTCTACCGACCAGGTGTCTCTATGGGACATTTTCTCGTCCCATAGGGACGTTTTGTGGGTAGGACCAGCATGGCCACCATTTCATCGTTCCGTAGGAACGTTTCGTGATTAATAATAAAACGGTTTCAATTTCAATTTCCCTTCCGAATTAAACTCCAGCGCGGGCGTGGGGATCTTCGAGGTTCTCAGGAGATACGCAGCTGTATTGAAAGGCGCCGAAGAACGGATGCGAAACAGGTCGGCGTCGGGCGCCAGGTAAAATTGCCGTATGCGCTTGAAATGGGGAATCGGCTTCCCGTTTATCACCGAAGGATTGTTGTTCGCGCCAATCATCCCCTCCGCCCCATATCCAAACGCTACATTGGCCCACGCGGGAAAACGGCTGGAAGCCGGTAAAAAGGAGGCTATATTAATCGAAAGCCAATAGGTCTGCCCGTTGTAGTCCTTCATGATCCGCGAAGGGCCGTTATTGCCCAGTTCGGCGGGGTAATAACTGGCAAAAGGAGTAAAATGGGCGGAGAACTTCATCGATATCTTTTGCTGGCCCCAGAAACGTTGCTGCATGGCAAAGATGGCCGTGCCGGTTATATTAGCCAGCATATCGCCGGTGGAGAATCCCCAGTGTTTGGAAAACCCGTCCATGACCTCGATGATCGACATATAGCCGAGGGCGGAGGCCGAGCCGATGGCGATGGACGCATTGGGCGATACGCCGCACCAGCGCATCAGGTCGTGCTGTATGATGGCGATATTATAAGCGCTGGTGGCATGGCCGACCTTGTCGACCTGCAGCCATTCATGGTTATCGTTGAAAAGATGGAACCGGCTATGGGGAAATTTCTTGTACCATAGAAAATAAAGCCCCACCGAGGCCGCGATACTGATGGCCGTTTCAGTAATGATAATGGTTTTGAACCGGTCCTGCCGGAAATCCGGGGACGGCGGAAGGAAATACTGCTGGGCATCGCACACCCGCACGGACAATGAGATCAATAAAACTAGGGCGGTAGCCCGGGCGACGCTATGGAATCCTGTCATACGGGGTGGTTAAAAAGAAGCGCTTTGCGGCAACAAAGCAACAAAAAGTTTTTGATTAAACCGGCCCCTTAACAGCTTCGCCGGAAAACAAAAAGATATACTCTATTGTATGGTTGGTTGGATTGCGGGAGAATACTACATTTGATACCTGTAAAATAATAAATATATTGAATATGGACGCTGCTATTCAAGACAAAGTGAACACCTGGCTCAACGGGAACTTTGACCAGGCAACGAAAGATGCCATCAAACGCATGCAGGCCGAAAACCCGAAAGAACTGGAAGAATCGTTTTACAAAAACCTCGAATTTGGTACGGGCGGCCTGCGCGGCATTATGGGCGCGGGCACCAACCGGATGAATAAATACACGGTGGGCATGGCCACGCAGGGCTTTGCCAACTATATGAAGCAACAGTTGAAAGGAGAGATAAAAGTGGCGATTGCACACGATTGCCGTAACAACAGCCGGTTTTTTGCAGAAACCGCCGCCAATGTATTTGCCGCCAACGGCATCCGGGTATATTTATTTGAATCGCTGCGTCCCACGCCGGAGTTGAGTTTTACCATTCGTCACCTCGGCTGCCAGGGGGGCCTCGTATGTACTGCCTCCCACAATCCCAAAGAGTACAACGGTTATAAAGCCTATTGGAGCGATGGCGGCCAGTTGGTGCCCCCGCACGACGAAGCGGTGATCAAAGAAGTGGATAAAATAGCCTCGGTAGACGATGTGAAATGGGAGGGCGGGGAAGCCAGTATCACCCTCGTGGGAGCGGAGATTGACAATGCCTATCTCGACATGGTAAAAGGGCTGAGTGTTTACCCCGACATCATTGCCAAACAGCACGATCTGAAAATCGTATATACGCCCATACATGGTACGGGCATAAAGCTGGTGCCGGAGATATTAAAGCGTTTCGGGTTTACGAATGTGAACATCGTCCAGGAGCAGGCCGTGCCCGACGGCAATTTCCCCACGGTGGTCTATCCCAATCCCGAAGAACCGGAAGCCATGAGCATGGGGCTTGCCAAAGCCAAAGCATTGAATGCTGATATACTGCTTGGCACCGACCCCGATGCCGACCGCGTGGGCATCGGTATCAAGGACCTTCATGGCAACTGGGTGCTGATGAATGGCAACCAGACCGCCGTGCTGGCCTTCAACTACCTTATCGAAGCAAGAAAAGTAAAGGGTATCGCACAACCCAATGATATGGTGGTTAAAACGATTGTAACCACCGAAATGATCGACAACATTGCAAAGCAAAATGGCATTGCCTGTTACAATGTGCTCACCGGCTTTAAATGGATCGCAGAGCTGATAAAGGAAAAAGAAGATAAAGAGCATTACGTGATTGGCGGAGAGGAAAGCTACGGTATGATGATTGGCGCCAAAGTGCGGGACAAGGATGCTGTAAGCGCCGTGGCGCTGCTCTGCGAAATGGCTGCTTATGAAAAGGACAAGGGCAGAAGCCTGTTTGAAAAGCTGATCGATCTCTATGTCCATTACGGCATGTTTAAAGAATCGCTGATCTCCATTACCAAAAAGGGTATGGACGGGCAGAAACAGATAGCGGATATGATGGAAGGCTATCGCAGGAACCCGCCGAAAGGCATTGCCGGTTCGCCGGTAGCGCAATTGCTGGACTATGAATTGCAAATAGGCAAGAACCTGCAGACCGGTCAAAGCTGGCCGATTACGCTTCCCAAGTCAAACGTGCTGCAGTTCATCCTTGCCGATGGTTGTAAAATATCGGCCCGGCCCAGCGGCACGGAGCCCAAGATCAAGTTCTATTTCAGTGTGAAGACCACGCTGGCCGATGCAAAGGATTTTGATAAGGTGAATGAAGAGCTGAATAAGAAGATTGAAGCGATAAAAGTAGATATGAAATTGAAGTAGTCAGTGGTGAGTTGTCATAACTCACTCACTTACTTCTTCATCAGTTTCTGCGTAAGTACCTTATCCGTAAACACGGCCCGCACGATATATATCCCCGCCGCATAGCTGCTTACGTCGAATGTATAATAACTGTTGGCGGGGCCACTACCTACGACCATCTCCGCCAGTTTTTGTCCTGTCATGGAATAAATTTCGATACCGCGCAGGTTCGATGGCTGCGGGTAGAATTGCACGGCTACCGTCTGCGAAGCCGGGTTAGGCGTGACCATAAAACCCTTTGTCTTCAGGTTGGGGTTCACCGTTTTCGTGTACACATTTATATCGTCGAGGTAAATATTATTCTCGTTTTCGGTCGTGTTGACAAAGGCCAGCAGGATATTCCCCATCCCGATATACGGGGTGATATTGACCGAATCTTTCCGCCACTGGCTTGCTGTGGGCGTAAAGTAAGAAGTAGTAGAAGGCGCGGTGACCAGTGTATCGCCCCATTTCTTATACAGGCTGCTGTAGCTGTTGCCGCAATCGGTGCTGACGACTACTTCGAGGGTGTCCCATGTATTGTTGAGCGTCCCCAGTGCCGTATATGTAGATGCTGCTACCTGGAAACCCAGGAAGGCGGAATCGGCATTAACCAGGTTTAGCAGCGGGAGGCGGAGATAGTCTTTCGCGCCATAGGTGCTGTAATAATAGTTTTGTATAACGGCGGAGTTACTGCCTGTTTTGGCCGCACTGTTGGTTTGCATCCAGGTATAGGAGGCATCGCTGTTGATAATATCCCAACCGGCCGGGGGGAAAACGGTCCCTTCAAACCCTTCGGTGAGCGGCGTCGTGGAAGGAGTATAATACAGGATGGTGGAAGAAAGCGTATCGTTGGATGTTTTCTGATCGGCCTGCCCGTCGGGGTTGCTGGTATAAAGGAGCAGGGTATGTGCACCGGGCGTAACGGTAACGGAGTTCAGGGTCACGCTGGCATCGGATAAGCTGCCAAGGGTGCCCGTCCAGTTGTACGTGCCGGCAACAACGCCGTCTATTGCCGTGCTGATGGTCACCGAAGCAAGTGTCACGGAGCCGGAGTTGTGCAGGGTGACTACAGGAGCAAAGTTATTGGTACAGATCCGCCCGGTGGGTTGAACAATGGCTTTCAGGCGGGCATCGTAATTTTTTAAAACAGGGGCCGTCAACCCGGGCGAGGTGAATAACGCGGAGCGATAAGTGAGCGCGGCGGCCTGCATACGCGCTACCTGGTCCTGGGTGAACATCACCAGGCAGTTGTCGTACGAATAATCCATATAATCCTGGTAGAGGATACCGGGCGCAACGAGGCTGCAGGCATCTATTACCACGGTGTCGGTGCCGGGGCAGCCGGAAGTGTAATTGGCCTGGTTGGGGGTATCGTCCACATAGTCGGTGCCGGTACAGGCGCCATTGTCGTCGCCCCATACATGGTAGAGATTGAAATAATGCCCTATTTCGTGTGATAAGGTTTTTCCCCCGTTATAATTGGTAAAAGAACCGCCCGGTATGGAACGGTATTCGATCATGGCGCCCTGGTTGGCGGAATCATTGTCGTCGGGAAAGGTGGCAAGGCCCAGGTAACCGCTGGATAGTTCGCATATCCATACATTGAGATAGTTATCCGTATTCCATGCGTCCACGCCGCCGGTGGCGGCATGTTTTACATCGGTGGTAAAGACATCAAAGGGGCCGTGTGAAGTGGTGTTGCGCTCAATGCCGGTGGTGGGTTCGCCGTCGGGTGTTTGCAGGGCAAGCGCAAATTGTATATTGGCCTTCCCAAACAGCGGCTTGAACCAGGCGGGGATATTGAGCGTGTCGCCATTGGTGCCGGCATAATCTTTATTGAGCGTATCGAGTTGCGCCTTTATTTGTGCGTCTGTGACCAGCGAAGGGTTGCTTAGCACGATATGAAAAACCACGGGCACGGTGAGAAAGATGGCTGCTTTCTCTGTACCGGTGCTGACCTTTTGCAGGCGTTCGCTGACGATCTGTTTGAATTGTTTTTCTCTTGTTTCAAAGCGTGTTTTGAGCGCGGGGTGTTGCTGGAACCGCTTTTGCAGCAATTTCTCGGTGCCGCAGTGGTCGGCGGGTATTTCCTGTGCATACGAATGAATGAAAGCGAAAGTAAGCAGGAGCCCGGTCAGTCTTTTGCAAACAGGTATTGCCATCAGCATTGCATTTCATTTAATAAGGATACCCCGAAAACGCCGAAAGGGTTTGTAATCGTACACTAAAAATCGGTAAATATTTAGAATTAACGGGTTAATCGTTTGTTACACAGGCACTGTCCCCGCCCGGCGGCCGGCAGGGGAGAATGGGGTTGCGGCACCAGCGGTTATCTATGGAAGATTAATTGTATTCATATTTTGCATTGTCACCAGGGAATATTAAACTAATTTAGGAAGGTTTAAATAGTAGCTTTTTATACACTCATATATGTTTAATTTATTCAAAAAGCGCAATGAAAACAGGGGGGGGCCTTAAAAAATGGAATATCGATACCGGCCCCGGTTTCAAGGTTATTGATAATGCAGATTCCATTCAATATGTGAATGAAGATGAAAGTGTAGTAATTTATCTTTCAGTTCTTGAAATTCGCGGTAATTCCCTGGTTACAGATGATGTACTTCCCGGGGATCCTAAAATAACCGGGGATACTAATGGATGGCAGTTAAAAGGCGTAAAGAAAGCAGCAGGTCAAATCCTTGTGTGTGTTATTTCTTTTAAAGACCAGGATGATACCAAACGGGCAAAGGAGCTTTTTAATTCTATTACGTATAGGAATGCAGGATAGGGTAAGATACTACACATTTTTTAGTTAAATTCTTGTCACCATCTGTCACAGATTCCGCCTGAACCAATGTCATTAAGTTAAGAAAAAGTTCCCGCCAGGGACCTGTTGCCAAAGCTGTCTGAAAAGAACTAATCCCTGTCACCAATCTGCCACTAATTTCTTGTAAACTCACATCCAGTACGGGAAGATTTTTTCTGCATTGAACTAATCTTTATTACTAAGCTGCTGTTTTTCTATCTTGCGGGTTGTTTATGAGAAAATACGAGGATACATACCGTCATAAAGGACTGCGCAAAAAACTGGTTGATTTACTCCGGGGAAAAGGGATTACGGATGAAAAAGTGCTACAGGCCATCGAAGCTATTCCGCGTCATTATTTCCTCGATTCCGCGTTTGATGAAGTGGCTTATGAAGATCGCGCCTTCCCCATCGCGCAGAAGCAAACCATTTCACAACCCTATACCGTTGCCTACCAAAGCCAGTTGCTGGAACTGAAGCCATACGAGAAAGTGCTGGAAATAGGTACGGGCAGCGCCTACCAGGCAAGCGTGCTGGCAGAGATGGGCGTACAGGTATATACCATCGAACGGCAAAAACAGTTGTTTGATAACAACAAACAGTTTGCCTGGCTCAAAAAATACCCCAATATCAAACTGTTTTATGGTGATGGTTATGAAGGATTGCCCACCTATGCGCCGTTTGACAAAGTGATCGTTACCGCCGCCGCTCCCTCCATCCCGCAAAAATTGATTGACCAGCTCAAAACCGGCGGCAAGCTGGTGATACCAGTCGGCGAAGGAGCCGTGCAGCGCATGCTGCGGCTTACCAGGCAGGCGGATGGAAGCACCCTGCGCGAAGAGTTTGATAATTTTTCTTTTGTGCCGATGCTGGAAGGGAAGAACCCCCTTGCCCCCTAAAGGGGGTGAGCCAACCCACAGAGCCCCGCAGCAATGCTACTTATAAGTTTATTCCTGGAATTTTAAATAAGCACTGATACCTTTTCTCAGCGACTTGCCAACTCCCCCTTTAGGGGGTTGGGGGTATCGCCTTCAATATCTCATACACCCTGTACACATCTTCAAATGAATTATACAGCGGCGCAGGCGCAAAGCGGATAACGCCGGGCTCGCGGTAGTCGACTACCAATCCTTTTTCGATCAGTCGTTCGTGGATGGCACGCGCGTTTTCTTTGAAGAAAAGGCTTAACTGCGCCCCGCGTTGCAGCGGATCGGAAGGCGTTAGAATATCAAAGGAAACATTTTCAAGACTGCGAAGCAGGAATTCCAGGTAAGCAGTAAGCCGTACGCTTTTGTGGCGAAGCGCGTGAATGCCCGCTTCTTCAAACAGCGTAAGAGCGGCTTTGAGGGAAACCATATTGAATACCTGCGCAGTGCTCAGCTGCCAGCCTCCCGCGCCCGTCTGCGGTATAAATCCCTTTTCCATTTTGAAGCGCGTCTTTTCGTCATTGCCCCACCAGCCACCCATACGACGGTAGTTGGGATCATCGGCAAACTGCTGGTGAATATAGACCCCGCTCACAGCGCCCGGGCCGCCGTTTAAATATTTATAGGAACACCAGGCCGCGAAATCCACTCCCCAATGGTGCAGCCGCATGGGTACGTTGCCGGCCACATGCGCCAGATCATAGCCTGCGATAGCGCCGGCCTTGTGAGCGGCTTCGGTGATGGCTTTTATGTCGAACAACTGCCCCGTATAGTAATTGATACCGCCAAACAATACCAGTGCAAGGCTGTCTTTGTGTTCTTCGATGGCGTTCAATATATCTTCTGTTCGCAGGTTTTTTTCTCCTTCGCGCGGCGCCAGTTCAATGATGGCGTCGGCGGGTTGGTGTTGGTAGAACTTAACCTGTGTTTCGACGGCGTACTGATCACTGGGAAAAGCGCCCGCTTCCATCATGATCTTATAACGGCTCCCGGAAGGGCGGTAAAAGGAGAGTAACAGTAAATGGAGGTTGACCGTAAGCGCATTCATAACGGTCACTTCTTCTTTTTTGCAACCCATCAGTTTGGACAGGGGTTTGCGGAAGCCGTGCTGGTAATACAGCCAGGGATTTTGAGCGTACAGGTAGCCTTCTACCGCCAGGTTTTTCCAGTCTTTCAGTTCCTGCTTAATGGCTTTTGCCACTATTTTCGGTTGCAGGCCAAGCGAATTGCCACAGAAATAAACCAGTTTTTCGCCTTTGCGTTTGGGGAAATGAAATTGCTTGCGAAATTCCCTCAACAAATCCTTTTTGTCCTGTTTCCGGGCAAACTCCAACGTGGCTTCAAATGGCATATAACGCGCTTTCGGGCAAAGATAGGAAGTAAGAGGTATGAAGTAGAAATCATACCTTACTCAAGAACTTCGTGATAGCGTCTACTACACTCCTGTCGCGGTAAATACGGCGATGGCCAAGGCCGTTGGTGATAAAGAAGCGCACATTGGGATATTGCTTATCGATAACCGGTTG
>DASYCT010000019.1:0-5065 GCA_036500065.1 Chitinophagaceae bacterium | reverse complement strand
CGGTAGCTCGTGTCCTGTATTATTGATGCGGGTCTTTAGTGTTCGTAAATAAATAAGGAATATGCTCGTCGCCCGTTTCATTCAGCGCCATCGAGTTGAGGGCCCACTTAAAAGAAAACGCTTCATCATTCCCCGCTCCTATCGCCGCATAATAACCTACTGCAAACCTTGTGGCCGCATCATCGTGTATCTCACCGGCCATACAGACGGTATAGGGGATGTATTGACCAAGCAGGCGCGATTGACTGGCCGAACAGCAGGAATTAAGAAACACGCAGGTGATTTGCCCGGATAAAAGCCGGAAAAGTTCTGCGAGGGGTTCAAATCGTACCAATTGTGTATTATCCTGGTCATCGACAAGAGCGATGCCATTGGTGTTGCCGTGGCCGGAGAAATGCACATGCGTGGGCTGCCAGGTAAGTAGTTCGTGTTGCAGGTCGGCAATACGCAGTCCCTGGAATTTGCGAATCGTTATGGAGTCACGGTATTTGCATTTCCATATTGCCTGTTCTATTTCGCGCAATTCCCTGTCGGGCTTGAGGGGGTTGTTGTCGACAGGGCTGGCAGAAACCAGGAGTAATTTCATTTTAAAACGGGTGTCCCCGTTCATGTTGTTTTTTGCCGCTGTGGGCAGATCAATAGTGTTCATTGTGGTAAATTTTAAAATTAACAGGATGTTTTGTACGGGGGGATCACAGCCGCACAGGCCGCCGTTGCCGGCATGCCTGTGAATGTTATTCCTGCGGCTGTTGATAGCCCCGCCCGGGGTTGAAACAGTCCTTATAAACAGGTCGCGCTATTGATTACGGGTAAAATGAAACAGTATTCAGATCGTGGTAAAATAAAAAATAGCGCGGGTCCCTGCTTACCGTCTTGAAGGAGTAGCACATCCCAGAACAGGTAAGAGGGCCCACGCCTTTGGCCGGCGTTCCTCTTCTATACCTTTGTTCTGTTTGAAAATGCTACTTCTCAAGACGCGGACATAGCAGAGCGCTTCAAATTTATTTGAAGATTATTTCGGTTCGTTTTTTACATAGTAACAGTTTTACGGTGATCAATATTATTACTCCTATTAAAACGAGCGGCAACCGGTTTTAACCATTGGGCGGCTTGCCTATTTTTTCAATATAATACGTTCTATAGACTACTTTAAACTTCTTATTAGTGTAATAATACGCTGCCTGCGGGGTGGCGGGGAAAATAGTTCTACCTTGGGCGGCTATAATTTTAAGGATGACAGACCCTTTTACGCTTACTGTTTCGCTCCGGGGTGAAGAACGGGATTTTGCCGCGCAATGGCAGCCCTGGGGCTATACCCACCGGTTTACCGTACGGGTGGGAACCCTGGATGTTTTTTTTGAACCGGATGAAGAAGGAAGTTACCGGGCCATTATAGCACCGGAACAGGACGAGCAGGCAGTGAAGGCCGTCGACAAGGCATGGCTGGAAGCCATACAGCAAACGATTGAAGAAACCCTGAAATAAAAACAGGATGCTCTCTTCGTTTAAAAAGATAACATCCTGTTTGGTGTTGAATCGTACTCCTTTTCTACCGTCAATTCCAGCCTGTGAACCTTTCACCTATTTTAGTGCATTGCTTCGCTTAAATTCAGTTTTGCCTGTTTTTCTTTCTTCTTGCCTTTAACAATCAATACAAAGGGAATACATATCAGGAACATTACTCCCAGGTACAGGAATACATCCATATAAGACAATACGGCAGCTTGTTTGGTCACCGAATAGTCAAGAAGCTGGTGAGCGCTGCCCAATGCTATATTGGGTGGTTGTCCTTTGGCTATAAAGCTATGCTGTATGCCCGCCACCCGTTGTTGCACAGCAGGGTCGTTAACATTCAGCCTGCTTACGAGATCGTTGCGGTGCATCTGGTTCCTGCGCGCCATAAAGTTGATGATGAGGGCTATCCCGAATGAACCGCCTAACTGGCGCATCATACCCGTAAAAGCGGCCCCCTGTCCTATCTGCTGGCCTTTCAGGGTAGACAGCGCGAGCATGGTAATGGGAATAAACAGCATACCCATACCGAGCCCGCGGACAATCAGCATCCAGAAAAAGTCGCTGGAGGTGGTATCGGGCGTAAGTATTTTATATCCCGTAAAGGTGAATACGAAGAACAGCAGCATGCCTACGGCCACCATATATTGATTTGGTACACCTTTTTGCAGCATCTGCCCGATAATAGGCATCATAAAAGCGGTGGTGAGGGCCGAGGGCACCAGTAGCATACCCGATTGAAGGGCCGTCCAGCCCAGGGTCGTCTGGGTATACAGCGGAATAATAAACGTAGACCCATACAAACCAAATCCCATGATAAATGATAGTATCGTACCCACTCGAAGGTTACCATTTTTGAGTACCCGCAACTCCACTATCGGGTTTCTGAACGTGAGCTGCCTCCATATAAAAAAGAAAAAACCGAAAAAGGCGACAACAGACAGCATCAGGATCAGCCTGCTGCTGAACCAATCGTCGTCCTGGCCTTTTTCCAGGACATATTGCAACGAACCTACTGAAAGGGCCAGCAGGCCGATGCCCATCCAATCGACATCTTTTGCGGCGCTTTTGGCGCCATACATCGGGCTGCGCACAAACGTGAGCGTAAGCAATGCTGCAATAACGCCGATCGGTATATTAATGTAAAAAATATAAGGCCAGGAATGGTTTAGTACAATATAACCACCAAGCGGGGGGCCGAGCGTTGGACCGACGATGACCCCCATGCCATAAATAGCCTGCGCCATGCCCCGTTTTTCGGGAGGATAGCTTTCGGTAATGATGGTTTGTGAGGTCACCAGCAGAGCGCCGCCACCCAATCCCTGTACGAACCGGAATATTACCAGTTCCCATATACCGTTGGCATTTCCGCAAAGGAAGGAGCAGACGGTAAAGATCATAATTGAAGCGGCAAAATAGTTACGGCGTCCAAACTGCTGTGACAACCAGCTTGTCATCGGCACGATGATTACATTACCGATGGCATAGGCAGTGATTACCCAGCCCACTTCCGAGGTACTGGCGCCCAGGTTACCTTTCATATCGGGCAACGCCACGTTTACGATGGTGGTGTCCACGATTTCAAGCAGCGCGCACATGATAGCCGTAATGGTTATAATCACGCGACGCGAGCCATATTCCACCAATGAATTTTGTTGTTGCATAAAATCTGTCTGATTCGTTAATCAAGATGCACGTCCACTGTCACGTTCATACCCGCACGCAATTGCTTTACCAGTGAATCGGTGGGTTGCTTAAACTCGATCTTCACGGGCAGGCGCTGTACTACTTTTACGAAGTTGCCGCTGGAATTGTCCGGGGGCAGCAGGGCAAAGCGTGCGCCGGTGGCTGCGGCAAAAGAAGATACCTGTGCTTCGAAATCATGATCAGGGAAAGCATCTACATGTATAATTACTTTCTGACCCACTTTCATTTTATCCAGCTGGGTTTCTTTAAAATTGCCTACTACCCAAACGTCCTGGTCCAATACGATGCTGAACAAAGAAGAACCGGCTGTCAGGTATTGACCTTCCTGTACATTTACTTTTGATACCAGTCCATCTTCCGGGGCGGTGATGACCGTGTAGGAAAGGATCAGTTTGGCATCTTCCACATCTACCTGGCGTTGCTTAATGGTCGAATTGGCGATGCCTATCTGTTGTGAAGTGGCATTGCTTTGTGAAGCAACCGCGTTTGTTTGCTCCGATACCTGTTTCTTTTGTTCCACCAATACCTGCAACTGGCGTTCCGCCGTTTCTTTGGCAGCCTGTTGCTGTTCAAATTGTTGCTCTGTGATGGAATGATCCTTTATAAGGTTGGCATAGCGGTCGTAATCCTGTGTAGCGCGCCGTACGTTTACTTTTGCTGTTTCAATCTGCGCATCAATAGTCGAAATACCGGCTTTTGTAGAGGCGATATTAGCGGTGGCGGCGGAGGTAGACGCTTTGGCAAGCCCGAGGTTGCTTTGAGCGGTCGCCAGTGCAGCTTCGGCCTGGTCAAGCTTGATCTTTACGTCGCGGTCGTCGAGTACCAGCAACGTATCACCTTTCTTTACTACCTGGTTGTCTTTTACAAACACTTTTGCCACATACCCTGAAATACGGGGAATGACGGGGCTGATATTGGCTTCTACCTGTGCATCGTCCGTTTCCTCATGATGTTGACCATGGATGTATTTGGTGATACCAAACCAGGCGCCGCCTACTACCAGCAATATCAATACAATGATGAATGTTTTGTTGGTTTTTTTGGGAGCAGGTGCTGTTGATTGTGTTGTTTCGTTGTTTGCCATAAAAAAACTTTATACGTTAGTGGTTGCCCTTAATAATTATTGATTGGGGTAAAATTTATTTTAATAGTCCGGCGGTTTGCAGCAGCTTGTTGTAGGCTACGACGGCATCCGCTTTTGCAAGCGCATAATTCAGTTTTGCCTGCAACTGCGCCACATCTGCATCCAGCAAATCGGTCGTCGTCACGAGGTTATTATCGTGCTTGTTTTTTGTTATCTTATAATTTTCATCTGCCTGGACAATAGCGGACGCATAAACATCTATTTTTTTCCGGCTCAGCAGGAAAGCCTGGTAGGCTTCATTTACCTGGAAGCGGATATTATCGGTCAGCAGTTCTTCATTGGAAAGTATTTCCTGTTCCCGGGCTTTCGCTCCTGCAACTTTTGCTTTTGTTTTCCACAGCGAGGAAAGACTGTATTGCACGCCCACGCCAAGGTCTACGGCATTGGTAATGGAAATAAATCCCGGTATATCGGCTGCGACATAACCGCCACTCAAACCTACCGATGGATAATATTCTCCTTTTGCCGCTTTGATGGCTGTACCGGCAGCCCTGCCACGCAATGCCAGCGCCTGCATATCTTTCCGGTTCTGTAAGGCCTTCTGCTCGTAATCTTCGATGGTCTGTGCTTCAAGCGGGGCCGACAGGCTGTTTGAATCCAGCACGAGGGTAGCTCTTTCAGGAAGTCCCAGCAGGAGGTTCATATTTATATTCGCCAGGTCGCGGTTGTTTTCGGCATCCAGCAGGGTCAACCCTATATTGG
>DASYCT010000018.1:0-20361 GCA_036500065.1 Chitinophagaceae bacterium | reverse complement strand
GAGCGTCAGGTTGAGGTGATGAACCGCCAGCAGGAAGAACGAATGAAGAACCAGCGTATAATGGCAATGAACAAAAGCAAAGTGCTGGCGGACAAACAGGAAAGAGATATCCAGCTTCAGAAAGTACAAGCCATTCGCGTTGAGAAAGTAACTTTGAACAGGCAGAAAATAGCTTTGTTGAGAGATGAGAAAGATAAAATCAGGAAGAACATAGTTTTATTAAAAGAGGTGGAATATAAAACCAGGAAAGGATCTGTCAGCAAACTTCTTTGCGTGGTTCCCTGCGTTGATGTAAAAACAGGAGGTTCACCTGTTTACAAAGCCGATGTCAAGGTCAATCCCCAAATAAAGATCGATTACAAATCCGATATTTCGGTCAACCCAAAATTAAGGATCAGCCGGGAAGAACCCGTCGAGAAACAGCAAAAAGAACTCGCGCGGGCACTTATCAGCGAAATGGTAAAAGACGAGATTATAACTGCCGGCAGCCTGGAATGGTTCGGGATTACCGATCGCGAATTTATTGTCAATGGAATAAAACAACCCGCTGATATACTGGAAAAATACAAGGCAAAATATCTTACACATCCCGGCATGGGCCTGTTCTATGGCCCGGTAAAAATGACCGGAACCGGCTTCTTTATCGGTAAAGGCGATCTCTAATACTCCACTGTCTCTTATAGTTGGAATGGGCGATACAGTTAGTTTAAATGTAAACACTTAGCAGGTACTAACGGATTCTAACCGGTTATTACCTGCGGTGTTTTTTTATGCATATCCAGCTTACTATTCTGTTAACAGAGTAATACACCCGCTTGAAAAATATTTCTTATTTGCAGGTATAAATTTGGGCTGATCATAACAGGAAGGCTTTACGAACCTTTTGCCGAATTTTAATAAATCCTAACGAGTATCCCGCCAGGGCGGGATCAAAACGACTGCTATATGGAAAGAACCTCTGTCTTTTCCGCAAGGGCCCTTTATGCCAAAGCCCGGGCGGTATGCCTCTCCCTCTTGTTCCAGGTACTGCTGTTAACGGCAGTTCATGCACAAACATCCACCATTAAAATCACGGGTTCGGTCAAAGATGCAAAAGGAAATGCGCTGCACGGCTCCAGCGTGACCGTAAAGGGAACTGCCATCGGTACTACCACCGATGAAAACGGCCTGTTTAGCATTGCTGTTCCCAGTCAGCAATCGATACTCGTTTTTACCCTCGTGAGCTATGCCAGCAAGGAAGAACTGGTAGGCACAAGAAAAGTCATCAATACCGTTTTAACAGAAGGCGGCAATAACCTCGATGATGTAGTGGTTATCGGTTATGGCACACAGCGAAAAAGAGATGTCACCGGCTCTATTTCATCCGTCAGCGCCAAACAAATCGAAGAGCGCCACCCCGCCAACCTCACCGATGCGCTCCAGGGACTGGCCACCGGGGTATTGGTAACCACCGATGCGGAGCCGGGTTCCGATGGTTCTATCCGCATCAGGGGATATTCTACTTTTTCAAGCGCAGGCAATAGCCCCTTGTATGTAATCGACGGTATACTATCCGATAATATGAATGGCATTAACCCCAACGATGTTCAATCCATCGAAATCCTAAAGGATGCCGCTTCTGCCGCGATATATGGTTCCCGTTCGGCCAATGGCGTTATCATCATCACCACCAAAAGAGGAGTGGAGGGAAGACCAGGAATCAATCTGCAATACCTGCACACGTTTGGAGAACTGGCCCACAAGCTGCCGCAGGCCAATTCGGTGGATACAAGACTGTACCGCAACGAACAGGGTTCATCGGGTACCAGCAATGATTCGCTGAACCCCAGTTTTAATGCCGACAACGATTACCAGGCATTGCTTACCCGTACCGCCCAGAAGGACCAGGTGGATTTTGGATTGAGCGGCGCCGTTAAAAACATGAATTATTATACCAGCATCCGCCTGCTGAACGACCAGGGGCTGATACTAAACAGCTATGCGAAAACCCTGCAGTTAAGAACGAATCTCGAATTTTCACCCACTACCCGGTTCAGGTACACCAGCCGCTTCCAGTTCGGGTACAAGGTGGGCAATGCCATCGACGAGGGGAATACCATCTTCCAGGCGTTTCAGCGGCCGCCCAATTACCTTGTCTATTATCCCGACGGCTCATTGACCGGTTATATCAGCGGAAGAAGAAACCCGGTGACGGTAGCGCTTTACCAGGTCAACAAGGACCAGGTGTACACGGGCACCCTGTTCAACCAGGTCGATTATCAGCTGCTGCCCTCCCTTAAATTCATCACCAACATAGGCATCAACTACACTGAAACAAGAGGCGTCAACTTCCTGCCAAAAATATTAAGCTCCAATAGCCCTACCACCAACAGCGGAAGCGAGGTCTATAGCCGTAGCATCAACTGGCAATACCAGGCTTATTTTAATTACAATAAAACCTTTGGCAAAAACAGTACGGTCACCGGTCTTGCCGGGTTTAGCGCCGAGCACACACAAAACAACAATGCCAGCGTGGCGGGTGTAAACTATGTAAGCGAACAGGCTATATCGCTCAATTCGGCGACCATCGTTCCCTCGGGCACCACCACCGGCGCCTCTGCCAATTCCCTCGCCTCTTTTTTCGGGCGGGGCACGTATAGCTACAAAGGCAAATACATCGCGGCCGCCACCATCCGGCGTGACGGCTCTTCCCGTTTTGGCTCCGACAACCGCTGGGGTAATTTCCTTTCAGGCTCCGTTGCCTGGCGGTTTACCGAAGAGAAGTTTATGCAATCGCTGCGCAACATCTTTACCGATGGAAAAATACGGCTTAGCATCGGGCAGACGGGCAATGAACGCATCGGTGATTACGATGCCCAAAGCCGCTATGATTTTGGAACGTATTTCTATAACACCGTATCAGGTATCGCCGAGGGCACTTCTTTTGGAAACCCCCATCTCAAATGGGAAAGCACGACGCAAAGCGATGTGGGTACAGACCTGTATTTCTTTAACAACCGGCTGACCGTTGTAGTGGATTACTATATTAAAACGACCAGCAACCTGCTCTACAGCCGTCCTTTGCCAAGAGAAACCGGCTTCAATGATATCCGCGTAAACGTGGGCACCGTTCAGAATAATGGCTTTGAACTCGCCTTGACGGGCCGGCCGCTGCAAACAAAAGATTTCGACTGGAGCATTACCACCAATCTTTCCATCGAGCGCGGAGTCGTTAAAAAATTAAACGATGGCCAGCCCTTTATTGCCGGAAATACAAGCGATGCCGGCAATGCTTCCTGGCTTATCCGGGAAGGTGGAAAGCTCGGCGATTTTTACGGCTGGAAACAATTGCGGGTGTATCCCTACGATCAGTCGAACGCCTACGACGACAACTGGAACCCACTCACCCCTGTTTTTGATGCTACCGGTGCCTTTACCGGCTATACCGAAGGCGGCAAACCATACGGCGGAGCGGTACACAGTCTTTATGGGAAAGGACAGAAGTTGAAAGGAGGTGATGTGGAGTTTGCCAATATTACCAAAGACAGTGTTATCGACGACCAGGACCGGATGGTATTGGGCAATGCACAACCCGATTTTTATTTCTCCGTAATGAATACCCTGCATTATAAACAGTTTACCCTCTCGTTTACCTTCAATTCGCAGTGGGGGAATAAAATATACAATAACGCTGCACAGACCCTCGATAACTACAATACCTCCAACATCATTCCGCAGCCTTATGTCATTCACAACGCATGGAGAAACCAGGGTGATATCACCGGCGTTCCGAGTGTAAAAGCAAAAACAAGCACGGGTAATTTCCGCACCAATGACCATTTCCTCGAAGACGGTTCTTTTATTCGTCTTGCCTATATGCAACTCAATTATACCCTGAAACCTGCCTGGGTGAAACGAGTCTTTGCACAGGGAATAAACATCTATCTATACGGCAGTAACCTGCTCATGTGGACCAATTACAGTTGGTATGATCCTGAATTTACTTCCAGCGATCCCTTGCAGTTGGGACAGGACAGTGGTAAATATCCCCGCCGCCGGGAAACAGGATTGGGAATAAACGTTAACTTTTAATGCTTACGGCCATGAAAAATATATGTTATTGTCTTGCCGGGCTTGCGCTGCTATTCGCCGGCACGGAATGTAAGAAATTCCTCGATGAGAAACCGCAAACCGAAATTACCGCCAACCTTTTCTGGCAGTCGGAAGATGATATAAAAAGCGGTATTGCCGCCATGTACAGCGGCGTGCAAACGATTAACAGCACCAATTACCTGCTTTGGGGAGATGCCCGCAGCGATAATTTTTATAATAATGGCACCTACGGCGATATTTCCTATTTCACCAACGGGCTCTCGTCTACCATAAACGGCTCCGACTGGTCGCCGGTCTACACGACCATCGACCGCGTCAACGATTTGCTCAAGCACGTTCCACTCATCAAGGCCTCGCATCCTGCCATTGATCCGAAGGCCATCAACCATTATATGGCCGAAGGATATGCGGTCAGGGCATATTGTTATTTTGAACTGGTAAAAGTATGGGGTGACGCCCCGGTATGGACCATTCCCTTCGACAGTGTTGGCATCAATCCGTTTAAAGCAAGGACCCCGGCTGCTACGATCCTCGACAGCCTTGTCATTCCCGACCTGCAAACCGCCCTTTCGCTGGTGGACCAGGCAAAAGCAATCGTTTGGGAAACCAATGTGGGAAGCATCTATGCCATGCTGATAGACGTCAGCATGTGGAAGCACGATTACAACGGGGCCATTGCCTGGTTCGATAAACTGAATGCCCTGAAAAGATACAACCTGGAACCCGCGCTTACCTGGAAAAACCTGTTTATCGGGCCCGATAAAACCGTTGAAAATATCTGGAGCATCTACTGGGACTGGACAACGGATAAGGGCGCAGCCATTTCCGGCCAGCTGGGCGCAGGCAATACCAACAGCCAGTTTATGATATCCGATATTATCTGGAACTATTTTTCAAACGCCGCCAACGTAAAGGACATCCGGGGCGCACAATCCATCGATTTGAAAGTGAAGACGCATGACAAGACACTCAAGTTTTACCCCGTCAATCTCGATGCAAAAGCCAACCAGGTATATCCTACCAATTCACAGGCCAACGTGTATTACCCGATGTATCGTTTCGCCGATATTCTCCTGTTGCGGGCGGAAGCTGCCAACAATACGCAGGATTTACCCACCGCACTGACTTATCTCAACCAGGTGCATACCCGTGCAGGCCTTACCGCTTATGTGGCAACCGCGCTCCCCGATTCCACTTCGATGAGCAATGCTATACTCAATGAACGGCAACTGGAACTTTTTGGAGAATCCAAACGGTTCTTTGATTTGGTGCGCAATGGCCTCGTGATAAAAACACTCGACCCGATTATAAAGGCGCGTAAACCCGATGCACTTGGATTTGGCCAGGATGCCCGTACTATCCTGTGGCCGCTGAACAGGACCGTGTTAAACTCCAATCCATTGCTGGTACAGAACCAACCTTACAATTAAACCTGCTTTAAACTACGATTGTATGAATCGATATAAGATTGTTATTCCTGTTTTGATATTGCTGCTGGCAGGCTGCCAGAAGTTTATGGGACTTTCCAAACAGCAAGACGCCGGCTTCGAACCGCATGTCCTCGACCCGCATATCAACCAGAACGCATGGCAATACCTGAAATACCGTAGCGGCTTGGATACCACCAATCCTAATTATAAAAAGGATACCATTTTCAAACCCATGTACGATGCCATCATTTATTCGGGCATCGATACGAATGAGTACACAAAACCGGACCGCACGTTTATTTTCCTCCACAATGCCGCTGTATTGACGCTCACCACCACAGCGCCCAAAGTTCCCGCCAGCACCTGCTATTGGGGATACTACCAGGTGTCCAGCCCCCTGCGCGGCGCTACTTCCTGGAACGATTATTCACCGGCCCAGGTAAAAAGCTGGCTACAATACCTCATCATACAGGGCCAGTATTCATTTGACAACCTGAGCCCCATCGAAGTGACGGTCAATACGTTGCTGCCTCCCGGCACGGATACCCTCAACCCGCAAAGTATTATGGTGCTCGAAAAAATAAACGACTCCAATGCAAAGATCCGAATCAACGGTTTTGTCGGTTCCTATAGCTATACCGATGTGCGCACCGCGGGTATTTTAGGTACCAACGGGCCCATTCACGTAGTGGATACCTATGTGATATACCGGGCTCAATAGCAAAGAATGCCAAAATAGCTTATCAAAAAGCCAATCATGCTGTTGGTTTCTATAGTATCTTGCTCAATTTAATTCGGGTGCTTCCCAAACAGTATGCAATGAAATCATTCCTTCTTCCGATATGCCTGTTGCTGTGTTCCCACCCCGGCCCACAACAAAAGGATGTTGCCGGTTCTCCTTATTATAAAGAAGTGGTCAATGTTTTACGCGCACAGGTATTGGAAGAGGCAAACAAGGACCTCACGGAAGCGCTGCTAACGGTCACCGCTTCAACATGCTCCCGGAGTGCAGGAGGCAAACACGATTTTTATTCTGAAGGCGACTACTGGTGGCCCAATCCCCAAAGCCCGGACAGTCCCTATATACAACGCGACGGCATGAGTAACCCCGACAATTTTACCGCCCATCGCCTCGCGATGATCCGTTTCAGCCGCATTGTAGGGGCGCTGGCATCGGCGTATAAAATCACCGGCGATGAGAAATACCTGCTGGCGGCATTAAAACATTGCAAAGCCTGGTTCGTGGATACGGCCACGCTCATGAACCCCAATCTCCGGTTTGCACAGGCCGTAAAGGGACGCGCCACCGGTCGCGGCATCGGCATTATCGATACGATCCAACTGATGGAGGTAGTACAGGGATTGCTGGCGATGGAAGAGGCAAAAGACATGGACCGGTCCTTACTGGAAGCGATTAAAAGCTGGTTTGAACGTTACCTGCAATGGCTGACCACGCACCAGTATGGGAAAGATGAAATGAATGCAGCCAATAATCATGGCACCTGCTGGGCCATGCAGGTGGCCGTCTTTGCGCGGTTTACCGGCAACCAGCAGCTCATGAATTTTTGCCGGGACCGCTACAAGAATGTTTTTCTCCCAAAACAGATGGCCCCCGATGGCAGCTTTCCGCAGGAACTGAGAAGAACAAAGCCCTATGGCTATTCCATTTTTAACCTGGATGCCATGACCACCCTTTGCCAGGTGCTTTCCACTAAGGAAGACAATCTTTGGGATTACCAAACGACGGACGGCAAATCAATCCGCAAAGGCATTGAATATTTATATCCTTATGTGGCCGATAAAAGCAAATGGCCTTTCCAGCACGATGTGATGTTTTGGGAGGAATGGCCCGTAGCCCAACCCTTTCTCTTGTTCGGCGCCAGCGCATATCAAAAAGAGGAATGGTTCAAAACATGGAAGGGCCTGAAGCATGCTCCCACCAACGAGGAAGTAATAAGAAACCTGCCGGTGAGACACCCGTTAATATGGATTATATAGAAGGATGGAAAACCAACAATCAATATCTTAGCTGGAATTTTAATGAAAAAATAAATTATCCATGAAAGGGAAAACGATTTACAGCCTCTTGTTTTTCATCAGCGCATCGGCGATGGCGCAACAGGTACAATTGCCAAAGGTATTCGCGGACGTAGAGAAACAGACAAAGGTAATGCTGAAGGAAATCCCGGCGGCAAAGGGAACAAAGACGGATCTTGTTTCGCCGCGCACACTGGAAAAAGGTGAACTGAAACTGGTGCCCGCCAAAGACTGGTGCAGCGGCTTTTTCCCGGGCGAGCTATGGTATTTATATGAATACACCGGCAATCCTGAATGGAAATCGGAAGCAAGAGCCTATACCGCCAATATCGAAAACGAAAAATGGAATGGCGGCACCCATGATATGGGCTTTAAAATATATTGTAGCTTTGGCAACGGCTATCGTCTCACCAAAGACCCTCATTACAAAGAGGTGATCATACAGGCCGCCCGGACTTTGTCAACCCGTTTCAATCCAAAAGTAGGCACGCTCAAATCCTGGGATAACCGCAGCAAATGGGGCTTCCCCGTTATCATCGATAATATGATGAACCTCGAACTGTTGTTTGCCGCTACCCGGCTTACCGGTGATTCTTCTTTTTATAAGATAGCCTTCAGCCATGCTGCTACGACGATGAAAAATCATTATCGCAAGGATTACAGTTCTTACCATGTAGTGGATTACGATACGGTCACCGGCAAAGTGATGAGCAGGGTTACCCACCAGGGATATGCAGATGAATCAGCCTGGTCGCGCGGACAGGCCTGGGGGCTGTATGGTTTTACCATGTGCTATCGGGAAACAAAGAATACCGTTTTTCTCCAACAGGCCGAACATATTGCCGCCTTTATTTTACAACATCCCAACCTGCCGGCCGATAAAGTACCTTACTGGGATTTTAATGCGCCCGGCATTCCCAACGAGCCACGCGACGCTTCCGCAGCAGCGGTGCTTGCTTCGGGACTGTATGAACTGAGCGGCTACAGCAAAAACGGTGCGTCCTACCGCCAGGCCGCGGATAAGATAATGGAAAGCCTCACCAACAACTACCGTTCTGCTATCGGCGAAAACCACGGGTTTATCCTCCTGCACAGCACCGGTTCCAAACCGCAGAACAGCGAGGTCGACGTTCCGCTGAGCTATGCCGATTATTATTACCTCGAGGCATTACTGCGAAGCAGGAAAGCAAAGAAGTAGTTGACTCATTTGCCATCCCATGCCGCATTATGCTCTGGCATGGCTTCACCTACCAGTTGCAGCAGCTCGATGGCGTTCAAACACCATTGCGCCGTGCTGTTAGTAGACACAAACGGTATTTCATTCAACGGTTTTATAACCGCGGGACCGTTGAGCGGTCTCGAATCAAACCGCCCGTTGCCAAACCGTCCCGGCCTTGCAGGCAGGAAACGACTCCATACCGCCTGCGCCAGTTTAGCGTCTTTGGTGATATAAGCCGCGAAAGCCGGCAGCCGCGCATAATCGCCTGCCGTATCACCCAGTTTGGCATTTACCCCAAAGGCGGCTTTGATGGCATCCTGCGAAGCGCCATAAAGAGAACAATATTGCAAAAACAACCGGTTCCAGTCCTTGCTTTTTAAAAGCGGCGTCAGTTCGAAACCCATTTCCATGCCACCCATTAAGGTAGCCAGGTGTATATACCCGATATCGCCCGGGCTAAGCTGGTAAATATGAAGCGTGGCAGGGTCGAAGCCAAAAGCGCCGTCCTTCCCTGAATAAAAGCCATACTGCATTTTTGAAAAATCAGTAACGCCGACCAGTATCTTGTTTTTCCATTTCGGGTCGCCGGTACGTTCCCATTCCGTCATCCAGTTACCGACCAGCCCCAGCCAGTCGGGTCCAAAGCGGGCATGCGTGGGATACTGGCTTTTGGGTAAAATCTCGTGCAGCGGGTCAACATGCGCCAGGCCGCTGTCGGCGTTGAGGGCCGCTTCGTGCATCAGGTCGCCGGTCCGTTCATCGGTCGTGAGATAATAATAAAAACGGCGCAGGATGGCCTGGCTTTCCCGCACTTCTTTGGAGCCATCGCCCCAGTGATTCACATTATGACGTGAACCCAACCCGGCGAAGAACCCCAGGTGGTACACATCCACATCGCTGGTGTGGCGTGTCATGGCCTCGGCCATTTTGAAAATATCCGCCCGGCCGGTACGCAGAAAACTATACCATAGCCACATATCGGTCGATAGTTCGGTATTGTCCCAGGCAAAACCGCCGATATCATAACGCCATTCATGCCTGGCCGCATCATAGCTGTGCATCACATCGCCATAATTCCAGAAACCATACCATTCACGGTGTTCGATTTCCTGTTGGTAAAATGCAATGGCCTTATCCAACTGGTCCTCTATCCATTGCTTTCCTTTGGTGGAATGGTCAGGCAGGCTCCACAGACCCAGCGCACCCACCTCGTGCAGGTATTGCGGCGTGGCAACCAGTAAGGGCGGTGTATTGGCCAGAGCGGCGTCACCGGCCAGTTCCTGGTTGACGGGCATGGCTGCATAGGGATAGAGAGTGATCTCGCTGGTGCGCCCGATACCATGCGGGGTGCTGTAACCGGCCTGCACGTCTTCGTACGTATAGTCGAGCCCGTGGGCAACGGTATCATAATGCCGCAAATCCATCGCATCCGAATAAGGCGACCATAACCAGCAGGTGATGGTAGCCTTTGCGGTTCGTGCATCCCTGACTTCCAGTGCGGTAGGGTAGGACTGCCAGAAATCTTTCAATGAGAGCGCCATCCCACCGGAGACATCACCAACATATACCAGCCCGGAAGCCCGTTTGCCACCGGTCACATCCAGCCAGCTTGCTGCCGCGCTGGTGCGTTTTTGAATAGTGAAACCGTCTGCACTGCCCTGCACCAATTTGTAATCGTTCCAGGAAGCCATATCGTGGAAAAGCGCTTTTTGATTGTTGGCGACCGTTGCCACGTTGGGCACGGGTTTACCCTGTGCCTGGTCGTTGACATAAGGATTCGGCCTGCGGCCACCGAGGGGTTGCACCGGTTCGGCCCAAACGCCATCGCCCTCGCCCGCAAAACGTACGTGACGGTTTTGCAATTCTTCCCGGAAAGGCACAGTAAAGTTCAGTCCCAGGCCTTTGATAAAATCTTTTTGATCGTCGCCATCAAAAACAAGCGTATGTACCACCCTGATAGTTGAAGCGCCCTGGTAAAAATAAAACCGCAGGATAAAGGGCAGCCATTTGCGATCCCCTTTTGCCGATGCAAACAGGCCGTCTACTCTCACCACGGCCTTTAGCGGACCGTTTTGCTCTATAGTTGTTTTTGTGATGGTACCGCTGTATTTTTCCCGGGTGACCGAACTCGCAATATCCCCGTCGGGGCGATCCTGCAGGATACATTCCAGTCGCCCGTCTTGGGCTACTTCCTTACCGTTCAGGGTAATGGACCGGATCACCGAACTTCCTTTCTTCGGCATAATACATTGCAACGCCCCGGTATTGATGCGTATATCTTCCGCCTCATCACTTATTTGTATCGTGCCGCCGTTTACCGGCTGTTTGCTTTTATCAGGCACCAGTTTTATCGAACTGTTTTTCACCGATGAATCGGCCACTGCAGCAAACCCCGTCCATTTCACGGAACCGTCGGGCCACCAGGCCATCGGCCAGCTTTGAACCGCTACGCTGCTACCATCGGCTTTTACCAATGCGAAACCGGTTGTGTTTTTTACAAGTCCCTGTGCCCAGGGCAGGCCCCAGCTTACACCGGTGGGTTTTACCGGGACAGTGCTTAACCAGTTGACCGGGACAGATACTGATTGCTGCGCATAAAGTATAGGACTACACGAACTTAGGAAAAGACCTGTCGTGAGTGTGCGTTTAAAGAAGTTATTCATGGTAATCATTGGCTAATCGTTAAATAAATGGTAGGCGCTTTATTTTCCTGACTCGAAAGCCCCGAGGTCGGGGGCTTTGCCTTTAAAGGGGAAACTGATATCGGCGCCCTTATCGATAAATTGACTGTTGGGTGCCAAATGAAGGAAGGTGATCACGGGTAAGCTTCCATCCGCCTGCCGGGGAGTGGTGAGCTGGCTTTCATCAAGACTTATAAAATCCGCATCCGTGGCCGACAACCCCATATCGAAGTAGTCATGCGAAATATCGCATTTGGAACTATCCAGGTTGGCCACTTCCTGCCGGCCCGCCTTATAACCCAGGTTATTGCGCATCACATGTTTATAGCCCGGCACATCGGTAACGTTGTCGTCCAGCCGGTTCAGCATGTTGTAATTAATATTATTGCGATAGGCGGTGTTATTGTACCAGAAACTGCCGTTGATATGGTGATTAGAATAAAAACCATTGGCTTTGTTGCGCACGGCTACACAAAATCGTACCGTGGTTTGAGGAACGGGATTGGGTATCTGGCTGGCCGGCCTGCTGCCAAAGCCTCCCCCTTTGAAGCCATTGCCATCTCCCTCACTTTTAAAATTAGGGTCGAAGCCATTGTAAAACGACCAGCAATTTTCAAACGTGGTCGATTCATGCGAGTTGATCACATCATAACCGTCGTCGCTGTTAAACCAAGCGCGGCATCCCCTGAATACATTACCGCTGCTTCCCTCCGAAGGATGGCAGCCAAAACCATCGGTATTGCCGCCCCGCCCGTTCTCTGAAAAATAATCAAAGTTGCGGTACGCATCGCAGTTCAGAATAAGGTTATTGGAACCTGAAAGCAGGTAAAAGCCGATGGCCATGCCGTCATGCATGCTGAGCATTTCATAAATATTATTGCTGCCGTGGTTTTCAAAACACTCCGACTGTGTATGTCCTTTTATGGTGACCTGCACGCCGGTGATTTCAAAACCTTTCAGGTGCAGCCAGGAACCGGTCACATAAAACGCCGCTACTCTGTAATCAGCGGGCTTGACGGCCGAATAATCAAAGACAGGCTTTTCCCCCGGGTATCCGAGGTAATGAATGTATTTGCCCGGCTTCCCGCTTTTATCCAGGAAAGTCACACAGGCATAGATGCGCTCTTTATGAGCTATCTGTTCCTCGGACATGTGATAAACACCCCCACGGATATAAACCGTATCACCGGGACGAACTTCCGATTGGGCTTTTTGTACGGTGGCGAAGGGCTGGCTTTGCGTGCCGGGATTATCATCCTTGCCGTCGGTGGCGACATAATAAACGGATGCAGAAGAACGGGCAAATTGCAGGAACAGCACCAGTGATAAAACGACGAGTTTTTTCATTTGCAAGACTTTTATAGCCGGGGGTAGCTTCGCTAAGGACCCCGGTTATGCAAATATTAGGGATTGGAAAGGATTAGCCATCCTGACCTGTCCAACCCCTTTTAATCACCGGCGGCAAGCGGGAGGAACGGCAGAAACCAGGCAATGGAGAAGAAATAAGGAAATCAACTGCCAAAATAGCTGAATAAATTGCGACTTTTGAATGCGTATAAGTAAACGATATAAATCAGTTTAGCATGATGAAGAAACTCTTTCCGGTGCTGGCAGCCCTTATCTGCCTCTCCTCCGGCTTACCCGCACAAACATTGAGTAAAGACGAACGCATGCAATGGTGGCGTGATGCCCGCTTTGGTATGTTTATCCACTGGGGCGATTATGCACAATTGGCCGGTACGTACAAAGGCCGCCACATTGATGGTATCGGCGAATGGATCATGAACTTCGCTAAAATACCGGTGGCCGAATACCAGCAGTACGCAAAGCAATTCAACCCGGTAAAATACAATCCCGACGAATGGGTTAAAACAGCCAAAGAAGCCGGCATGAAATACATCGTCATTACTGCCAAACACCACGATGGTTTTGCAATGTTTAAAACCGCTGCCAGCAAATGGAATATCGTCGATGCCACTCCCTATGCCAAAGATGTATTGAAACCACTGGCCGCCGCCTGCCGCAAATACGGGATTAAACTGGGCTTTTATTATTCCCAGGCGCAGGACTGGTCCAATCCCGGCGGCACGGCCATCCGCCGCCTTGCCTCCAAAGGCTGGCCCAATCCTGATTCAGCCAGCATTGACGCCTATACGCTGGCCCACGAGGGACACTGGGACCCGGTGCAAACCTCTGCTTCTATGGCTGATTATATCGATAGGGTAGCCGTTCCGCAGGTAAAAGAACTGCTGACCAATTACGGTGACGTGGCCGTGCTCTGGTGGGATACTCCCAGCGGCATGACCGATGAATTTGCAGGCAAGCTAAGTGCCCTGCTGGCCCTGCAACCCAAAATCATTACCAATGATCGGCTGGAGCGCCCCAATTTCCCCGGCGATTACAAAACACCCGAACAGAAGATACCCAAGCTGTCGGAACTCGATGGCAAAGACTGGGAAACCTGTATGACCATGAACGATACCTGGGGTTATAAAAGTTATGATAACAATTGGAAAAGCGTGGAGACGCTGATCCGTAACCTCGTCGATATCGCTTCCAAGGGCGGCAACTATCTTTTGAACGTAGGCCCTACCCCGGAAGGAGAAATTCCCGCGCCCAGTGTAGCGGCGTTAAAAAGCATCGGCGCCTGGATGAAGGTAAACGGTGAATCCATTTACGGCACAAAAGCAAGCCCGTTGCCTGTACTGCCATGGGGCCGCTGTACAAAAAAAATACACGATGGAAATACGACACTTTACCTGGATGTATTCAACTGGCCCGCCGATGGAAAACTCGTTGTGCCGGGACTGACCGCTACTGTGCTGTCGGCAAAACTGGTCACCGGTGCTGCGTTGACCACCTCGCCCGGCGCCGACGGGCTGATGATCACCGTACCCGGGAAAGCACCCGATCCGATTGCTACCGTTATCAGGCTGGAAGTGAAAGGAGTATTGTAAATACTCCCTTGTTTTCATTAACATCCCGTTAATATCATTAGTCTTTATCTTTCGGGCACACCCGTCACTGCCGATATGACAAAAAAAAGATATCTACTGATACAGCCGACTACGACGATAGTTGTAGCGGCTTTTTTATTCTTATCCTCTTTGCCTGCCCGCGCACAATCCCCCGGCCCCAATACTTCCGTTAAAAAGATTATGGCGCTGGTGGATAGCTTTAATAACAGGCTGCCCTCCGAAAAATTGTACCTCCATTTCGATAAGCCTTATTACGCGGTAGGTGATACAATATGGTTCAAAGCCTATTTGTTCCAGGCAAGCTCCTACAACTGGTCGCCCCTTAGCGGCCTGCTCTACGTGGAGCTTATCAACGACAGCGACCGCGTAGTGAAGCGCATGAGCTTCCCGATCCAGGTCGGTATTTCCTGGGGACAGCTTGCCCTTCCGGCCGACGACGTAAGCAGTGGAAAATATACCGTGTATGCCTATACCAACTGGATGCGCAATAACGGCCCTTCCTGTTATTTTCACCAGCCTTTTGTCATCGGCGAAGCAACCGATAAATACTGGCTGGTAAAAGAAAGCCACCGCGTAAACGCGGGTGGTATGTCGCTGGCCGTCCAGCTGAGCGAAGCCGATGCCCACCCGGTCCGGCAAAAAGACCTCAAAGTGAAAATCGTCGATGGTAAAAAGACCCTGTACCACGACGATGTACAAACAGGTTCCGATGGTAGTTTCAGAACTTCCTTTACACTGCCCGATAAAACCAGCGCCGCAGGCATCACGATGGTCGCGGAGGACAAAACCGATCCTTCGATGAAAGTGATCGTACCGCTGCCGGTCAACCGCCCCGAAAATATTGATGTGCAGTTTATGCCCGAAGGTGGTTACCTCGTGGCCGGCCTTTCTTCCCGCGTCGGGTTCAAGGCCATCGGTGAAAACGGCAAAGGCGTCGATGTACAGGGCAAACTGGTGGATAGTCATGATAAAGAAATTGTTTCATTTACTTCCCTGCACCGCGGGATGGGTGAATTTGAATTTACCCCCTTTGCGGGCGAAACCTATTCCGTACTCGTTTCCCTGCCCGGCAGCCGCCCGGTTCGCTACCCCCTGCCCGCGATAAAGCCTTCGGGGGTTGTTCTTCGTGTCATCGATGAGACCGATTCCCTGCTCGTAAGCGTCCTTTTCTCACCCGAAATGCGCAACGGACAGGTCTACCATCTCGTGGGACTGACAAGAGGGCTTGTTTGTTATGGAGCCAATGTTAAGGCCGATAAAAATGAAATGGGCGGCCATGTAAGTAAAACAATCTTTCCTTCAGGGATTATACATTTCACCTTATTTAATGACGATGCGCAACCGATAAATGAGCGCATGATATTTGTCGACCAGCAGGATAATCTCCGCATCGAGCTGGGCACCGATAAATCATCGTATGTTTCAAGAGATAGTATTGCACTGCATCTAAAGGTGATGGATAAACAGCAGCAACCGATCACGGGTTCCTTCTCGCTGGCTGTGACCGATGATGCGCAGGTGAGGACGGACAGCCTTAACTCTGAAAATATTCTTACCAGGATGTTCCTCTCGACCGAGCTGAAAGGCACGATTGAAGACCCCTCCTGGTATTTCTCCCGGCCCGGTGATGCTGCCGTGGCAAAAGCGCTGGACGCCTTGTTGCTCACACAGGGCTGGACAGGATACAACTGGCAGAATATATTTAAGAAGCCCGTGCCCCCGCTTTTTGCCGCGCAGCCGGGGTTTATGGTAACGGGCAAGGTCACCAACTTATTTAATAAACCGCTTGAAAATGCAGGCGTATTGATGATGAGCACCGGCAAGAATGGGGTATTTCGCGATACAGTGACGGATAAAGAAGGCCGGTTTGTATTTTACAATTTCCCCGTGGCTGATTCACCTTCCTATATCGTGCAGGCAAGAAATGCAAAAGGAAAGAATTTTGGCATCGGCCTTACGCTCGATGAATTTACACCTCCTGAAATCAAACCGGAAGGAACGGGAGCTTTGCTGCCCTGGAACGTGAACGGCGACAGCGCCCTGTTGTCGTATGTAAAAAACAATTACCAGCACCAACAGGACGAACTCACGGGCGGCGGACAATACAAGGTGCTGCAAAGAGTCATTGTAAATGCAAGAAAAGGCGTACCGGGTTCTCTCAACCTCAATGGTCCCGGCGGAGCCGACCAGGTAGTCGACCAGGCAGAGATCGAAAAAGCCGGTAAACTGAATTTAAAACAACTGATGGAAAAAACCGTCAGGGGATTCAGGGTACTATACGGGGCAGGAGGTACGGAAACGTATAAAATAAACGCCAATGATTTACGCATTGTTATCGATGGTGTGCCGCTGGCCCGTTTTGGCTCACAACGGGAAACCCTGGAATACATCCAGGCTTCCGATGTCAAAGGTATCGAGGTGATGAACAGTATGCGCAATACCTCCGCCTACCGGACTACTTTCCTAAGCATTAACCAGCAGATGAACATGAACCGGGAATTCTCGTTTGTAGAGATAACTACTTTTTCGGGCAATGGTGTTTTTATGAAAAAGGTACCGGGCGTATATGTGTACAAGCCATTACCATTGAGCTGGCCGGCACAATTTTATTCCCCCCGGTACACCGTAAAGGACGCGGCTTCAAAAACAGCGGACCTTCGTTCCACGATCTACTGGCAGCCCAACCTGGTGACTGATACCAGGGGCCTGGCGGAAACATCTTTTTATGCGGCGGATAAACCGACGACCTATACCGTGATATTGCAGGGTAGTGATATGGGCGGCAATATCGGGTTCAGGACAATAAAGATTGTAGTCGGTAAATAAACCGGTTGTCATCGCCGCTTGTCCATGTCCACCAGTTTATCTTTTGCCCGGATCATTTCCGAACCGGCCATCAGGAAGGGGCCGAGGCCATGCGTATCATTGGTGGCCGCCGGGCGTGTATAGTAATACCGTATGTCTTCTTCGATAGAAGTGCCGATACAGATATCCTGTACCTGCCCGTCGTCGGTGACCTTTGCAGCCAATCCCTGCCAGCCGTTTTGCGCAATGGAAATATACCGGCGGTTAATCCATCCTTCATTGACGGCCTTTGCCACAGCGTAGGTGAACATGGCCGTTACCGATGATTCGGCATACGAATCAGGTTTATCCAGCAACTGGTGCCACATGCCGTTGATGTCCTGGTAACGGGAAAAACCGATAATCTGTATTAGCAAAAATTTTATCAGCTCAGCTCTTTTCGGATGATCTGCGGGGAGATTATTCAGCAGTTCCGCCTGCGCCACCGCCAGCCAGCCGTTGCAACGTCCCCAATGCGCCACGCCATTTACATTGTCGTCATTATAAAAACAATGGAAGAACAGGCCGGTGGCGCTGTCATACAGGTAGCGGTTGAAATTTTCCACCTGCCGGATGGCAAAGTCGAAATATTTAGTATCACCTGTCAGCTTCCCCATTCTTGCGAGAAAGGGAACGCTCATATATAAATCGTCCGCCCAGATGGTCATTTTGCGCGGGCCGGTGCGCGCCAGGGTGCCGTCGGGAAATTTAACCTGCTTGTTTATAATGTAATCGCCCACCCGCTGCAGGTAGTCAAGGTATTCCTTTCGTTTATCAAAAGCATATACGTCCAGCAGGCCGGCGGCCATGGAACCGCAATCATCCAGTGAGCCAATGCGGAAAACCGGGGCAAATTCCACTCCCCGTGTACCGGCATCATATTGCTTTTTGAAATAATCCAGGTTATTGAATATAAAGTCAAAGTTTTTACGGGAATAGGCAGCGTATTTTGCATCTGCCAGCGTACCGGCTATGCGCAGCATTCCTACCGTTAGTACACCGTTTACATATTGCCATTTATTGAATTTCGATTCTGCCTTTACATTGATGGAAGTATCCAGCCCGGCCGTGCCTTCTGTACTGCTGCCTGTTTTGGTATTTACAAAGCGGAAACTGCTGTTGCGGATAACATTATCCGCTACGCGGCGAAGCAGCTCTTCCGGGCTGTTTTTTGTTTGTGCAGAGAGACTGATGGCGTAAAGAAATGATAATGCCAGGAGTAGGGATTTCATATAGCGTGTTGTTTTACTGACAGGTTTAAAACAATAATATTCCGATAAAATTAAGTGATTTGGAGGGGGATGCCAGTATTGTTGAATAGTTTGCCAACGATAGTGACCAATAATGGGGAAATGGCGGGAAACCACCCGGTGGGCATTCGAAATAATGGTTAATTTGCCAGCCAACGATAAAGCAATTTCCAGTATGATTATTTTACGAAAATCTTCCGTGGTTCTTCTCTTTCTCCTGGTGCTAACCGGTTCAGCCGTGTATGCATTTTCTCCCAATGATTTTTACAATGTAAAGAATTATGGAGCAAAAGGCGATAGTGCAACGATCGACTCCGATGCCATCAATGCCGCGATCGCTGCCGCTGCAAAATCGGGAGGCGGTACGGTTTATTTTCCGCCGGGCAAATACCTTTCCTACACCATCCGCCTTCAAAGTAATATTTCTCTGTGGATAGACCAGGGCGCGGTGATTATCGGGGCGGCTCCTGTCAACAAGATCGGGTATGATAAACCCGAGCCCAATGCATTTGATATGTACCAGGATTTTGGCCACAGCCACTGGAAAAACAGTCTTATATACGGCGAAGGACTGCACGATATCGCCATCTACGGGCAGGGGATGATATGGGGCCGGGATATGACAAGAAGCACCAATGTGCCCGAGGGTGGCGGCAATAAGGCCATCGCATTGAAATTGTGCCGCAACGTCAACATACGCGACGTCACCATTCTTCACGGCGGCCATTTTGCCATTCTTGCCACCGGGGTGGATAATTTTACGCTCGACAACCTGAAAGTGGATACCAACCGCGATGGTTTTGATATTGACTGCTGCAAAAACGTACGCGTGTCCAACTGTACGGTCAACTCCCCGTTCGATGATGGCATTTGTCTCAAAAGTTCTTTTGGGCTGGGCTATTCAAAACCTACCGAAAATGTAACCATCACCAATTGCCAGGTGAGCGGGTATGACGAGGGAACCCTCGTCGATGGTACCTTTAAACGGACCTACAAAAAATATTCCGATGGAAACCCTACCGGTAGAATAAAAATGGGTACGGAGTCAAACGGCGGATTTAAAAACGTGACGATCTCCAATTGTGTATTTGAATATTCACGCGGTCTTGCATTGGAAACAGTCGACGGCGCCTTGCTGGAAGATGTCACCATCACCAATATTACTATGCGCGATATTACCAATGCACCCATCTTTATCCGCCTCGGTGCAAGGATGCGCGGACCGGATTCCATACCCATCGGCGCCTGCCGCCGGATTATCATCAGCAATATCGTAGCGTATAACGTAGATGCCCGCCACGGCGTTATTATCAGTGGCTTGCAGGGCCACGATATTGAAGACCTGGAGCTAAGCCATATAAAGATTTACTATAAAGGCGGCGGTACAAAGGAAATGGCCGCCCGTGAAGTGCCCGAACTGGAAAAGGATTATCCCGAGCCTTACCGTTTTGGTGCAATGCCTTCCTGGGGTTTCTTTGTCCGGCATGTAAAGAACCTCAGGATGAACGATGTTGAGATCAGCTATATGAACGAAGAGCAGCGCCCTGCTTTTATACTGGAGGATGTAAAAGGAGCCGGCTTCTTTCATATATCGGCACAAAAATCAACCGGCGCTTCTTATTTCGTATTGAAAAATGTAAAAGATTATTCCATCATGCAAAGCAGGGATATAAAAGAAGTCGTTTTGCCGGAGGTGAGTAAAGAGGAAATAGGAAGTAAGAAGTAAGAGGTATGAAATAGGAGAGCTTCGCTCTACATATAGAATGACAAGCCGATAAAAACGAGAACAATAAAAGCTACGTAAACCGCTACAATTAATACGCGTAGCCA
>DASYCT010000017.1:0-3741 GCA_036500065.1 Chitinophagaceae bacterium | reverse complement strand
GCTTCAATCAGCTTTGCTCTTTGCTGCATATTATTGATGCCTCCTACTTTCCTTGTTGGAGGATAAGGAAATTTAGTGTCAAATCCTTTTCCATTATCACGGATATAAAGTTTTAATTCTTCTTTGAAAGAACTGATTAAGATAATAATATCGCTAGCTGAAGCATGTCTAATAATATTATTCACAGCTTCCTGTAATATCCTGAAAAGTATTATTTCCTTTTGTTCGCTAATAGATTGGTATTCTCCATTGATATCGAAGGTGACATGGTATTTTCCTCTACGCTGAAGGAAGCCAACTTGCATTTCAATCGCCTTTTTCAACCCACCTTTCCGGATCACGTCAGGATTCATTGATTTAGACATATCTCTGAGATCCTCCAGGGCTTTTTCTAAAATTTCCGTAATCTCTGCAATTCCCGATTCTGCTTCTTCCCTCCTACTTATATCGAGAGTAGTAAGGCTTAGTTTGGCTAAGGAAAGAAATTGCCCAACATTGTCATGGATTTCCCTTGAAATTTCTTGGAATGTTTGCTCTTGTATTTCAAGTTGTGCCTTATACAACTCTTTATCATAATTGAATTTAACAGCCTTTAATTCTGAATTATAATCTTTCTGCTTTTTTTGGAGAAAAAGCAAAATGACTATAATAAAAGCTACCATTATTAAAATGAATGCTGTTATCATTACCAGAAATAAAATTATTTCTGTACTGGAATTGGGCATAGATGTGCTTTGATAAATGTTAAGAATAAGATCGTATAAAGACAATAGTTTACACAATCAAAAACGATAAAGAATTCGGGAGAGACAGCTAGCAATCTATACGAGCCAAAATAATAAGGAACTGATATGCTAAAATAGAAGAGTATTCCAGAGATTGCAATGAAGTATGAATTCTCGCGTATATCATTTGAAAAACCTGTATGTATAATTTCATAAAAATAGAGAAGGCAGATGGCTGTAATAAGGATTCCTTCAAGTGCAAATAAAGGGTGGATGTTTGAGATAATTGCTTTAGGAAAAAGTAGCCATATTGTAATGCAAAGGAAAATGTAAATACCGCAAAGCATTTTCATAATGAGTCTTATATTTTTACCATTAATTACTCTTCTGATGAACATGTAAAGTAAGGTGATTTCTAAAATTGAGTACATATTGAGGGATATGCAATTAATTGCCTGGAATAACCTATTGTCTTTGAATAGTAGCTCTGTAAGAGTAGATAAAATATCGATAAATAACGATGCGGCTATATAAATTTGAATGAAGAAGAGTTGTTTGTGTGCACGATGAATCCTGCTAATCACCAAGCTAACCAAGGTGGTTAAAATAAGAATCCAATCTGTAAAATAATGACCAGTAAAAACTGAATAATTCATATAAAGTAAACCTGTTGATAGGTGCTACGAATATATATGAACATTTAAATGAAGAAGAGCGGGAAAAAACCCTTTTTTTGAAATATTTATTTTGTATATAGAAAATCTCAGGGTTAATAAGTGATTACGCTTAGGCTTGGTGAAATAAAAGCCTGCTTTTTTGTTTTCATCGCACATATCCGCACGCACAAAAAAGCAGGCAAGTAAAATGGTAGCTAACAGATCAAGATAAGGTTTCAGACCGATTGGCAAGGCCGAGTACAGGTTTCTCACAGGCCAATGCATTAACGGGGGTTGCGGGGGGTCGCTAACCGTATATGGAATGTTCAGAAAGGCAAAAAAGAAGTTGATTGACATTGGACTTCGCACGGCATTCGGTGGATATTGGAAACTCTTTATGGACGGTACTCTTCGGATATTGGATCTTACAGGTCGCTTATTCCTGTCAATCAACTTGCAAACAAAAGTATACGTGTACGGGAAACACACCAAGAGCAGGAACGCGCGTTTTTACTCGTTCGGGTTTTACGCTCCGCCTCGTAGCTTTCCCATCGGCCCAACGGGTTTATTCGATAATTCCCCGTATATCAACGTGGTAGATTTTTGTTGCCGGTATTATCCGAAATCGTTTAATTTCGTAGATTCCCTATAGTAAGTATCGCCTATTTTGCTCATTTTGAGCCTTATTCCGTGGCCCTGGCCTAAATGTAAAGCCTTATGAAAAATCAGGACTCGAACCATACCATTAAAGTGATCATCGCGGACGACCACGTACTCTTCCGCCAGGGCGTAAAGACCGCACTGTCAGTAAAAAAGGACGTGGAGCTCATCGCCGAGGCCGACAACGGCATGCAGCTGCTCAACCTGCTCAAACACCTGGAGCCCGACGTGATCCTGCTGGACATCCAGATGCCCATCATGGACGGCATCAGCACCCTGCCGGAGATCCGTAAATTATACCCGCAGGTAAAAGTAATTATCCTCTCCATGCACAACGATCATTCCATGATCTCCAAGCTCATGGAGATCGGGGCCAATTCCTACCTCACCAAAAATTCCGATTCGGAAAATATCTATAACGCCATCAAAACCTGTTACGAACAGGAGTTCTATTTCAACGAACTCACCAACAAAGCCCTGCTGAGTGGCCTGCGCACCCGCCGCTCGGAAGCCGCCGCACACCAGGAAGCCAGTCTCACCGAAAAAGAGACCGCCATCCTGAAAATGATGTGCGAGGAAAAGACCACCAAGGAGATCGCCGACCTCGTGGAGATCAGCCCCCGCACCGTGGAAGCCATTCGCGACAAGCTCAAAACCAAGACGGGCGCCCGGTCCATGGCCGGTCTCGTGATGTACGCCGTCAAGAACGGCATCATCGAGCAACCCTGAAGCCGGGCAGCACGTTTTTAGACTGGCCTTATTCCTGAACATTGCTTTAAATGCATACCCCATATCCTCCGTCTTATTTCCTGGTTTACCGGAAGCGGATCGGGTTTGCTGATCGGCCGCCCCGCAGGCCTTGCTTTTTCCCCTTCTTTATTTTTTTCGGGCTTTTGCTTGTACCCGCGGTTCATGTTTTTGCCCAGTCGCCGGCCCCGGCCCTGGTGCTCACCCTGGATGTGAAACAACCGGGCTGCGCGAAGGTGATCGATCCCACGTCCTTCAGCCGGGTCGGCAACGGCAGCATCACCGTGCTGGCTTCGGGCGGCACGCCCCCTTACCAGTATTCCATTTCCCCCGGCATCTTTCAGAACAATGCCTTTTTCCCGGCCCTGGATGCCGGCAACTTTTCGATCACGGTCCGCGATGCCGCCGGCGCAACGGCCGGCACCGAAGCCGTGCTCAGCGCCACCCTGCCCGAACCGTCCATGGCGGTGAATATCCTCAGCATCCCCAGCACCTGCACCAGCGCCGACGGCAGCCTGGAACTGGTTCCCTACGGCGGCGCCCCGCCCTATACCTATAGCGCCGACGGGGGACTGAGCTTCAGCTCCTCCAACAACATCCAGTCCGGCCTTCTCCAGGGCTATTTTTATGTTTTCCTGATGAAGGATGTCAACGGTTGCGAGGCCGTGGCCGCCACCAACGTGGAACCCCATACCGGGAACTATTTTATGTGCTCCTCCTGTTGCCCGGGGTTTATCGTGGGAGCGGTGGTCCAGGTCTCCTGCTCCGGCAACGGCGTACTCCAGGTGAAAATGATGGGCGGAACGCCGCCCTTTCTGTTCTCGCTGGACGGGGTCAATTACCAGCCCTCCGATAACGCCACCCACCCCGACTGGAATACCTTCAAAAACCTCAGCCCCGGCCTTTACCACGTGTATTCAAAGGACGCTGCCGGTTCGGTGAGCCAGGCCAGC
>DASYCT010000016.1:0-5554 GCA_036500065.1 Chitinophagaceae bacterium | reverse complement strand
ACAGGGGTGCGTCCGATGATATTCCATCCCCCGGGACTGGCAAGCGGGTAGATGCCCGTTTGTGAGCCGGCAATGCCAACGCTGCCCGGCAACACGGTCACGGGCCTGGGCTTGCGGGGGGTGATCAGCCTTGTATCTACTTCAGCCAGGTAAGAAAAGCCGGGTAAAAATCCAATCATATAAACCCGGTACGGTACGGAGGTGTGCAGGTGAATGATCTCGTCGATCGAAAGCTTTTTTTGTTGCGCCATTGCCGCCAGGTCCATGCCGGTCGCTTCACTGTAACAAACGGGTATATCGACCGTAACGATGTTATCGGGCAATTGTTCACCCGATTCCCGGAACGCTTTTTCGAGCTGTTCCCCGACCCAGGCAGCTATCGTGCCCGGCGGCTGGTATTTGCGTTTTACCAGCACGGGATCATAAAGTACGGTGAGCGAGCTATAAGCAGTGATAATATCCATGAGTCCCTCAAAAGCAGGCTCTTGCAGCCATTGTTGCATGGCAAGGACCTTCCTGTTCCAGTGTTCGTTGATGCTATTGCCGAGGTCGATGGTAACCGCTGAATCGCCCAGTGAAAATATGCTATAGGAATGGGTCAAGGAATTAAAAATTTCCTGAAGTTAATTTTTTTAAATTAAGTGCGGGTTTTAAGGGTGAGCCGCCCTCTCCTCACTCCTGGCCGCCCGCAGGGCGACCCACCCCAGCGACCAGGCTTTGCCGTCCCATAGGGACGACTGGTGGGTAGCCCATCAGTCGTCCCTACGGGACGGGCAACCACCTATGGTTAGCTCCTTAACTAAACGACAGGGGTTAAATGCCCCTGAAAACCACGGAATTCGTTTTCTTTGCAGTTCTTATTTCGAACAGGCTAAAATCATTACCAGCAATGCAGGTGTTTAAATTCGGGGGGGCCAGCGTCAACAGCGTGGAAAGGATAAAGAATACGGCGGAGATCCTTCGTCTTTACCAGGGACAGAAAATCCTTGTTGTCGTCTCCGCGATGGGCAAAACCACCAATGCACTGGAAAAAGTGGCCGAAGCATTTTTCAACGGGCAGCAGGCGCTCGCCCTGCAATTATTCGACCAGGTAAAACAGCAGCACCTGACCACGGCACGCTATCTGCTGGTAATAAAAGCACTGGCCTGCGAGGAACAGTTGCGCGATTTCTTTACCGAAGTGGAATGGCTGCTGCACGATAAGCCGGTACGTGGGTTTGATTATTATTACGACCAGATCGTATGTTGCGGCGAATTGCTTTCCACTGCTATCGTCAGCGCCTACCTGCAGGAAGAAGGCATTGCCAATCAATGGCTGGACGTACGCGATTTCTTCCGTACCGATGATAATTTCCGCGATGCTGCGCTCGACTGGTCGTTTAGCGGCGCACGGGTGCAGCAGGACATTCTTCCGCTTTTCGGGAAGCAGGATATTGTCGTCACACAGGGATTCATCGGCGCTACCCGCGAAAACGAAAGCACCACGCTCGGAAGGGAAGGCAGCGATTATTCGGCCGCCATATTTGCCAACCTGCTCGACGCGGAACGGCTTACCATCTGGAAAGATGTGGAAGGTGTTATGAATGCCGACCCAAAACGCTATGCCGCCGCCCGCCTTATCAGCGAACTCAATTACGATGAAGTGATTGAAATGGCTTATTACGGCGCGCAGGTGATACACCCCAAGACCATCCAGCCCCTGCAAAACAAAGACATCCCGCTACAGGTAAAATGTTTTATCGATCCGTCCCTGCCCGGTACCCTTATTCACAATAAAAACGTGCACCGGCTCCCTCCTATCATCGTGTGGAAAGAGCAGCAGGCGCTGGTACACCTGCACACACAGGATTTTTCTTTTGTTGGCGAAAAGCCCATGAGCCGGCTGTATGAAATATTTGCCTCGATAAAGATCAAACCGAACCTTGTGCAGACGGGCGCCGTAAGCCTCGTGGTCTGCCTGGACGACCGGGCCGACAAGATCGAACAACTGGCCCTTGCCGCTGCCGAACTGTTCGAAGTGGTGGTTGAAAAGGGATTAACCCTGCTTACGATACGACACTATGAAGAAACCCTGCTGAATGAACTGGCCGCAGGCCGGCATACCGTACTAAAACAACAATCGGAAGAAACCCTGCAAGTGCTGCTGAAGAATGTGGAAATGTAATTATTTCTAACGGTTACCCGTACTTATTAAAGAACGATTAATATGCTATTAAAAAGCTATTAATAAGAGGGAGATACTTTATCGTGGCACATTTTTTTCTTAGGAGAAATTCCTATCCAACCGCGCCCTTAACCACTGGTTAACACAAACACACTACCTTAGCAATGGTGATAATTTATGAATGATGTATCTCTGCAATTCGAACCCTTGTTCTAATCAGATTTTCTATTGAACGGTTGCCTGCATATCAATGGAAAAATAACAATACGACACCGGATTTATTAAAGGTTATAAAGCATCTGCTATTGAAACATACTATTACACGCATAAAGAAGACAGCAGGGAAACCTCACCCTTTTCTACCAATCATCGGCTTTCTTATTTTATCTTTCTGCGGTCATGCGCAGGATATAGACAGCACCGGTCTCTCGCTTGGTCAATGTATCGATTATGCGCTCAAACATCAACCCCTCCTGAAGCAGGCGGATATTAATATCAATATTGCCAGGGTCACCAATTCGATCAACCAGGCCGGATGGTTACCGCAGGCTTCCATCAGCGGCAACCTGCTCCACTACAATGAGCTGCCTACCAGTTTTGTAAACAATTCGTCTAACCCGAACGGGTCGACGAAACAAAAAACCGGTGTGGTCAATACCTTCGGACCTCAACTGTCGGTCACACAAACCATCTTCAACCCTTCGCTTGTTTACGCAGTCAAAAGCGCTCCCCTCTTTGTACAACAGGCGGAACTGGTTACCGACAGCACCAAAATATTTGTCATCGCTTCCGTCAGCAAATCCTTTTACAACCTGCTGCTCACTCTTGAGCAGATCGATGTGTTAAAGGAGGATACGGTGCGTCTTGCCAAAAACCTGAGCGATACCTATCATCAATATGTAGCCGGTATTGTGGCGGAGACGGATTACCAGCAGGCGACCATCACGCTCAACAATTCAAGGTCACAGTTGAAGCAGGCGGTCCAGAACATGGTGCCGCAATATGCTTTCCTGAAACAGATAATGGGTTACCCGTCGGAAAGAGAGTTCAACGTTCGCTATGATACGACGCAAATGATAAAGGATATCGTGTTCGATACCACCCGGCCGCTGCAATACGACAAACGGGTTGAGTTCCAGCAGGTGCAGCTGTCGAAAAAGCTACAGGATCAAACCATCAACTATTACCGGAGTGCATGGCTACCCACGGTATCTGCTTTCTTCGATTATTTCCACGAGTTCCAAAGCAATACATTTTCCACGCTGTTTTCAACGGCATACCCCTATTCTTATGTGGGTTTATCGTTCAGCATGCCGATATTCACCGGGTTTGCGCGGACCAACAGCCTGCACCGGGCCAAACTGCAACAACAACTTATCGGGTGGGACGAGATCAGCCTGAAATCGGAAATCTATTCCCAGTATGCCTCGGCGCTGACCAACTATAAAAACAATCTTTACGACATGTACACCATGCAGGATAACGTGGCGCTGGCAAAGCATGTGTACGAGACAGTGACCTTACAGTACCACCAGGGGATAGTGGCCTACCTGAACGTGATAACCGCGGAATCGAATCTTATATCATCTGAAATAAGTTATTACAACGATTTGTTCCAGGTGCTGTCCGATAAAATAGACCTTGAAAAAGCCATGGGAATTATTTCCTATAATCATTAACCCAGTAATACATCATCTCAATGAATAAAGCTTTAGGGTGCGTCCTTTTACTCAGTTGTCTTTTTTGCTTTTCCTGCAAACACAAGCAACCGCCCCCCAATCCCCCCGTGCCGGTCAACCTGTTCACGGTCAGCGCCCAAACCGTTTTGTACTACGACAAATACCCGGCGACTACCGCTGCGCTCAGCCAGGTAGACCTGCGCCCCGAAGCGTCGGGTTTTATCACCGGGATATTCTTTACAGAAGGCAGCCTCGTGAAAAAGGGCCAGAAGCTGTACGAAATCGATAAACAATTGTACCAGCAGAGTTATGATGCGGCCGTCGCCAACCTGAAGGTCGCACAGGGCAATTACGACCAGGCCAAACAGGATGCTGACCGCTATACTTACCTGGAAAAATACAATGCCGTCGCCAAGCAGTTGGTTGACCACGCCGTTATCGCACAGCAAAACGCGGACAACCAGGTAAAGACGGCCGAACAGGCAGTAAAAACGGCCAGCACCAACCTGAACTATGCCACCGTCAGGGCTCCTTTTGACGGGACAATCGGGTTCAGCCAGGTAAAGCTCGGCAATGCCGTGTCACAGGGCAGCACCGTATTGAATACCATTTCCACCAATGACCCCATGGCGCTGGACTTCCTGATCAACGAATCACAACTGGCGCATTACCAGGATCTCGAAAAAAACAAACAGGGCATCGACTCGCTGTTTACGATTATACTACCCAATAACTTATTGTATCCGTACCCTGGAAAAATTTCCGTTATCGACCGCGCCGTTGATCCGCAAACCGGCGCGGTCAGGGTGCGGTTGGAATTCCCCAACCCACGCTATACGCTAAGAGCCGGTATGAGTTGCGTGCTGCGCGTGCACAACCAGGAACAAACCCCGCAATTGCTTATTCCCGGCAAGGCGATCGTAGAGCAGATGGGAGAATATTTTGTGTTCGTGGCCCGGGATACGGTGCTGCACAATGACACTGCTTCCAAAAAAGCCGCCGATACGGCACAGGGCGGGCCTAAGCTGATGGCCTTCCAGAAAAAAGTAATGACGGGGCAAACCATCGGCCCCAATATTATAATAACCTCGGGGCTGGACGAAGGTGATAAGATAGTCGTTGACGGGCTTCAGACATTGCACGATGGTTCGGAAATCGATTCCTCTTCTAAAGGACACGGCCCAAATGCTGAAAACGGTCCGGGCGGAGCAAATAAAAAGGGTGGAGCCGGCCATGGCAAACGGAATAAAGAATAACCTATGATTGCTAATACATTTATTAAAAGGCCGGTCACCGCTATTGTCATTTCCATCGTATTAGTGATCACCGGTACTGTTTCCATCCTGCTGCTCCCGATCGATCAATACCCGGATATCACCCCTCCTATCGTACAGGTAAACGGGCAGTACACGGGGGCGGACGCGCAGACCGTGGAGCAAACCGTCGCCACACCCATCGAGGAGCAGGTGAACGGCACGCCCGGCATGGAATACATGCAAGGCACCAACACCAACACCGGGGCAGTGAGCATCAACGTTACCTTCAAGGTAGGCACCAACGTGCATATCGCCGCGCTCAATGTGCAAAACCGTGTGGGCATTGCCACGCCTTTATTGCCCGGCGTGGTAAGCCGGCTGGGCCTCACGGTGCGCGCCCGCAATACCGACCAGCTGATGATGATAGCGGTGTATTCGCCAAAGGGCACGCATGA
>DASYCT010000015.1:0-3415 GCA_036500065.1 Chitinophagaceae bacterium | reverse complement strand
GGAGACATAGAAATATTGCATTGACAGCAGGCCGGAATCGGTGGCAAAACCGGGGTTTGAGGCAGCCATGAGTATGTATTCGCCGGTGGGTAAGGGGTCTATCTTTATTTCAGTACTGTGCCTGTGATAGTCGTTGGCGCCGGGCAGGGACTGCTTCCAGCTACGTACGGGGGCGAGCTGTGTAAGCTTTTTTCGGTAGGCGGCAGGATGGTCATCCCTGAGTTTGTATTCAAACCCTGCATGGATGGCTATTACCCGCAGGTACAGGTTGCTGAAATTGCGATACCCGACCAGTGTGCGAAAGGGCTGCCCGGGAATATTTACTCTTTCAGTGGTAAGATGCAATGATTTTTTTTCAATCATTTTGAGCAAATTGTAACAATCGGCTTTGCCGGGTGATTCTTCCGGTTGCTTTATTACTTTTTTACAAAGCGCGGCGGCAAAGGTTAAATCGCTTGTGTCCGCTTTGTCATTCCCATTATAATCATCCCATATATTATAACTGACATGCAGGCTGGCTATTTTGTAGGCAGCTTCTGTTGCGGCGGGGGAATTAGGATATTGATCGAAAATAGCTGTCAATGCCTTTTCATACAATTGATCCTTTTGCGGCATGCCCCCCCAGGCGTTTACAAACCCGGTACGGGCTATATCGGCATCTATTAAAGCCTCGGGTTGGGGATCGTTTAAATGAAAAGCCAGTAAATCCTGGTATATAAGCAAGGCTTTATAAAGCAATGAAGCTGTGTCGCTGCTGGTTATGCGCAGCCGGGCAAATGTTGCGGCAGGCGCCAGCAGGTTTTCGTCCTTCATTTCGAACGCATTCGCCGGTTTGGTGACATTCGTTTTTTCGGCACTATAAAAATCGAGGGCTGCATGCGCCAGCAAATCATACATGGTCGGGCGCAGGTAGCGTGTGTTACCCCGGGAAAGGAGGACATTATAAGCATCCAGGGAGGTATGCTGCAGCAGGGCTTTATTTTGAAGAGATAGTTTGTACAAACCATCTATTTTGGTGTAGAAGTCATCGTTTGTCCAGGTCAGGAAATCATTTTTGGGAATATTTTTTGTATTGGTGCGATTGTTTTTCCAGCGGGATTGTTCAAGATAAACACGGTATTTAAATGCCAGGATAGAGTATAGGATCGATTTCGAGGGTTCGCTGCTGGTATTGATTTCATTTTCCAGCAGGCGCAAACTTTTTGTGTCTGCATCTTCTTCCACCATTTCCTGCAGGCTCACCCGGTACACGAGGGCTTTAATGGCTTGTGCTTCCTGTTTTTCTTTTTTCGCCAGTGCGTAAATAGTATTTACCTGCGCCAGCGCCGATTTAGGCAGGCCCTTACTAAAGATGAGTGTGTCCGCTATCTTCCAAAGCGCGTTGTAATTACTGCTTTTTTGTTGTGCAAAGACCGGAACGGCGAGGAATAGTAAAATGATTATAGCTGTAAAGGAGGGTTTAATACGATGCATGTTGTGTCCAGGTTTTACTAAAGATAATAAAGTTGCTGAAAGAGGATGCGGAGAAGGTCTTTTTTACACATGGTATATCAACAAGTTATGCATAAACCGCCCTTTCTTAACAATCTCTTACCATTCCTTCTTTTTACCTGCCGCCCCTTTTTCCTTCTATTATACAGGACCGGCGCTGAAGTATAAACGCCGGTAAAAAATAAAAACGGACCCTATTTTAAAAACACCCAAAATTTCGTTTTATGAAAAAGATAATAACCCTCAGCGCGGCCTTTTTGGTAACGATGGCTTCTTTTGCCAGCTATGCTCCCAGCCGTTTAACGGTGGAGGCTACCGGAAAAAATAATACACGGGTTACCGTGGACGAGACAACTTTCGACAAACAGGTAGGTGAAAACGGAACCGTGTTTGAAAATCTCGCTCCCGGTTTTCATACCGTACGTTTTTACCAGTCAGGCAGGTTGGTATACAGCGCAGCCGTTCAAATCAAGCCCATGTATGAACTGAGCATCGTATTAAACAACCAGGGGAAGGCGGTTATCGATGAACAACCCCTGGATAGCGATGACGCCCGCAGCATGCAATATAACGATGACGCTGGCTACTCACCCGTCATCAACTATGGAGATTTTGTTGGTCTGAAGCGAATGATGATGGCCGAACGGTTTGACCAGGATCGCCTGGACATAGCTAAAAAAGCAGTCGACAACAGTACGATGTCTTCCGTCCAGGTAAAAGAAATGGCGCAGTTATTCACTTCAGAAAACGCTAAACTGGATTTCGCCAAATATGCCTACGGCAAAACAGTGGATAAGAACAATTACATGATTGTTTGCAATGTGTTTCCCTTCGGCGACAACAAAGCAGATTTGACCAATTATATGAGGAACTACAAATAAGGGTTTTGGCATAGGTACATCAGAGAAGGCCCTGGCTTGTTAAAGCCGGGGCCTGTTTTTTAAAAGAAACCCCGGCTTAGGCCGGGGTTTGTATCATTAAATTATTATCAATTATTTCTTCTTCATGACTTCCGCCATTTTCTTGCCGATATCGGCCGGGCTTTGTACCACATGGATACCGCATTCGGCCATGATTTTCATTTTGGCGGCGGCAGTGTCGTCGGCTCCTCCAACGATAGCGCCGGCATGTCCCATACGCCTGCCGGGAGGGGCTGTCTGGCCGGCTATAAACCCTACTACGGGCTTGGTGCCTTTCTCTTTTATATAACGGGCGGCTTCGGCTTCCATGCTGCCGCCGATTTCGCCTATCATTACGATGGCATCGGTGCCGGGGTCGTTCATGAGGAGTTCAACAGCATCCTTTGTCGGTGTGCCGATGATGGGGTCGCCGCCAATACCTACGGCGGTTGAGATGCCGAGGCCTGCTTTGGCCACCTGATCGGCCGCTTCATAGGTCAGGGTGCCCGATTTGGACACGATGCCGATACGGCCCGGTATGAACACAAAGCCCGGCATGATGCCTACTTTACATTCGCCGGCGGTAATCACACCGGGACAGTTGGGGCCTATCAGGCGGGTGTTGCGGCCCTGTAAATAGTTTTTTGCCTTTACCATATCCTGTACGGGTATGCCTTCGGTGATACATACCACCAGGGCGATACCTGCCTCTGCGGCTTCCATAATGGCATCCGCGGCAAAAGCCGGGGGTACGAAGATGATGGACACATTGGCGCCGGTAGCTTTTACCGCGTCAGCCACTGTGTTAAACACGGGCCGGTCGATATGCGTGCTGCCGCCCTTGCCGGGGGTAACACCACCCACCACCTGGGTGCCGTAATCAATCATTTGTGTTGCGTGAAACGTGCCTTCCGTGCCGGTGAATCCCTGTACGATGATTTTGGAGCTCTTATTAACTAGAATACTCATATAAGACTTTAAAAGTTGGGCAAAAATAGGGGAAAAAGCGATAGCCTGCTTTTTTG
>DASYCT010000014.1:0-5259 GCA_036500065.1 Chitinophagaceae bacterium | reverse complement strand
CATTAAAGAAATATTCCCGTTGCTGGAACAGCCCAGGCAGGTGGTTATTACCACCCACCAGAAACCCGATCCCGATGCCATGGGGTCGTCGCTGGCCCTGGCCCATTTCCTGCGTTCGCTCGGACACCGTGTCACCGTTGTATCGCCCACCAACTGGGCGGCTTTTTTGAACTGGATGCCCGGTTGCAACGAGGTAATCGACTTTGAGCTGAAAAGATCGGAGGCGGAAGCCGTGTTGAAGAAAGCAGAGTGGCTGTTTTGCCTCGATTTCAATACCCTGCCGCGCACCAAGCAGATGGCGCCGATGCTTCAAAAGATGCAATGCGTCAAGGTATTGATCGATCATCACCAGCAGCCGGAAGTGGCTGCTTTTAATTATGGTATCAGCGATATTGCCAAGAGTTCCACCAGCGAGATGATCTACGACCTGATCGCGGAAAGCGGGCACCTGGACAAGATCACGATTCCCATTGCCGAGTGCCTGTATGCCGGCATTATCGGCGATACGGGTTCTTTCCGTTATCCTTCGGCCAGCTCGCATGTGCACAACATCGTGGCCCACCTGAAGCAAACGGGGATGAACCATACCAAAGTACACGAAAATATTTACGATAACTACCTCGAAAACAGGCTGCGCTTTATCGGTATGGTGCTGATGCACCGCATGGAGATCATGTATGAGTATAATACGGCGCTGATCTCGATTGCAAAAAACGATCTCCTGCGATTCGATATAAAGACCGGCGATACCGAAGGCCTGGTCAATTTCCCGCTGTCGATACAGGGCATCAAGATGGCAGCCATCGTAATCGACCGGGACGAAGAGCGCAAATGGAGCTTTCGCAGCAAGGGCCATTTTGATACCAATACCTTTTCGCGGAAGTATTTCGACGGGGGCGGTCATTACAATGCCTCGGGCGGCAGGAGCAGCGAGTCGCTGGAAAAAACCGTGGCCCTGTTCAGGCAGGCAGTAAAAGAAAATGCATCATTATTACAGTAAATACATGTGAAAAAAAGGGCCGGCCGGTTTTTACTTCCGTCCCGAAATAAAAAAACAACTTTTAAGAGATGAAAAAACAATCAGTTTCCATTTTATTATTGCTTGCGGCCGTAGTAGCATTAAGCTCATGTGGCCAGGTGGACTACAAGAAAACCAAAAGCGGCTTATTGTACAAGATTTTCACATCCGGCCATGATACGCTGGTGAAAGTGGGCAATGTCGTTAAATTCAACTACCTCGTAAAAATCGGCAGTACCGACTCCGTGCTCAACTCATCCTACGGCAAGATGCCCGGGTATGCGCCGATCGTGGCCCCCAATCCAATGGACGATGGCGGTTATAGTCCCGCCGAAGTGTTCCCGATGCTGCACATGGGCGACAGCGTCGTTGTGGTCCAGCTGGTGGATTCGCTGATCAGGAAGAACCCGATGCAGCAATTGCCCGCGTTCATTAAAAAGGGTGATAAAGTTATGATCACGTTTAAAGTGATCCATGTATTCACTGCGGATAGCAGTGCCCGTGCCGACAACCAGGCCGAAGGAGTCAAAGACAAGGGCCGCCAGGAAGTGGAGATGGCAAAGGAAATGGCCAAAAGAACAAAGGAGGCTGACGATGATTTGAAAGCCGAAATACCTGAAATGCAAAAGTGGCTGGCCGATAAAAAAATCAATGCTAAAATGATGGGCAAAGGCACCTTTGTCGCAATAACCGAACCCGGCTCCGGCCTGCAGGCTGATTCCGGCAAATATGTAACGGTACGCTATACCGGTAAAACATTGTCCGAAGGCAAAGAGTTTGAATCCAACATGGGTCCAACCGGACAAGGATATACAGTACAGGTAGGCACCCACGGTGTTATCCCCGGCTGGGATGAAGGTTTGCCCGCCTTCAAAAAAGGCGGCAAAGGCACTTTGTACATTCCCGGTGCACTGGCATACGGAAGAAACCCGCGCCCGGGTTCGCCGTTCAAACCGAATGAAGCGCTGGTATTTGATATAGTAGTGGAAGATGTATCTGAAACGCCTCCACAACAGCAGCAACAACAAATGCAACCCCCGCCGCCTCCGCCACCGGCGCATAAATAAATTACAAGCCACAAGCTGTGAGCCGTGAGCTATGAGTTGAAAGATTCATGGTTCACGGTTTTTTATTTTTGCTGATGATATATCCTTGTAGCCCGTCCCATCGGGACGTCTGGTGGGTAGAGAAAACGTATATACCAAACGTCCCTACGGGACGAAAAACCATTATCCGTAATGGGCTACCCACGAGCCGTCCCGATGGGACGGGCTACTCATCAATCGTCCGATGGGTTTAAAGCGCGGTTTTGTATTCCATATACAGGGTAACCGCCTCGACGGCTTCTTTGACATCATGCACGCGCAATAGCTGCGCGCCGTTATTCAATGCAAGGGTATTGAGCGCCGTCGTTCCGTTGAGCGCACCGGCCGCGGTAGTGCCGAGTGTTTTGTAGACCGTCGATTTGCGCGAGAGACCCACCAGCAGGGGCTTTTCGAGCAGTGAGAAGACATTCAGTTCCCGCAGTAGCCGGAAATTGTGCTGCGGGGTTTTATCAAAACCAAAACCCGGATCGATGATGACATCATGGATACCGGCTTTTTTACAGGCGGCGGTTTTTATAATAAAGTAATCGAGCACTTCTTTCACCACGTTCTCATAGACCGGGCTATGATGGAGTTGCTGCAGGTCGTTTTTGATGTGCATGCAGATATACGGTACATGGAGAGCAGCCACGGTGGCAAACATGCTGTCGTCTTTTCCCCCGCTTACATCATTGACCATCGAAGCGCCTGCGGCAACCGCACGGGCGGCTACGGAAGGGTAGAAGGTGTCCACGGAAAGCAGCGCTTCGGGAAAACGGTGGTGAATGGCTTCAATGGCGGGGAGCACCCTTGCCTGCTCTTCTTCTGCCGTGAGCAGGCGGCTGCCGGGCCTTGTGCTCTGGCCGCCGATGTCCAGCAGGGTCGCCCCGTCAGTCAGCATCCGTTCCGCTTCCGGCAACAGTTGATCGCCTGCTTCAAAACGGCTGCCCGCATAAAACGAATCGGGCGTAACATTCAGAATGCCCATCACCAGCGGCTTATCAGCCACCAGCAGCCGTCCCTTACAATTCAGCGTAAACATTGCGTCGTTATCGTTAAATTTGAAAGCTAAAGATAAAGAAGTATGAAGACAGGAGTTCAACCCACCTATATAAAAACCTTGCTTATTATAGCCCGTATTATTGTCGGCGTGCTTTTTATCTTCTCCGGTGTGGTGAAAGCCGATGACCCGCTCGGCCTTAGCTATAAGATGCAGGAGTTTTTCGAAGCCTGGGGCTGGACCTTCCTGAACGATTTCTCGCTGCTGATGTCGATACTGATGATAGCCTTTGAGATCATTGCCGGCGTGGCCGTACTTCTCGGCTGGCGTATGAAACTCTTTAGCTGGCTGCTACTGCTGCTGATTCTCTTTTTTACGTTCCTGACCAGCTACGTAGTCTTTTCGGGCAAGATCAGGACCTGCGGGTGCTTTGGTGACTGCATACCGCTCACGCCTCATCAAACCTTTACAAAGGATATTATACTCACGTTATTGATCTTCTTCATTTTCCGCAACCGAAGTTCCATCCGTCCCCTGTTCAAGCCCGCGATAAGCGTTGTGCTGTTGCTGGCCGCTACCATATTTGCCTTTGCTTCGCAGGCGTATATGCTCAAACACCTCCCGGTAGTGGATTGCCTGCCCTGGAAACCCGGGAAGAATGTTCTGGCCCAGATGAAATCGCCGCCGGGTTCGCTTCCCGACAGCATTGTCATCACGTTTACCTATACTAAAAACGGGAAGGAAGTAAAATTCATATCTCCCCATTTCCCCGCCGATTTTGACGAATCGATATATCATCTTGTCAGCAAGGATGAAAAGATGATACGGGAAGGAAATGATATACCTCCGATAAAAGATTTTTCGCTTACCACCCTCGGTGGTACTGACACCACGGAAGCCCTGTTGTCCGCACCCGGCTATGCCGCTATTCTTTTTGTAAAAGGAGATATCGAACATGCGGAAGACTGGCTTACCGCGCTGGCCGGAATAAATGCCAACATCCTCATGCCGCATCATATTCCTTTTTATATCGTGTCGAGCGATGGAGCGCTGGCAGACAGTTATTTTAACCACAATCGTGAACCCGTAAAAGGAATAGTGCTGAAATGCGATTATGTGGCCATCAAAACGGCGGCAAGGGCCAACCCGACCCTTTACCTGCTGAAGGAGGGGACTATCATTAATAAATGGGGCTATGCCGATTTTGAGAAAGCCTCCAAAGACATCAATCAACTGGTTACCGGTAACCCGCGTTCCGGGCAGTAATAACAATATGCTACGATACATCACCCGCAAACTACTCTACGGACTGCTCGTCATGCTTGGCGTGGTGGTGGTGGTGTTTTTTCTTTTCCAGGGTTTTGGTGACCCTTCCCGGCTGATCATGGGACAACGGGCCGATGCCAGCACGCAGGAGAATATTCGTAAGGAGCTTTATCTCGATAAGCCGCTCTGGAAGCAATTCTTTTTTTACCTCAACGACGTTTCGCCCATCAGCATCGATTCCAAAGAAGATATTGAGAAGAAGCAGCTCCGGGGATTGTTTATCGGCGGCGATACCAAACTCTCGCTAAAGGTGCCTTACCTGCGACGTTCGTACCAGACAAAAAAAGATGTGTGGGAGGTACTGATGGAAGCGCTCCCGGGCACGCTGTTGCTGGCCCTTGCGGCCATGCTTTTTGCCACCGTAGCCGGTATTTTCCTCGGCGTAACGGCCGCTGTTAAAAAGGATACCTGGATGGACAGTTCCGCCATCTTCGCCAGCATACTCGGTATTTCCGCTCCCTCGTTTTTTATGGGGATCATCATCGCCTATGTATTCGGGTTTGTGCTGACCCGTTATACCGGTCTGCACATGATTGGCAGCTGGTTCGACCTGGGCGAAACCGACGGGCATAAATATCTTACGATCAAAAGCCTTATCCTGCCGGCTATTACGCTGGGCATCCGGCCACTGGCGATCATCACACAGTTGACGCGCAGCTCGATGCTGGATACGCTTAACCAGGATTATACCCGTACGGCCTACGCCAAGGGGTTAAGCAAAAGGGTAGTGGTATGGAAGCATGCGCTGCGCAATGCACTCAACCCCGTTATCACCGCCATCACCGGCTGGTTTGCCGAACTGCTGGCCGGGGCCTTTTTTGTAGAATATA
>DASYCT010000013.1:0-15415 GCA_036500065.1 Chitinophagaceae bacterium | reverse complement strand
GTTATTTTCTTTTTTGTGCCATACCCGATTACGACAATATCATCCAGCACTTTGCTCTCGGGCGACAGCAATACGTCGATCACGCTGCGGTTGCCTATATTGACTTCCTTTGTCTTATACCCGATGGAATGAAAAACCAGTATTCCCTTGCCCTGTACGGAAATATGGTATTCGCCGCGTTCATTCGTGATCGTGCCACTCCCGGGCACATCCTTTTCAGATACCGTCACATTGGCAATGGGTGTTCGTGTACCCGTTGCAGCGGCTGAATCGGAAAGGAGGGTCCCCTTTACGATTTTTGTTTGTGCATATAGCTGGGCAGTAAACAGGTAAAGCGCCAGCAACAATAAATATTTCTTCATATAGCAGATTTTAACGGGGATTTTACCAACCGAAGTTTTGGATTAGATTAGTGTTTGTGTTGAGTTCGCTGTTCGGAATGGGATACAGGTACATTTTCGGAAAGGCAAAGCTGATTTGCCCGGCCGTTACCGGCTGGTAGGAAAAAGTACCGTCCGCATTCTTTATGATCTTCATACCCGAAAGACTGCTGTTAAGCGCCGTTTCGGCCATCTTCCAACGGCGGAGATCCCAGTAGCGTTGTTCTTCAAAAGCCATTTCCACCCGGCGCTCGGTGCGTATCACCTGCCGCATCTGGTCCTGGGTCAGCGTTGCGCTCAACCCGTATTTACCATCCGAGCCGGCAGCTATGCCCGCTCTTTTACGTATGTTGATAAGCGTGTTATACACTGCCGCTGTGGGGCCTGAATATTCATTTAATGCCTCCGCATAGTTCAGCATGACTTCCGCAATCCTGAAAATCGGGAAGTTGTGGTTTTGTGCCGTGTAAACGGTAGAGGTAGTAAAATTGCCCAGGAATTTGCGCAGGTAAAATCCTGTCTTTGTCTGCACGCGGTTGGTATTGGGTTTATCAAGACCGCCCTCGTAGGTTTGGAGGGGACGAGATAACCAGGGTGTATTGTTGTATAAAACGGTATTCACCAGGCGGGGGTCCCTGCCGGTATAGGGGTCATTCGGGTTATAGCCGGAAGTGGGGTCCGTGATAGCTTTTCCGTTCGACATCCCAAAAGCGTTTACAAGGTCCAGCGTGGGGCTTGTGTTGCCAAATGCCGCCGCCGACTGCGAATAACCTATTGGTCCGTTGTTGGTTTCAAGATCAGTGGTAGTGGCCCTCAGGTAAGGAAGGATCACTTCCTTGTTCTGCCGGTTGAGAAACACATTATTAAACGTGGGTTCCAGCGAATAGACATTGAGCGTAATCAGGTCATTGGCGGCGATGGCGGCCTTGTTCCATCGATTTATGTCATAGCTCGGGTAGCCCGCATAGCTTTGCTGCTGTGGCGATCCGCCGGAAGGCACGCCACCATTGTACAGGGGGCTGGCGGCATAGAGCAGCACTCTTGACTTGAGGGCCATCACTGCGCCACGGGAAGCCTTGCCCCAATCGGTAGCGTTGAGCGGCTCCACGCGTGAAGCGGCTTTGATGCTATCGCATTCGCTCACGATATAGGTGACGCATTCGTCGAACGTATTCCGCTTGTACAGGATTTTATCGGAGGGTTGGAAAACCGTATCCCCGATCAGCGGCACGCCGCCATATCTTTTCAGCAATTCAAAATAGAAAAGGGCACGTAAAAAACGGGCTTCTGCTTTCCAATAGGGCACCAGCGCCGGTACAGGCACAACCCCCACCTGCGAAAGAAACAGGTTTATCTTACGGATGGACGCATAGTTCTGCGACCAGGAATCGTCGGGGTTATTGGTATTGGTAAGATTACTCTTAATAAAGATTTGAATATTCGATCCATCCCTTGAAGGCATGGCATCATCGGTGGCCGTTTCCAGCATATCAAAATCTATCCGGTTGAACCCTTTGGGCATATCGGCATAGATATTATTCAGGTACAGCTGTGCGTTGGTACCGTTTTTATCCAGTGAGTCGAAAATCCGGCCGGGGGTGTACATTTCAGCCGGGCCGCTGTTTTGCTTGCTGCACGAAGCCAGGAAGCCAGGCGCGGCGATCATGAGTATAAAGAGATAGTTATGTTTCATCTGCTGTAATTAATTTTTTGGCAATTAGAATTTAACCGACAGTCCTCCATTGATGATTTTCATAATGGGATATGCACCGGTATAATCTTCCGGGTCCCTGTTTTTAAGGGAAGTGAACGTGAACATATTCGTAGCGTTTACAAAAATTCGTATCACTGAAAGCCCGGTTTTGCGGAGCAGCGATGAAGGCAGCGAATAGCCCAGCTCTATGTTTTTTATCCGCATATAATCGCCCGAATGCGCCCAATAAGAAGATTGCTGCATATTATTGGTATTGTTGCCGATCCACAGTCTCGGGTAAGTAGCATTGGCTGCGTTGGCAGGCGTCCAGCGGCCCAGTTGCTCCTGGTAGGCCTGTCCCTGTCCGTTGTTCAGGAATCCCCAGTACCCGCTGCCGGTGAGGAAAACGGTCCTGTCGGCCACACCCTGTAAGAGTACGGTCAAATCAAGTCCTTTGTAAGCAAAACCGGTATTAACACCGTAATAGATCAGCGGTTTGGTGGTACCGATAGCAGCCTGGTCGCTGCCGTTGATGACACCATCGCCGTTCAGGTCTTTGTATTTAATATCACCCGGAACAATGCCGCCGCCCTGGTAAGCATGACCGGCTATATCAGACTGTGACTGGAACAGGCCCTGGGATACATACCCGAATGCCTGGCCCACCGGTTGGCCGGTTTGCCGTAACCAGGCATATTGGTAATTGGGTTCGTCGGTATAAACCACCTGGCTTTTTAACAGGGTAAAATTGGGTGATACGAAATAGCTGAAGCTCCCTTTCGAACCTTTCCACTGCGCCTGCAATTCCCAGCCGCTGTAGCGGTTGGTGCCGATATTGTCCAGCATGTAAGCAGTACCAAAAATGGAAGAACCGCCCGTGCGCTGTTGCAGCAGGTCATAGTATTTATCATTGAAGTAATCCACTGAAAAATCGAGGCGGTTGTTGAACAGGGTGGCATCGATGCCGGTAGAGAACTTATTGGCTTTTTCCCAGGTAATATTCGGATTGGCCAGCACACCCATCTGCAGGGTGGTGGTAGAGGAAGGTATCGTTGATCCGAAACCATAACCGGTGCCGGTAACATAGTATTGGTTGTAGGCATAATAACCCGCGTTGGCATTGCCCGTTTTTCCATAGCTGGCCCGCAGTTTGAGTGCGTTCAGCCAGTTGAGTTTATCTTTTAAGAAATCTTCGTTGGTAATATTCCATCCAAGGCCCACAGCGGGAAACAATCCATAGCGTTTGTTCTGCGGGTAGAGTTCCGAACCGCTGTATCCTGCGGCCACATCGACCATATATGTCTGTTTGTAGTCGTAGGAGAGTTTACCGGAAAGACCGGAGAAGCTCATCGGCAGGTTGGTGTTGATCATCCGGTAATCGTTGCTTGCCATGGCAAGGGCCGTGATGGTATGACCGCCTTTTGTTTTGGAATAGCCCATCGATACTTCCGAATAGGTCAGCCTGTTCTGGCTGTTGATGGCCGTAGTGTTGGCCTGCACGCCATTTATTCCAAACTGGTTGTAGGGAGGTTTGCCGCCGGTAGTATCGGCCACCCTGCTGAACACGGCAAATGTTTTACTCCGGTCGATGGTTTCACGCTGGTAGGCATTGACGGCTACGAGGCCTTTTATCCATAATCCTTTTGTAATGCGGTCCAGGTTGCCCTTCATCACAAAGTCTACCTTGAAATCCCTTTCATAAATCGGTTTGTAGCCTGATAATACGGTTTGTCCGTACAGGTTATTCAGGTAGTTCTGGCTGCCGGCCAGCGAGCCATCGGCATTTTTTACCGGGTAGGCATTATTGGGGGTGCTCAGCAGGTTGCTGTAGACAGTACCGTTGGTGACACCGGGCTGGTTGGTATTCTGCACCCTTCCAAAAAGATTCAATGAAGTGGTGACGTATTTACTCAGATCAATCTCCACGTTGGAGCGGAAGATGTAGCGCTGGTAGCCTGCATTGGTGTTGTACGCATTGAATTTTTCTGTTTTAAACAACCCGTCCTGGAGCATGTAATCCAGGTTGGCAAAATAACGGGCGGATTTCATGCCGCCCGAAAAGGACAGATCATAACGACTAAAGGAGGTCTGGTTTTTCAAAATCTGTTTCTGCCAGTCTACATCAGGATGGCCAAGCGGATCGGTATGGTTCTTATACGCATCCAGGTCGGATTGCGAATAAACAGGCGCCTTTCCATCGTTGGCCAGCGCTTCATTGTATAGGGTGGCGTAATTGTAGGCGTTCAGGAAATTCGGCATGCGCGTGGGCTGCTGGATACCCTGGAGGGCGGTAAACGTGATCGACTGTCCCGACTGCGAACCTTTTTTGGTGGTAATCAACACGACCCCGCCCGAAGACCGCGAGCCCATCATGACCGTCGACAACGGATCTTTCAGCACGGTGATGGATTCAATCTGTTCCGGGTTGAGCGACACAAAACTCTGTGGCGTTCCGTCCACCATTACCAGCGGCGCCTGGCCGCGTACCAACAGGGACACATCATCATTACCCGGTTCCCCACTGGTCTGGGTGGCGTAAAGACCTGCCATCCGGCCGATGAGTGTTCCACCAAAAGAGGCGGAAGCCGTTTTTTCCAGATCGTTGTTGTAGATTTCCCCTACAGCACCCGTGTTGAGTTTCCTGCTACGGGTTTGGAAAAGCAGGTGGTAGATGGGTCCCTGCTGTGCCAGCCACTTCGAAATGTTGATGCTGTCATCCCCGGATTTCGGGTGCGAGCTGTCGGCCTGGGAGAATGAGATAAATGAGCTAATAAGAAAAAGAAGGAGCAAGGGGACTTGCTTTCGTTTTAAAATCATATAGCAGCAGTTTTAGTTTTGCAAGACAAAATTGACGACAATTAACTCTCAGTACAAATTTTGCAGTACGTCAAAACCTCTACAATTAAAAAAATATGAATTGAATTACAATCAGTTACAACCGGAAACGATTTCGTCACCTACGCACCCGGGCATTTAGTTGGATTAGAATTTTAATTTTATAAAGAGCGCTTCCATTACAAAGCAAGCGCTGCGGTCACCCAATTTTTGCAGTATGAAGAAACCTCTTGCCTTCCTTATATATGTCCTTTTATGCCTGCCGGGCCGGAGTCAAAACCCGGCTCCCCGGTTTTCGGTCCTCGTGTTGTATGAAAACGGGGGGCATCATATTGAATACTCCCGGGCGGCCAGGTCCTGGCTCAACCGGCTGGCGGCCGACAGCAATTTTTCGATTGATTATATCAATACGCCCGATACCCTCGACGATGCCTTCCTGGGCAACTACCGGCTGTTTATACAGCTCGACTATCCTCCTTACGGGTGGAAGGCAAAAGCCGCCGCCGCCTTCGAGCGCTACATGGAGCAGGGCAAGGGTGGCTGGATAGGCTTTCACCATGCCGGCCTGCTCGGCGAATTTGACGGGTATCCCACCTGGCAATGGTTTTCCGATTTCATGGGTGGTATCCGATTTACCAACTATATCCCCACGTTTGCCGATGGGAAAGTAAACGTGGAAGACAGGGAGCATCCTGTCATGAAAGGCTTGGGCGCCGGTTTCATTATTAATAAAGAGGAATGGTACACCTGGGATAAAAGCCCGCGGCAGGGCGTACAGGTGATAGCCAGCGTGGATGAATCCACCTACTCCCCTGCTTCGACCATAAAAATGGGCGACCACCCGGTGATATGGACCAATACCCGGTTTCCCGGGCGGAACGTCTATATATTCATGGGCCATTCGCCCGACCTATTTAATAATATATCCTATACCACCCTTTTCCGCAATGCCCTGTTCTGGGCCGCGGGCAATGTCCATCCTGTTTTGTATGTCAACCAGGTGGCGTATGATGCGGATGCTCCCAAAACGGCCGTACTGCAAACGGATGCCCCGCTCAGCGAACCGCTCTCCTTTCATCTTACGGACAGCAGTTCCCATACCGTATTTACCGCGGTCGCTACAGCGGCAACGCAGGTTCCCGGCTGGCGACCGGGCAAGTTCTTTTATCAACTGGATTTTTCTTCCTTTCGGATGGAGGGCCGCTACAAGGTAGCCGTAGATGTGGATGGGAAGCCAACCAGTTCGGAAACATTCAGCGTGGATAAAAATGCGCTCGCCACGCTTACCATTCCTTCCATTATATATTATTACCATCAGCAACGGGCCAATACCCCGGAAGAACGGGCGGCCGATAAGCATGTGATACTGTACGGCAGCAACAAAACCGCCGATGTGCAGGGCGGATGGTGCGATGCCTCGGGCGATATCAGCAAATACTTTTCGCATCTTTCGTACACCAATACGATGATGCCGCAACAGATACCACTGGTGACATGGTCGCTTATCAACAGTTCGGAAGCCTTGCCGCAAGGACTGAACCAATACCAGCTAAAAACAGCCATCGACAGTGAAAGTGTTTGGGGAGCCGATTATATCATGCGCTCCCTGGCGCCCGAAGGTTATTTCTATATGACGGTGTTCAGCTATTTCAACCCCAATCCCGAAGCGCGGCGGATTGTGGGTCTGCTGGCCAATAGCGTGACTACATCCAACTACCCGTGTGCTTTTCGTGAGGGTGGCGGTATGGCGATTGCCGCACTGGCCCGTGCGGCGGCCCATCGGCTCAACGGTGTTTTCACCGCGCAGCAATACCTTGATGGGGCCAAACGTGCTTTTGCCCACCTGCTGGTCAATAATAAAAAATACGACGATGACGGAAAAGAAAATATCATCGATGATTACTGTGCGCTGATGGCCGCCACCGAACTCTGGATAGCCGGCGGTGAAAACGGTTACCGGGAGGAAGCGCGCAAACGCGCCGCCAGTCTTTGCCATCGCATGAGTCCCGCGGGCTATTTTATAGCGGATGATTCGGGCAAACCCTTCTGGCATGCTTCCGATGCCGGGCTGCCCGTGGTGGCGCTCCTGCGTTACCTGGTCAAAGAAACCGATCCACAATACCGTTCGATGTCCCTGCAAACCATCCGGCAGGCACTGGCCTATAACCTGCGCGTCACCCATGATACCGACAACCCGTTTGGCTATGCCCGTCAAAGCTTTCTTTATCGTGATACTATCCGAAATGGTTTTTTTATTCCGCATGAAAACGAATCCGGCTGGTGGTGGCAGGGAGAAAATGCACGGCTGGCGTCATTGGCTACGGCGGCGCTGGCAGGAAGTAAAATAGCATATCACCTGCCTGAAGATAAAAAGACCATCGATTCGCTGGCGGCTTTTGCCTCGCAGCAACTGTCCTGGATACTGGGTTGCAATCCTTATTCCGTCTGTTTTATGTATGGATTTGGCAAAAACAATGTGCCGTATATGGCTTCGCTGTTCGGGCATGGCTCCCAAAAAGGCGGTATCTCTAATGGCATTACGGGTCATGAAGGCAACGCTGACGGCAGCGGCATCGATTTCAGGGAAAAAGATAACGGCAATGAATGGCGGTGGACCGAACAATGGCTGCCGCATGCCGCCTGGTTTTTACAGGCGGTGACGGAATTGGCGAAACCTTAATGGGCTACCGGGAGGATTTGTTCGTCCACATTCCACCCGCTTACACTGACCATCGGCAGTTCTTTTATAACAGCAGGAGAATAATCGATCTGTATCTTTTTTTCTCCACCCGGCAAAACAGAAACATAGTTGTCCGAGTAAAACACCGGAAGTACCCGTTGCCGGGTCGTTGCATTCACGAGCGACAACCGGTTAAAGAAAGCAACCGGCTGATTGCCCGCATTGGTCAGCGTTACCTCGATGCTGCCCGGCTTCAGTAGTTTTGCCTGCACATTCAGTGCGGCCTTGTTCATCGTTTGCAAACCCGAATAGTGGCCGTCTTTATCGGTCAGCCAATACAGATTATCACTGACTACTTTTTTATGTTCATCAAGCAACTGGAGTGAAAGAAAGGCGCCCTGCTCTCCGCCCAGCGCCTTGCCTGTTGGAAGGTTGTCCAGCTTTTTGGACATACTGCCACCGATATAAGTGAGGACCTGCGTAATCAAGGAATCCCTGCCCGTCATGGAAACTTTTTTTACCACAAGCATAAGATTGTTCTGTCCCTTAAAATGATTGTTCACCAGCATCAGTTCCCCGTCGTCCGGGTTGTACATGATATGCAGCGGTTCGCTTCCTTCGTGCAGGCCATAGAGACAGGCATTGGGATCGAGGTAATAATCATACATCTGTCCCCGCATGGCGGTCCAGGGGTTTTGTGTTTTCCAGATAATAACGCCGGTGTACCATTGCCATATATGGGCGCTGAACCCCTCGGCCAGGGCGCGGTATTGTTCGTAATTGACGAGCTGCGCCTTGCGGGTAAAATCTTTTGCGTCGGTGGGTTCGCCGTAGGGCAACAGGTAATGATCGTAGCCTACTCCGTGGTAAAGATGGTACTTCCAAACGGAATCCGTTTCTTCCTTACCACGGCCACCGGAAACTGCCGGGGCAATATATTTCGGGGCAATCAAATTTTCTTTCGGGATGAACCGTTGCAGCGATTCATAATCACTCAGCCCTTCCGAGCCGACCTCGGAATTGAAGGGAAAGGTCCTGTGTTCCCAAAACAATGCGGGTGGCTGTATGCCATAGGGACCATCGCCGTTTCCGCCCAGCGTATTTTGCGACATCTCATCCGCATTGGAATAAGGCACCAGCCAGCGGGTGCCGTCGAGCGCAGGCATAATGGAATCACGCAGCGGCGCCAGTATATCACCGGGGGGCGTTATTTCATTCCCGGCGCACCATATCGCCAGCGATGGATGGTTGCGCACCATCCGGATCATATCGGCCGCGGAAGCAAGATACAGCGCATGATCATCGGGGTAATTTCTTCTGGTCCATTGATCTTCCAGCTTCATCGGGTCCATCCACCGGCCATTGCAATCGCCCGACATCCAGAAATCCTGGAATACCAGCAGGCCATAGCGGTCGCAGGCCTCGTAAAACTCGGGGCGCTCCACCAGCGCACCACCCCATACCCGGATAAGGTTGAGGTTCATGTCGCGGTGAAAACGTATCTCCGCATCGTAGCGCTGCGCTGAAAACCGCAGCATGGCATCCGAAACAATCCAGTTGCCGCCTTTGATAAAGATGCGCTGGCCGTTGACCAGTATCTCGCGGCTGCCCGTGGTCGTATTCCAGCGGGTATCGATTTGACGAATGCCGAAACGAACGGTTTCACTATCCGAAATGGTTTGATTCGAGGAGCGAAACCGGACCTGTAGCGTATAAAGGTCCTGCGCACCGTAACCGGAAGGCCACCATAGTTTCGGGTTTTGCAGGGTAAGGACGGGAAGGCTAACGGTCATCTTTGTGTGAGCGGGGATAACTACTTTCATCGACGGTGAGCCGCCCCTGAAGGGCGACCCACCGGGGAACTGCAACTGGTATTCCAGCCATCCTTCTTCCGCATGCTCACTGGTGTTTTCAAGATCAGCCGATACATTAATAATAGCCGGGGCTTGTTTTTCATCCGGGAACCGTACACCCGGCACCGTTGTCACTACATGCGGGTCCACGAGATTTACGGGGCCGGTTCTTTCAATATATACCTTATCCCAGATACCGGTATTGCGATCCCGTATGGGCTGTATCCAATCCCAGCCGGCCGTGTACTGCGTAGCCACATCGCGGGCTATGGTGCCGTCGCCGCCCTGTCCTCCGTTGGGATTGCCTGGGTGGTCGCCCGGCAATACCAGTACCGCCAGCCGGTTATTACCGTCGCGGGCCAGCAGGGAAGTAATATTAAACGATTTGCGAAGAAACATGCCCTTATAGGGCTGTGCATTTACTTTATGACCGTTGAGGTATATTTCACAACTGTAGTTAATGCCCCGGAAACTAAGCCAGGTCTGCCGGCCGGCAACGGGAAGCTCTTTAAACTCGTTTACAAACCAATAGGTGTAGTACGCATTGCCTGTCTTATAAATATCCGGTATCCGTTCGTTGTTCATCCCATAATACGGGTCGGGTATTTTACCGTTGGCGAGCAGGCTGGTCAATACCGTGCCCGGCACTACGGCAGGGTCCCAATCCGAAAGCGGGTAAGAGGGTTTCGAAAGAATGGTTCCACTATCATGAACAGTCGACAAAGCAGCGTATTTCCAGTGGCTGTTGAGTTCGTAGCGGTTCTGTGCATCGCAATAATGTATCGACAGGATAATACAGGCGGCCGTATAAAGTATATACCGGTAATTCAGCATTGCAACGACAGTTTTTATTTTTAGTACTCTGTTCTTCACCGTTTATTGATGCGGGGGTCTGTCCGCCGCGGCCACTCCCCATGTGGGTGAGGGCTTGTTGCCCATTTTTATAGTTATCGTTCCTCCTGCCATAATGGTGCTGTGCAGGATATATGTTTTTTTCCAGGGCATCCCGTTGAGGACGATGGACTGGATGTATTTATTCTGCGCGCTGTTGTTCAGCACCCGGATGCTGAAGGATTTTCCGCCGGGCAATTGCAATACCGCGCTGTTGATGAGCGGGCTGCCGAATACATAATACCCACCGGCAGGATTAACCGGGTAAAAGCCAAGGGCCGACAATACATACCAGGCCGACATCTGTCCCACGTCTTCATTGCCACAAAGACCGCCCGGCATAGCGGTATAAAGACTATCCATGATAAACCGCACCTTATCGGCCGTTTTCCAGGGCTGCCCCACCCAGGCATACAGATAAGTGATATGATGACTGGGTTCGTTGCCATGCGCATACTGCCCGATAAGACCGGTAATATCGCCCGACGCCTCTTTTCCCAAATTACCTTTTACGATAAACAGGGAATCGAGCTTTTGCGTAAAGCGCTGTTCACCTCCCTGTAACTGGATCAAACCGTACACATCCTGCGGCGCCAGCCAGGTGTATTGCCAGGCATTGCCTTCGGTAAAATCATCTTTCATGTGACGGGAGATAAAGGGATCAAAAGGCACCCGCCATTCGGTGGCGGACAATTTGCCCCGCATAAAACCAACAGAGGGATCGAAATAATTTTTATAATACGCGCCTCTCCTGCTGAACTGCTCATAGTCTTTCTGGTTGCCCATCGCTTTTGCCACCTGCGCGAGACACCAGTCGTCGATGGAATATTCCAGTCCCATCGCCACCGACTCTACCATCGTGTCGGCAGGTATAAAGCCCAACTCTTTTACGAACGACAACCCACGTTCATTCCGGTTGGCGGTACGTGTCATCGCTTCGTAGGCCAGTTTCACATCAAAACCCCGGAAGCCTTTTAAATACGCATCGGCAATGACCGGGATGGCGCTGTTGCCCGGCATCGTATTGGTTTCATTCCCCATCAGGTGCCAGATGGGGAGCTTACCCTGCTGTTGGTAAATGGCCAGCATGGTATTGATCATATCGTTCACCCGCTGCGGCTGCAGGAGGGTAAACAGCGGATGTGCCGCGCGGTAAGTATCCCAGAGAGAAAACGTGGTCAGGTTGGTGAAGGAAGCTTTGGGATATACGTTCATATCCGTGCCCCGGTAATCACCGTTGTGATCATTAAATGCCGAGGGCGCTATCATGGTATGATAAAGGGCTGTATAGAAGATACGGCTGCGGGCGGGGCTGATAGTGGTGACACGCAGTTTTTGCAATTCCTTGTTCCAGGCGAGGTCGGCATTTCTTCTCACCGCTTCAAAGTCCCATCCCGGTATCTCGGCGCTGATATTGGCAGCGGAGTTTTGAATGCCTACCGGCGAGATGCCCACTTTTACGTATATCTTTTCATTGGCCGTCGTGGTAAAGAAAGCAACGGCCCTGACCTTGACCCCTTTGAGCCGGCCCCCGTTTTTTGCTTCGGTACTGTCGAACAATTGCAGCGAACGAAACCGTTTGGAGAAGACCGCGGTAAAATAGATGCGCTGGTCGGGCGCCCATCCTTTTGAAAACCGGTAGCCGGCCAGCGTGGAATCATTTACCTTTTCTATATAGGTATCCACCGGGCTGTCCCAGCCAATGCCCGTTTCAAGATCGATAAGCACCCGCGCATCGGCCGAAGCGGGAAAAGTATATTGATGAAAGCCTACCCGTTCGGATGCGGTAAGCCTTGCTTTTATGCCATATCGTTTTAACAGCACTTCATAATAACCGGGCGCTGCTTTTTCCTGCCGGTGCGAAAACAGGGAGTAGTAACCGCTTTTCGGCGCTTTGGGCATGTCCTTCTCCTGCTGCATGCCTTCACCGGTGGCAGGCATCACGAGTATATCACCCAGGTCGCCGATGCCGGTACCGCTGAGATGGGTATGCGAAAAACCAATCAGCAATGAATCGGAATAATGATAGCCCGAACACCAGTCCCACCCCCGGGTCACTTCGGTCGGTCCCAGTTGCACCGCACCAAAAGGTACGTTCGCACCCAGAAAAACATGGCCGTGAAAACCGGTACCGATATACGGATCAACGAAACGCGTGAGGTTTGCGCTATCTTTTTGCTGTGCCCGCGCAAAGCCGCCCAGGGCGAGCAGCCAAAGAAGAGCGAAGCAGGCCTTAGTATAATTTTTTTCTATCACGTCACTAAAGTAAGCACAGCAGTGCAATTAAAACCTGCCGGTGACGGGAAAAAGACAAAAACGCCTTCCCCCCGGCGCCTGCCAGCCATTTTATTGATGCAAGGCAAGCATAAAAACAAAATGCGTGAACAAATACGGCTTTAGCTTGTAAGTAGACCTCGTCCGCTCCTTTTTAATATTTAAAAACAACGTATATGACACAACAGGAATTATTCATCCGAATGAGTTTGCAAAGCTGGGAAGTCAGTCTCAAAAGAGCCGTAGACCTTTTTAATGGCTTTAGCGATGAAGAGCTTTATACCGAAATAGCCCCCGGCAGGAACAGGGTTATCTACCTCCTCGGCCACCTCACGGCAGTACACGACAGGATGTTGCCCCTGCTCGGACTGGGCGAACGCCTTTATCCCCAACTCGACGAGCCGTTTCTTAGCCAACCCGATAAGGCGGTAAAAGATATTCCTTCTCCCCAGGAGCTTCGGGAATTCTGGTACACTACCAACGGGGCGCTTGCCGCAGGGTTCAGGGACCTTACGCCCGACCAATGGTTCCAGAAACATACCCAGATAACAGACGAGGATTTTGTAAAAGAGCCCCATCGCAACAAGCTCAGCGTACTGCTCAGCCGCACCAGTCACCTGGCTTCTCATTACGGGCAGATATTATTGGCGAAGAAGAAGGCAGAGGCGCCGTTACCAGCATAAATAATCTAAGGTGATAGTTATAGCGCCCTTATAGGACCGTTATAGCACCCTTATAGGGCCATTACTAAGGTGTAACACCCATTATACAAGGCTTCATCCCTTATGATGGGTCGATGATCCGATGGCTATGCTATCCCCCTGCCGGTTTTTCCCTCCCCGGGTCTTACCTGGGAAGAATAAATACCCGACTGGCCGCTGAAGTAATAAGCTGTAAAACAGGCCACGGCATAATAAAGAATGTTTTCACCGCCAAACAATTCGACGCCCATCAGCGTACAGGCGATGGGCGTATTGGTGGCCCCGGCAAAAACGGCGATAAACCCGAGCCCCGCCATCAAATCTACCGGCGCTCCCGACAGCACGGCAAGGGTATTGCCCAGCGTGGCGCCGATAAAAAACAGGGGCGTCACTTCTCCTCCCTTGAAACCCATGCCCAGGGTAATGGCCGTGAGCAGCAGCTTCCACCACCAACTGAAATAACCGGCCCCGCCGGTTTTAAACGCCGATACAATCGTCACTGCATGCGGGTCCGGGCTGGTCACGCCCAGGCCGAGGTAATCACGGGTGCCAAGCAAATACGTAAACCCGATAATAATAAGTCCTCCCGCCACCGGTATCATCCACTTCACGGGGATAAACCGATCGCTATACTGTTTGATGCCATGTGATAACAGGGAAAACAGCCACGCCGCCAATCCAAAACAGCCGCTTGCTATTACCACCTTTACCAGCAGCACAAAATCAAAATGAATATAGGGGATAGCGCCTGCCGTTGCCGCAAAACCGATATGATACTGTGTATGATGAATGCCCCATGCCGAGCAGGTAATATCGGCCAGCATCCCCGCCATCAGGCAGGGCAACAAAGCGGTGAGATTTATCCTGCCGGCCACCAATACTTCCAGCGCAAATACGGCCCCGGTGACCGGTGTGCCGAACACCGCGCCAAAGCCGGCCGCAATACCCGTCATCAGTATAATGCGCATATCGTCCCTGTCCAGCTTAAACCATTTGCCCAGCAGGGCCGCCATGCTGCCGCCCATTTGCACGGCAGTACCTTCCCTGCCGGCCGAGCCTCCGAATAAATGCGTGATAACAGTCGTGACCAGCACCAGCGGCGTCATCCGGAACGGCACGCCCCCACCCGGTTCATGAATTTCATCCATGACCAGGTTATTGCCCTTGTCGGAATTCCTGCCGAGGTAATGGTACAGCCACCAGATCAGCACTCCCGCCAATGGAAGTAAAAACAGGAGCCAGCCATTTTCATACCGCAGGCTGGTGACTTTATCCAGCAGCCACAGGAACAATGCCACTAAAGACCCTACCGTCGCCGCTACGGGAATCGCAAAAGCTGTCCATTTCAGCAGATGGGAAACAATAAAGAGATGTTGGAAAGAAGCAATTGATCTTTTCATACCTACAAAATATTTGGCGGGGCTTTTTTATAAAGTACCCGATTTGTAGGCGTCATCAGAACCCGGTAGCTACCGGGACGGTTCAAATAGGTGGAACACCATCACCTTTCAACAAAAGCAAATGTAAAAAACAATTCTTATTTATACTATTAGTTTATTTTCTGCACTTTCAGGTTATCGTAATAGATATAGCCCATCGTCAGGGATTCCCAATCGACGGTATCGCCGCCGCGGAAAGTCTGGAAGCATATACTTTGAACCAGGCGCTCGCTGTCGTTGGTGGTCCAGCGGATGCCCGTATCGAGGATAGTGGTGCCGTTGATGGCGATGCGCGCGTGGCCGTTCATATTGCTGCCCGTATTGCTTTTGATATACATGCTCACATGGTACCATTTTGCTTTACTGATGCTGCCGGTCGCCGGGTAGGTAACCCCGAAATCATCGCCGGTCTGATTAGGCTGGTCCTTATAATACAGGTAGGGTTGAAAATAGACACGGCCCTGGGTGGTCTGGTACCATATAAGGCGCATACTACCGCCATTGCCATCCCAACCGGGATTGCCGCCGGTGTTGCCATCGCCTATAAGAAAACCAAAGCCCAGTTTGCCGCCACGCCCCCAGTCAAACTGGCTGTGAAATCGTACATCATAATCCACCTGGTATTCGCTGCCGGTAACGACATTAATATTGGAAAGAATACCACAACTG
>DASYCT010000012.1:0-5563 GCA_036500065.1 Chitinophagaceae bacterium | reverse complement strand
CAAAATAAAAAAGATCGCCTTTTCGGGGCGATCCTTTTTATTTTGAAAATTATTAATTTAATCGACATAGCCATGAACACCCATTTCAGGGATATCAAGACCAGCGGTTTCATCCTCTGCTGATACACGCAGACCAATTGTCTTTTTGCAAATCTTAAAGAAGGCATACATCACTGCAAATACAAACACAAAGCAGGTAAGCCCTCCTATACATTCGGCCAGGAATTGTTTGGGATCGCCATAAAACAATCCTTTTACAGTGCCCGGAACGCCGTTCCAGCCATCGCCGTAAGTACCATCGGCAAACAGGCCTAAAGCAAGTACGCCCCATAAGCCATTGGCGCCGTGCACAGCAAACGCTCCTACGGGATCGTCGATTTTGAGCTTCTGATCCACAAAATTATAAACGAGAATCACCAATATGCCAGCCACTGCGCCGATAATGATAGAGGAGGTTGCATTTACAAAAGCACAGGGAGCCGTAATTGCCACCAAACCTGCCAGCATGCCGTTACATAACATACCTGGATCGGGCTTCTGCTTTTTTATGTACATAAAGAAAAGTGCAGCCAAAGCACCACTGGCGCTGGCGAGCATGGTATTAGTAGCTACGACACTAATCCGGAGATCGGTACCTGCCAATGTGGAACCAGGATTGAAACCGAACCATCCAAAGGCGAGAATGAACGTACCAATAATTGCCATCGGGATATTATGGCCGGGAATGGTGTTAACAGTGCCGTCTTTACCGTATTTACCAATCCGGGGACCAATAACGATGGCGCCTGCCAGTGCAGCTACCCCACCTACCATGTGAACAACGGAAGAACCCGCGAAATCCACGTGGCCATGGCCCAATCCGAAGTTAGCGCCAAGCTGGGATAACCATCCACCGCCCCAAACCCAGTTGCCAAACAGGGGATATACAAACATCGAGATAAATAAACCATAAACGACAAACGATTTGAATTTCCAGCGTTCAGCCATTGACCCGGTAGGAATAGTGGCCGTGGTATCCATAAATACCAGTTGGAACAGGAATAAGGTAAAGATACCTACATCATATACCTTGCTGTTAAGGAAATAACCGGCATTGCCCCATATCCCAAAATCATGACCGAATAAATGAACGGTAAATTCATGGGTCAAATTTGGCGTGCCGCCCAAAGAAGCTACGGCGCCAACGCCCCCAAACATAAAGGCGAAGCCGCAGATCCAGAAACCAACTACTCCCAGGGCGTATACCAGGAAGTTCATAGCCATCGTATGGGCCACGTTCTTTTTCTGTGTAAAGCCTGTTTCCACCATGGCAAAACCTGCCTGCATAAACATTACCAGGAAGCCGGTAATCAGCGTCCACATAATGTTGATGGAGATTTTGTTATGACCATCTGCATTACCAATCGTATTGACAACCGATACCACTTTGTTTAATGAAGTGTCTTTCGTGAGTGCCACCGTGTCAATGCCAAGGTCTTTGATGGTGCCTGTGGCAGACCCGTTGGGGTCCTGTGCATAAGATACTACAGGGACGCCGATAGTGGTAATGCACACTACCACCAGCATCACAAGAGCATAAAAGCGTGTTTTAATTCTCTGGAAGTTTTTCATTCTCATTTTGTTCGTTTTAGTTGCTGAGGTTAAAAAATGTTGTTAAGAAGCAGTTAGTTTTGGTTATGATTAAAATGTATAAACGCCTGCCAGTATAAACGTGCCGGTGCTCTTGGTGCCGGTGTTGTCATTCTTCTCGAAGATTTGGTTCTTCGCTGCATCCATGCGCAGTTCGGGAATGATCGTCAGTTTGTTTACCTTGAAATTGGCCGACAGGGTCGCATCAAATACTCCCGCCAGCGTGTTGCTCAGGCCTAGTATATTGTTTTTATCGTCGAAGTATTCGCCGCGCAGCGTAAGACCGAATGTGCTGGTGGGGTCTACATTGAAGTAAAGTGCGGAACCGAAGAAGCTGTTGGACGAGCCGCCCGATGGTTTGCGGGATTCCAGGGTGCCGTTGTAGCCGATGTTGAATTTGTCGGTTACCACCGCATTGATCACCATATCAAACTGGCTGACCGAAGTGCCGACCACCTTGCCGCCCTGGTAGTTGAGGTACAGCTTAAACTTATCATTGCTGGTAGCCGTGCTCAGCTGGGCAATCAAAAATTTGGCCTGTGTGAAGTTGGCAGCGGTGGCCGAGGAGATAGTAGTAGTGGCAAAATCTGTAGGATTGGCCACACCTACCATGATAGCCGTTTTCTTGGTCAGCGAGATATCGGCTTTCAGGCCGGTATGCGAGAAAGGTCCGAATGAAAACATATAGTCCATGCTATAGTTCCTGTTGGCATAAGCATCCAACAGCTCGTAACCGACATGGGTAGCCCATTTACCCATAGTCAGCTTGAACTTATCGGAAATGGCATAGCTTAAATAAAGCTGTTTTACGTTGGCCAGCGAAAGAAAGCCGTTGGTGTTGCCATCGTTGTAGGAAAACTCCTGCGCCCTTCTTCCGAAGCCGAGGTCGGCGGTAGCGCTTGCTTTTCCGAAACTGTGGTCGAGCCTCACAGTGGCCATGCCCAGTTCAAATGAGTTCTGGGAGTTGGTAAAGCTGGTGTAGTTGTTGAAGGAACCATCCTTCGGATTGGCAAAATTGTAGCGATAATACACGTCCACGGAGCCGGTAATAGTAGTAGCAGGCGACGTGGCGGTTTTGGTTGTGTCCTGGGCATACGATTTGGCCAGGCATAAAATTCCGAACAGTGAGATTGAGATTTTTCTTAACATTGCAGTTGATTTTAAGTGTTAAAAGGAAAGGGTATAGCAGGGTGAGCTTGTACCAGAAGCGTATCACCTTACTGTGCCTTTTCTATTTTGGTTAGTTCTATTCTTCCAGAAAACTTCTTTCCATCACAGCATTTGGAAGCACCAGCAACAGCCCCGGCAGGCATTGCTTATCGTACCGGGAGGCATCCGGGCCCACTTCTTCATTCCTGGTGTTTAGCCGCAGCGGCGAAATAAAACGGATGACATCGTAAAAAGGACGGGCAAGTTCGTTGAGTAAATCGTTAGGGGTGGATGATGACCGACTGAAGTAAACAGCGGAATTTGATAGGATATATGCTACAGGGCCGGCTAAAAGGACGACCGTGACCAGAGTCGCCAAAGAAGGAGTAAAGAGGGTTATGAACAATACAAGAACCGGTGCTGAAAAAATTGCCGGCAGTTTGAGTTTTGGTTGTAGCATTTTCGTAAGTCCAGTTATATTATGAATTTTATGCATTCATTATATTAACCACTAAATTAGGGTAGTCACATCAATAAACAGGCGTTAGTCTACACATATTATTTTTAATAATACATGTATCTGTCAGGTGTTTTTTTGAAAATAATCAAATGATTATCAGAATTCCTGTAAAATTGTTTAATGGGAATAAAAAAAACCATTCAAATTGAATGGTTTCGAAAAATACGAGTTTTGGAGACTAGATAGCCAAAGCGATATTTTGATCTTTTCCTTCAAGAACTGACACGCCACCGGCCAAAAATGCATCTACATTTCGCGCACATTCCCTGCCTTCGCTGATGGCCCAAACCACCAGGCTTTGTCCCCGGCGCATATCACCTGCGGTAAATATCTTGTGAATATTGGTCTGGTACGATTTCTCGCTTGCTTTTACATTACCCCGCTCGTCCAGTTCGACGCTCAGCTCATTGAGCAGGCCTTCCTGCTGCGGGTACACAAAACCCATGGCCAGCAATGCCAGCTCGCAGGGCAGTTCTCTTTCGCTGCCCGGGATTTCAACAAACTGCGCCGGCCGGCCATCCTCCGTGCTTTTCCATTCCAGCTCCACGATCTTCAATGCCTTGAGATTGCCTTTTTCATCACCGATAAATTCCTTGGTTGCCACCGCCCATTGTCTCAACGCGCCTTCTTCGTGGGAAGAAGATGTTTTCAGGGTCATGGGATACGTAGGCCAGGGCATATAAGGCGTGCGGGAGGCCGGTGGTTTGGGGAGCAGCTCAAACTGGGTCACCGACACCGCGCCGTGGCGGTTGGAGGTGCCTACGCAGTCACTGCCCGTGTCGCCGCCACCGATAACAATGACGTTTTTGCCCGAGGCAAGGATATCTTCTGAAAAAATATTGCTTTCAATGGCGGCATGAGCGAGGGGGTCACGGCCGGCATTGCGCTTGTTTTGTTGCTTGAGGAATTGCATGGCATAATAAACGCCTTTCAGTTCGCGCCCGGGTATCTTCAGATCGCGGGGAACGGTGGAACCGCCCGCCAGCACGATGGCGTGGTATTCCCGCAGCAGGTCATTGATGCGGACATTGACGCCTACGTTGGCATGGCAACGGAACACAATCCCTTCTTCTTCCATCAATTTTATCCTGCGATCGATGACCCATTTTTCCAGCTTGAAATCCGGGATGCCATAACGCAGCAAGCCACCGGGCGCATCATCTCTTTCAAACACGGTCACCGAATGACCGGCATAATTGAGCTGTGCCGCAGCCGCCAGCCCGGCAGGACCCGAACCTACTACCGCCACCTTCTTGCCCGAACGCATATTCGGTTTGCGGGGTTTTACAAAGCCTTTGTCGAACGCTATTTCAATAATGTGTTTTTCTATTTCCTCGATGGCGACTGCCGGCTGGTTGATACCCAGCACGCAGGCGCTTTCGCAGGGAGCGGGACATATTCTTCCCGTAAACTCGGGGAAGTTATTGGTAGACGCCAGTATCTCCCAGGCATCCTCCCATTTCTTATGATAAACCGCATCGTTGAATTCAGGGATGATATTTCCCAGGGGGCAACCGCTGTGGCAAAACGGAACGCCGCAATTCATGCAACGCGCCGACTGCTGGTTCAGCTTTTCGTCGCTGTACCGCTCAATAAATTCATTGTGATGCTGCAGTCTTTCCTCTACGGAGGCCTTACCCGGCAGTTCCCTCGTAAATTCTATAAATCCTGTTGGTTTGCCCATATAGGTTAGTTTTCGTTGTTCGTTGGCTGTTGTTCGTTGTCCGGCGTTTGCGTCGAATGCGAACAACGAACAACATTTATTTATTTGCTTACGCCTGCTTTTTGCTTTTTCTCTGCCAGTGCTTTTTTGTAGTCTTTCGGGAAGACCTTGACAAAGTTTTTCAACTGGTTGTCAAAATCATCCAGTACAAATTTAGCCACCGTGCTGCCGGTGAAGGCATAATGACGGGTGACGGCATCGTGCAAATGTTGTGCGTCTTCCTGGCCCAGGGGGTCAAGATCCACCATTTCCTTATTGCAGTTGTCCGCAAACTTTGCTTTTACATCGTACACGTAAGCGATACCGCCGCTCATACCAGCCGCGAAATTGCGTCCTGTATCACCGAGTATCACCACCTGTCCGCCGGTCATGTATTCGCAGCCGTGATCCCCCACTCCTTCCACGACTACGCTGGCGCCCGAATTGCGCACACCAAAACGCTCGCCGGCCTTTCCACGGATGAACGATTCACCGGAAGTAGCTCCATAAAAAGCCACGTTGCCGATGATGATGTTTTCTTCCGGCACAAAGCTGGCTTCCCG
>DASYCT010000011.1:0-5752 GCA_036500065.1 Chitinophagaceae bacterium | reverse complement strand
CCCGTCCCATCAATATGAATTTGCCCGTCGTAATGTGAGTTATACGGTGATGAGCAAAAGAAAGCTGCTGGAACTGGTCAATGAAAAGTATGTAGCGGGCTGGAATGATCCGCGCATGCCCACCATCAGCGGCCTGCGTCGCCGGGGGTACACGCCTGAATCGATACGCGATTTCTGTGAGCGCATCGGGATAGCTAAGAGAGAAACGCTGACCGATGTGTCCCTGCTGGAATTTTGTGTGCGGGAGCACCTGAACAAGATAGCGCTGCGCCGGATGGTGGTGTTTGACCCGCTGAAAGTGGAAATCACCAATTATCCCGAGGGGCAGGTGGAGATGATGAAAAGCGAGGACAATCCCGAGGATGCTGCTTCCACGCACCGTGATATTCCCTTTAGCCGCGAGCTGTATATAGAACGGGAGGATTTTATGGAGAACCCGCCTAAGAAGTTTTTCCGCCTGGCGCCGGGACAAAAAGTGCGGTTGAAAAGCGCCTATATCATTCAGTGCGATGAAGTGGTAAAAGATGCTTCGGGCAACGTAACCGGGGTAAAATGTTCCTATATTCCCGAAAGCAAGAGCGGTTCGGATACTTCGGGACTGAAAGTACAGGGCACCCTGCATTGGGTGAGCGTGCCCCATGCCATTGGTTGTGAAGTGCGGATTTATGATCGCCTTTTTAAGGTCGAAGACCCGTCCGGCGAGGTGGGCGATTTCAAGGAGTATATCAATCCCGATTCACTACGCGTGATTGAGCATGCGTATGCAGAGCCTGCGCTTAAAACGGCCCGCTTTGACGAGCGCTACCAATTCCTGCGCAAGGGATATTTCTGCCTGGATTCGGATACCAGCGAAGAAAAAATGATTTTTAACCGCACGGTCACCTTAAAAGATACCTGGGCGAAGGAACAGAAAAAAGGCTAAAGTCTATATTGCTGATTTTCTGCAAGTTATAATAATATCAGGAGGACATTGTTCGTACGAACAATGCCCTTTTTTTATTAGCTAAAGTGCTGGTAATAACCCCTGTTTTAATATAAAGTTTACCTTATATATACTAAGTACATTTACCTAACGTTCTATGATCGTGTTTTGGATAAGTGTCGGAATGGCCTTTAATACGCTCTATGGTTCTCAACATAAAATTACCTGGACACATATTGCCAACCGGGGCATTCAGGTAATTTCCTTTCGGGTTTACTTACTAAGAATAGATAGGCATTCGCAATCCGGCAAAGATTGCATCAATGCTTTTGCAAGAGACTACCTGGTGTACGGGTGGTCTTTTGCTATTTAGGGGTCGCCTTCAGTTTGGGGTAATCAAATACCAGTTCACAAAAAGCTTTTACGCCGGTATCGAGCATGCTGTCGTCGATATAAAAATCGGCGGTATGATGGTCGGGTGCTTTGGCGGGGTCATTGCCTTTGGGCATGCCGCCGAGGTTAAAGAAAAATGCCGGCGCTTTGGTGCCATAGTAGGAAAAATCTTCCGCGCCGGTCACCCATTCTCTTTCACCGATATTGCCGCCGGTGGCTTTTGCCAGGGAGGGCACCATCATCTTTACCAGTTCGGGGTTGTTATACGTGACCAGTGTTTTGGTATCTATTTTTACTTCGGCAGTTGCGCCGGAGGCATCGGCAATATCGGTGGCCGTTTTCTTTATCCGGGCCCATACGTCCTGCTGCATCTTGCTGTCGAGGGTGCGGATAGTGCCGTCCATCTGGCATTCTTCGGGAATGATATTGCTGCGAACTCCGCCGGTGATCTTACCAACGGTGATGACTACGGGCGCTTTGGTGAGTTCCGACTGACGGCTTACGATCATCTGCAGGCCCTGGATGATCTGGGCGCTGACGGCGATGGGGTCTATACCGCGCCAGGGAGTGGAGCCATGCGCGCCCTTGCCCTTTACCTTGATGGTAAACCAATCGCTCGATGCCATAAAGGAGCCGGGTTTGTATTCAATGCGGCCGATTTCGATATTCGATTCGATGTGCAGGCCGAAGACGACATCCACTTTGGGATTGTCCATCACGCCTTCCTTGACCATGAGGTAGCCGCCGCCTTCTTCATCGCCGGGAGGACCTTCTTCGGCGGGCTGGAAAATAAACTTGACCGTGCCGGCGAGGTCTTTTTTCATCGAGGCAAGCACTTCGGCCGTGCCCATGAGCATGGCCACATGGCTGTCGTGGCCGCAGGCGTGCATGACGGGAACGGTCTGCCCGAGGTATTCGGCCGTGACGGTCGATTTGAAGGGGAGGTCTACGCGTTCCTTGATCGGAAGGGCGTCCATATCGGCACGCAGGGCCATGACGGGCCCGGGTTTATCGCCTTTGAGAATGCCTATCACGCCGGTATGCGCCACGCCGGTTTGTACTTCTATGCCCAGTGATTTGAGATGGGCGGCAATCATGGCGGCGGTTTTAAACTCCCTGTTGCCGAGTTCAGGGTTTTGGTGGATGGTTCTTCTCCATTCCACCAGCTTTGGCTGTATGGCTTTTGCTTTCTGATCGATTTGTTGCTGGATGGTTTGTGCGGAGACAAAAGCCGCGGGCAGCGCCAGGAGCGCGATTGTAAACAAGAACCGGTAATTTCTCATGCAGTTTGGTATTAGGCATGAATGTAAGAAAATGTCCGTTAATTTTGCAGCAAACTTATACGCTTGCCACACGAAGCCATTTCCGTATTTGATATTTTTAAAATAGGTATCGGACCTTCCAGTTCCCATACCCTGGGTCCGTGGAGGGCCGCGCAACGTTTCCTGCAATCGCTCGAAAAGCGAAAACTGCTGGACAAGGTGACGGCGGTGAACGTGGTGCTGTATGGCTCGCTGGCCAAGACGGGCAAGGGGCATGGCACCGATATCGCCGTGCAACTCGGGCTGAACGGCGAAGACCCGGTGACGTTTGATGTCAATGCCATCGATACGCGTATGACGGATATACGCGACCGGAAAAAGCTATTGCTGGCCGGCCGATACGAAATCGGCTTCGACCCCGAAGAGGATATCCAGTTTCTTTTCAACGAATCACTGCCTTATCATCCCAACGCGCTTACTTTTCTTGCTTCCACCAATACGAATGAGCAGGTGGCAGAAACGTATTATTCCATCGGGGGCGGGTTTGTAAAAAAAGAAGGGGAGGAGAGCAACCCGATGAATGATATACAGCTTCCTTTCCCGGTCAATACGGCCAACGACCTGCTGCATTGGTGCATGCAGGGGCTGTCGATCAGCGAGGTGGTCATGGAAAACGAAATCGCGTGGCGGCCGGAAGCGGAAACAAGGGCCGGCATGTTGAGAATATGGAAGGTGATGCAGGAATGCATTTTCCGGGGGGTGCAGCAGCGGGGTGTATTGCCCGGTGGGCTGGAGGTAAAACGCCGCGCGGCTGATTTGAATAAAAAGCTCCTCAACGGCAAACCCTACCACGACTATGATTCATGGGTAGCGGCCACGCGCTCGGGTGGAACGGATTTCAGGTATATACTGGATTGGGTGAGCTGTTTTGCGCTGGCGGTGAACGAAGAAAATGCTTCTTTCGGGCGGGTGGTGACGGCGCCGACCAATGGAGCGGCAGGAGTAATACCCGCCGTATTGCAATATTATGTGAGTTTTTGCGACGGGCTGAACGAGGAAAAGATTATCCAGTTCATGCTGACCGCAGCAGAGCTCGGCAGTATTTTCAAAAAAGGCGCTACCATCTCCGCGGCAATGGGTGGCTGCCAGGCGGAAATCGGTGTGTCGTCGGCGATGGCGGCGGCGGGGCTCACGGAATGCCTGGGAGGCACGCAGCGGCAGGTGCTGATGGCAGCGGAGATAGCGATGGAACATCACCTGGGGCTGACCTGCGACCCGATTGGGGGGCTGGTGCAGATACCCTGCATAGAGCGCAATACGATGGGCGCTATAAAAGCGATTACGGCGTCGCAACTGGCGTTGCAGAGCACACCGGATTTTGCGAAGGTGTCGCTGGATGCTGTGATTAAAACCATGTGGGACACGGCGCTGGACATGAGCAGTAAATACAAAGAAACTTCCGACGGGGGACTGGCCGTAAATATTCCATTGAGTTTGAGCGAATGCTGAGAATGCGCAAGGTGGTCATTTTGCGCGATGGTTTGTGTGGTAGGGAAGTGGCTCACCTTAGCAAGGCTGCTCTTCTTTTTATATCTTTATATACTTATTCAAGGTGAGCCGTCCCGCTAATGGCGGGACGACCCACCTTATAAGCCAACTTAGCTCAGTTGGTAGAGCGGCACATTCGTAATGTGTAGGTCGTCAGTTCGATTCTGATAGTTGGCTCCGGCAGAGGTTAATTCAGCAATGGATTGACCTCTATTTCTTTTATGTCGATATTGCTGTAATCGCGTATTTCATTGTACACGGTATCCCGCTCTACCGGCTGGCGTTTTACCTGTTTGATTAATGTCACCAGTTCTGCAGTACTCATGGCGGGGGTTTGTTCTTCGGAGCCGGCCATGGAATAGATCTTCGTACTGTCGTCGATCGTACCGTCCATATCATTTACGCCAAACGAAAGAGTGAGCTGCGCGTTTTGTCTCCCGAGCATGGGCCAGTAGGCCTTGAGATGGGGGAAATTGTCCATATACAAACGGGCTACGGCGTATAGTTTCAAATCTTCAATGATGCCGCTTTCGGGGATATGGCTCATTGCATTGCCCTTGTTGCGGAATTTCAGGGGAATAAAGGTGTTGAAGCCGTTGGTCTTATCCTGCAGGCTGCGCAGGCGTTCCATGTGATCGATACGGTGTTCGTATTTTTCGATGTGCCCGTAGAGCATGGTGGCGTTGGTGTGCATGCCGAGTTTATGGGCTGTTTCATGGATATGCAGCCAGCCGGCGGCATCCACTTTGTCGGCGCATATCTGTTCCCTGATTTCGGGCGCAAAGATTTCGGCCCCTCCGCCGGGCAGGGACTGAAGTCCTGCTTCGTGGAGAAATTGCATGCCTTCTTCCACGCTTAATTTTGCCTTGCGGAACATATAGTCCAGTTCCACGGCGGTAAAGCCCTTGATGTGGAGGTCAGGACGATGAGCGTGGATTTGTTTAATGAGGTCGGCAAAAAATGCCAGGTTCATTTTGGGGTGCACACCGCCTACGATATGTACTTCGGTGATGGGTTTGCCGTCATAGCTTTTTACGATGTCCATCATCTGGTCGATGCTCAATTCCCATCCTTCTTCGCGGTGAGCGTAGAGGCGGGAATAGGAGCAAAAATTGCAGGCGAACACGCATACGTTGGTGGGCTCGATATGGAAATTGCGGTTGAAATAGGTTTTATTGCCGTGGCGTTTCTCGCGTACGTAGTTGGCAAGGGTGCCGACAAAGGGGAGGGGTGCGCGCTCAAAAAGCAGCAGGCCTTCTTCTGGGGTAATGCGCTGACCATTGATTATTTTCTCGCCTATCGGTTGTAAGATACTGCCGGCAGTCTTTACGATGCTTTCGGCCTGTTGTACTGTGCTCATCTGTGTCGGATTTAAGTAGTGCAAAGGTACGGAGCCGGGGCCAATCGGCCATTTCAGTGTCAAAGAATCAAGCGTAAAGTCGCGTACAATCATCAACTAAATTCTTTATCTTTCGTTGTCAACCAGGATTAACTGCCCAATAGCGATGTGGGCTAACTGCAATCATTTTAACACTAAAACGAGTATAATAGTGAATATCAAGCTGCGTCTTATTATCATGAACTTCCTGGAATTCTTTGTATGGGGTTCATGGTTGACTTCATTGGG
>DASYCT010000010.1:0-13695 GCA_036500065.1 Chitinophagaceae bacterium | reverse complement strand
AATATGGCGGCGGAAGAAACGAATCGAGGCGTCGTTTGTCCCCACTCCGCCTTGCCATAAGGGTCTATCACCGCCCCCGCGCTATCCACCCAGGGCGCCGCTGTCCTCACGATCCTTTCCATAAGGCGCAGGTACTGCAATTTCGTTGTGCCGGATTTTTTCCAGCCTGCAGGCGGGGGCGCCTTCAATATTTCGGTCACTTTGTTTTCGTAAGGGTAGGCTGGCAGCTGTTGGCAGAATCCCTGTTGGCTGATGGTACATGCGATAAAGAAGAATAGTAGACACTTCATCGGGTTAAAAATACCGATTTTTCCACTCCTGGCAGGCGGCCAGCCCAATCTCATTGACCAGCCGGCGATAAAATGTCGGTGTCTCTTGTGTCAGATGCACTAACTTTCCGGATTACATATGAAGACGAAACAAAAGTTTTTGACGATTGCCCTGGCTGCCATAACCCTTTGGCAGGGGGAACTAACGGCCCAGACCCACGCCGATGCCAGGCCAGGCGACAGACCCAATATCATCTACATCCTCACCGACGACATGGGCTATAGCGATGTCGGCTGTTTTGGAGGTAAATTTGTTTCCACTCCCAATATCGATAGACTGGCTGCCGAAGGCCGGAAGTTTACGAAGTTCTACAGCGCCGCCCCCATCTGTTCGCCATCCAGGGCTGGATTCATTACGGGCATGTATCCCGCCCGGTGGAATTTTAGTACTTACCTGGACAACCGCAAACACAATGCAAATGCGGAGCAGGCGGATTGGCTGGACCCTTCCGCACCCACCGTCGCAAAATTCTTTAAGAAGGCTGGTTATGCAACGGGCCACTTTGGTAAATGGCATATGGGCGGTGGACGCGACGTGAAGGATGCTCCCGGATTTGAAAAATATGGATTTGATGAGCATGTCAGCACCTATGAGAGCCCTGACCCCGACCCGTTGATCACGGCCACGAATTGGATCTGGTCGGAAAAAGACAGTATAAAGCGTTGGGACCGTACGAAATATTTTGTGGATAAGACCCTGGCGTTTTTGGAGAAACACAAGGGCCAGCCTTGCTATGTCAACCTATGGCCTGACGACGTACATACACCCTGGGTTCCGCGGGTAGAAACGGAATACACGGGCAAGTTTCCCATGAACCCGGAGGAAGAAGCCGCTTTCAAACTGGTCCTTAAAGAATATGACGTGCAAATAGGGCGGCTGCTGGATGGTCTGAAACGCATGGGCATCGACAAGAACACCATTGTGATCTTTACGAGTGACAACGGGCCGCTGCCAAGTTTCAGAGGCAGCAGGGCTGCCGGCCTAAGGGGATCGAAACTGTCCTTATACGAAGGCGGCACCCGGATGCCGTTCATAATCAGCTGGCCGGGTCATATTGCACCCGGTGCAACAGATTCGACGTCAGTACTCAGCTCGCTGGATATGCTGCCTTCATTTGCAAGGTTCGCAGGTATTAAATTGCCCTCGGACTATCACGGCGATGGCAAAGACCGTAGCAAAACCTTGCTCGGCATGCCATCCGCGAGGGACATGGATATGTACTGGGAATATGGCCGGAACAATATCGCCTTCGTCTACCCGAAGGGACGCGACAGGAGCCCCGGCCTTGCGATACGGAGCGGCCGGTGGAAATTGCTGATGAATCAGGATGGCAGCGGCGCCGAACTGTATAATATGGACAACGACCCCAATGAAACGAGCAATATCATCCTTGAAAACCCGAAGGTGGCCGCGGAATTGCAAGAGAAGTTGCATAAATGGTGGGCTTCTCTTCCTCGCAAACGGTTGCGTGAAAATCACCAATAGAAGTAAAATGAAATTATATTTGTGTACACACGCAAATGCACCAGGACTACCGCAGCTATACTGATCTCGATTTAGCCTCCCTTTTGATGGAAGGGGATCATGGAGCCTATACGGAACTTTACCAACGATTTAAAGGAGTATTGTATGTGCATGCTTTCCGGATGCTGCAAAATAAAGATGATGCCAAAGACATTGTCCAGGAACTGTTCACCGTGTTATGGACCAAACGGGCCGATCTTACATTCAGATCCGGCGTTGCGGCTTACCTGTATACCGCTGTGCGCCACCGGGTGTTTGACCATATCTCACACAAAAAAGTAGAATCACGTTTTTTCGAGTCCCTGAAAGATTTTGTCCCGGAAACGGGATACCTTGAAGACGAATTGCTGCATGAGAAAGAGTTATCGGCCCTCATCGAAAGGGAGACGGCCGCGCTGCCCGATAAAATGCGGCAAATATTCGAACTAAGCCGAAAAGTCAATCTCTCCCATAAAGAAATCGCCGAACAGCTGCTTATATCCGACAAGACGGTTAAGAAGCAGGTAGGTAATGCGCTCAGGATCTTACGTTTGAAGCTAGGCGATGCATTCTTCTTCTTTACCTTTTTATAAAAAAGTTCATTTTATCTACTCCCTCGCCGCCACTTAACCGTCTATTGAAATATGACGGACAAGGAAGCAAAAGAGCTGTTGATAAAATATGCTGCCGGACAATGCACCGAAGAAGAGAAGGCTTTGCTGCATGCCTGGTATCTTTCCTACGCGAAGGATAGCAGTATTTCCCTGTCTGAGGAAGAGATAGAATTGGCGGTAAAAGAGATTTGGGAGACCCTTCCGGCGCAAGACCGGCACAAGCGGAGAACCAGGGTCAGGTACATGGTCCGCGCCGCCGCCGCCGTCGTTATTTTCGCCGCCGCCGCCCTTTATCTTTTTTTGCCCGGATCATCCCACAAGCCGGCTTCGCAAGGCATCTATGCGGACGATATTGCTCCCGGCGGCAATAAAGCGATCCTTACGCTGGCCGATGGCTCAAAGATAAATCTCAGTGATGCCCACCTGGGTCACCTTGACAAGACGGGCCCGGTGAAGATCGTTAAGGCCAAAGACGGACAGATCGTTTATGATAAGCCAAGGCAAGCAGCGTCAAAGCTCCAAATTGCCTATAACCTGGTGACGACACCGCGTGGCGGCCAGTACCAGGTCATTCTGCCCGATGGGTCGCTCGCCTGGCTCAATGCGGCGTCCAGTATCCGATTCCCAACAGAATTTTCCGGGCAAACACGTAAAGTGGAGATCTCCGGAGAGGTCTATTTTGAGGTGGCTAAAAAAATGGATCGCGCCACAGGCAAAAGGCAGCCATTTATTGTCGGGACGAATAGCCAGCAGGTAGAGGTGTTGGGAACACATTTCAATATCAACGCCTATGGTAATGAAGATGCCACCAGGACCACCCTGCTTGAAGGCAGCGTAAAAATATCCGCTCTCCCTTCAAAGGCCACCCGCATATTGAAACCCGGCCAGCAATCCGCTGTTTCAGCCGCGGGCCTTCAAATCGCAAGCGCCGATACCGCCCTGGCGATTGCATGGAAAAACGGTGAATTTCAATTTGACCAGGCTGATATAAAAGACGTAATGCGGCAGGCAGAAAGGTGGTACAACGTGGACGTGGAATATCAAGGCATGCCTAAAGGCAAAAAGTTTGTGGGTACGATCTCCCGCAACCTGCCCGCTTCGAAATTTTTGAATATTTTAAGTTATACAGGTGTGAAATTTAAAATAGAGGGCAAGAAGATCATCGTATTCCCTTAACCATCCACCCAAACATACAATCATAATAATTTTTAACCTTTTAACGAAGGCATTGGAGACTATTGCTTTTCCCTAAATATTGTTGGATATGAAACTGACTGTTTTTCTGTTATTGATTTCGTTCACGTGTATAAATGCAGCCGTATACGGCCAGAAGATAACGCTCAATGAAAAAGACGCCCCGTTGAAGACCGTGCTTTTAAAGATAAAACAGCAGAGCGGTTATAATCTATTTTACAACGATGTGGATCTGAAGAAAGGGCACAATGTAAATATCAATGTAAAAGACGCCTCGGTGGAAGAAGCATTGCAGCAATGTTCGGAAAACCAACCCCTGTCATTCAGCGTTATTGACAATACCATCGTCGTTAAAGAAAAAGAGGGCTTTATCGAAGCCAAAAATAAGGAGTCCGCCGCGGCTCCCATCGAGCTGAAAGGCAAGGTTACAAACGAGAAAGGCGAAATGCTGGCGGGCGTCACTGTAACGGTCAAAGGCACGAATATTTCAAGCAGCACCAATGCGGAGGGTAATTTTTCCATCAGGCTTCCCGCCAAGGAGAGCGTCCTGGTATTCTCTTTTGTCGGCCTTGAAACACAGGAGATAGCTTTTGCAGGGCAAAAGATGATCAATGTGGTTTTAAAAGAGGCCCAGGAATCACTGAACCAGGTGGTGGTGCTGGGCTTTGGGCAGACGCAAAAAAAGATCGCTCAGACGGGGTCGATTGCTTCCGTGTCGGCCCGGGAATTGAAGCAAAGCCCGGTGGCCAACCTTACCAATGCGCTTGCCGGACGTCTGCCCGGGCTTATCAGCATGCAGCAAAATGGCGAACCCGGTAAAGATGCCGCCATCCTGTTGATCCGCGGGCATGCCACTTTCAACAATTCCGCGCCGTTGATCACGATTGACGGCGTACAAAAAGATCCCAGCGCCATCGGCAAGCTCGATGTCAACGAAGTGGACAATATCACCATCCTGAAAGATGCATCGGCTACCGCACTGTATGGCGTGAAGGGCGCCAATGGCGTAATCATCATCACGACCAAACGGGGAATAGTAGGGGCGCCGGTGATCAGCGGCAATGTCCAGCACGCCATATTGACCGCCACACGGCTGCCCCGGTTTCTCGGATCATATGATTATGCCTTACTGGCCAACGAGGCCTCCAAAAATGACAACCCACTGGCGCCCGCACCATATTCTGATGCCGCATTGGCCGCTTATAAGACAGGATCGGACCCGTTGCGGTATCCGGATATAGACTGGGTGGACGCTATGATAAAATCTTCCGGCATGACCCGGGCAAATTTCAGCGTCACAGGTGGAAACACCATGTCCCGGTATTTTGTAAACGTGGGGTATGTACAGCAGGACGGATTGTATAAGGCTACCAAACAGGACAAGTACGACCCAAATGCGCAATTGAAACGCTACAATTTCCGGTCGAACGTGGATGTCAATTTAACCAGGAACTTTTCCATGTCCCTGAATTTGTTCGGGGCGATTGAAAATACGAACGCGTCCAGGATCGATGCTACTACCTTGTTCACGTACCTGGAATCCGTTCAGCCCAATGCGGCGCCTGTGATGTATCCAACCGGATTTTATGGCAGGGACCCCGCGCTGGGGGCCAACCCTTTGAAAGAACTAAATACCTGGGGGTTTACGCAGGGCTTTAATTCCTCGCTCTCAGGCATGCTGTCGGCAACTTATAAGCTCGATGACATTACCAAGGGATTGTTCATCAAGGGCAATTATTCATTCGATGGGTATTTTTTAAATTCCTTTACCCGTTCGCAATCGGTGAGGAGCGCCTTCTACAATGGCGCCGGCGATCCGAAAGACGAGGCAAGCTATACCTATTCAGGGACGGACCAGGCTTTGAGCGCGCCGGTGTCTACCTTCACGCAAAACAGGGATATCTGGACCGATGTTTCATTGAACTATCAACGGAGGTTTAGTGATCATAGTGTAACAGGACTGCTTTTGGCAAACAGGACGCAGAAGGTCATCGGCGGCGATATCCCCTATGTTTCGCAGGGATTGGTAGGCCGGCTGGCTTACAACTACAAGAGCAGGTACTTTGCGGAGTTCGATGCAGGCTACAATGGCACGGATAATTTTGCCAAGGCCAGCAGATATGGCTTTTTCCCCGCCGTATCGGCCGCGTGGGTCCTGTCCGGTGAAAAATTCCTGAAGGACATTTCGGCTATCGATTACATCAAGCTGCGGGCATCGTATGGACTCACCGGCAACGACCAGCTGGATGGAAGGCGCTGGTTATTTGTCTCACAGTTCAACCGTGGCGGCGGCTACAGTTTTGGGGAGACGACCTTAACCAATTTGCAGGGTGTACAGGAAGGCCCGCTGGCCAATCCCGATGTCACCTGGGAAAAATCGCGTAAAGGAAATATAGGGTTGGATGCAATGTTTTGGAAGGGCCTATTGGGTGTCACGCTGGATGTGTTTCAGGAGAGACGGAATGATATCCTGATCACCCGCAATTCCGTACCCGCCTTGCTGGGGGTGAGCACCTCCAATCTGCCCCCCGTGAATTTCGGATCGATAGAGAATCATGGATTTGAACTGGCGCTGTCGCACAAGAACAGGATAAACCAGCTGACCTATAATGTCCAGGGTAATATTTCCTTCGCCAGGAATAAGATCAAGTTCATGGATGAGGAATCCAAACCTTACCCGTACTTGTATAACACCGGTCAGCCGTTGGGGCAATTGTATGGCCTGACAGCGATTGGCTTTTTCCAAAGCCAAAATGATATCGACAACAGCCCCACGCAATTCGGCAAGCTGATCCCCGGGGACCTGAAATACAAAGACCTGAACGGGGACGGTCTCATAAACGATAATGACGCAGGCCCGATAGGCAGCACATCCACTCCCGAGGTCTTTTATGGGATGTCATTGTCAGCTCAATGGAAGAACATCGACCTGAGTTGTCTTTTCCAGGGGGCCGGCAACGTAAATATTATCCTCAACAACCAGGCAGCGTATGAATTTTGGAACCATGGCAACGTGATGGAGCAGCATTTGGGCCGATGGACGCCCACCACCGCCGCCACCGCTACATATCCCGCATTGCATTATAGCGTAAATGCCAACAATCACCGGTTTTCTTCTTTCTTTCTGAAAGATGCCAGCTACACGCGTCTAAAGAACGTGGAGGTTGGATACACATTTAACAGGCCTGGCATAAAAAGGCTCATCGGCATTTCATCGGTGAGGCTGTTTGCCAACGCCCAAAATGTTTTCACATGGGATAAGGTAGGCGGCACATTTGACCCCGAGATACCCAGTGGCAATGGCGCGGTGTACCCGCAACAACGCGTAATAAATTTCGGAGCATCCGTCGACTTTTAATAAAAGCTAAAGCATCATATTATGTGGAGGAAAAAAATGTTATTGGTTATATTGGTGGTAGCAGCTACCGTGGGTTGCAAGAAAGTAAACACTTATTTAGACAAGGCGGAGTCTGGCGGCTTGACGGAAGACCAGGTGTTTGCCAACTACGTATACGCCAGCGGTTTCTTGTCGGACATATACAATACCGCACTTTTAAGCAACTGGAGCCCATTGGTCTACGGGTTCAATTTCTCTACTATCTGCGACGAAGGGCATGCCTCTCATGCCGATACGCAAGGGTATGGACAGGCATTCAAGAACGGCACCCTGTCATCTACCCTTAACCCAAATGACATGTGGGCATTGTGCTATGCCAATCTGCGTAAGATAAATATGTTCCTTGAAAACATCGATCAGGTGCCGGTAGACCCGGACCAGGCAAGCATCCAGGCTGCTGGCAAGATCAGGATGAGGGGCGAAGCGTTTTTTTTGAGAGCGTATGTGTACATGGAATTGCTAAAACGCTATGGGGGAGTACCCATCGTCAGCAAGACCCTAAAGGTTACGGACGACCTGAATATTCCAAGGAACACGTATTCGGAGACAGTTGATTTTATCATTGCCGACTGTGATAGCGCCAGTAACGCGCTCCCACCTACCTACGACGCGGCTAACAAAGGCCGGGCGACAAAAGGAGCAGCCATGATGCTGAAGGCAAGGGTATTGCTGTATGCGGCCAGTGCGCTGAACAACGCAAGCAACGACAAGCAAAAATGGGCCGCCGCGGCCAGCGCCGCCGATGCCGTTATGCAGCTCGGTCTGTATAGGCTGGATACCAATTACAAGCTGCTTTTTCACGGCAGGACCTCTCCCGAAACGATCTTGCAATCCAACTCAAACTTTACGGACTGGCTGCAACGTAACCTTCCTCCCAGCCTGAAGGGGTATGGGAATATTCACCCTTCACAAAACCTGGTGGATGAGTACGAAATGACGGACGGGTCGAAATTCGACTGGAACAACCCGGTGGAAGCCGCCAACCCATATGCCAACCGTGATCCGCGCATGGCGATGAGCATCATCTATAACACCCATAAATGGGCCACTGCTACCATCTATTCCTATGTGGGGTCGGGCACCGCCGATGCATTGGCATTCGGCAATAACAGCACCCGCACCGGGTATTACCTGGCCAAGACGGTGGATGAAAGCGGAACGCTGACTGCGCCGGTGAATTACGGCAGCCATTATGAAATATTCATGCGCTATGCCGAAACGCTGCTGACCTACGCAGAAGCAAAAAACGAGGAGCTGGACGCACCCGATCAATCTGTGTACGATGCGATCAATGCCATTCGCGCCCGCCAGGGCGTCGCCATGCCGCCGCTGCCGCCCGGCCTGGGTAAGGATGCGATGCGTGACCGCATCCGCCACGAGCGCATGATAGAGCTGGCATTCGAGAACCATCGCTTTTGGGATGTACGGAGATGGAAAATTGCCCCGGACGTGCTTACCAAGCTGTATGGAATGAAAATCACCAAATCCGGCAGCACATACGTATACCAGAAGTTTTTGGTGGAAGACAGGATGTTCGACCCGGCGAAAAATTACTTATATCCCATCCCTCAAACTGAAATCAATAAGGACAACGCCCTGGTGCAAAATGAGGGATACTGATCAATTGCTGTTTCTTTTAAAATAAAGCCATGAAATTCATAGGATACAAAATATACGGTATTGCTTTCTTGCTGCTGGGTACTGCGGGGTTGTTCTCTTGCAGGCGTGAGCTCATTTCAAACCCCAGCCAGTATACCAGGATATATATGCCCCAGGCCTCCCAATCGCCGGCTGTCCGGACGTTTGTTATGTCGAATGATGTGCAAACCATTATTTATGGAGCGGCATACGGCGGCATTGGATACCCGGACAAGGACATCGCCGTAACGTTCAAAGTAGATAATTCCCTGGTCGATAGCTTTAACAGTCAAAACAATACCGCTTATGCGGAAATGCCCGAGGGGAGCTATGAATTGGAGGCAGCCAGCGCCATTATCCCCAGGGGTAAATTGACCACCGGTCCGTTAAAGATCAATGTAAAGACGCTGGGCGCCATTGAAGCGTTCAAACAATACCTGCTGCCCGTGACCCTGTCTGCCAATGGCAAGCTAAACGATAACCTTCGCGCCACCTATTTCCTTATACAAGGACAGCGTGACGGGATCAATATCAAAGTGATGTCTTTCGATAAAGGGTCTTCGGTGACAAACATGAGCGCTGTCGCAGATGTCATCAAGAACAATGCGCCCGACCTATTGCTCGTAAAAGGGGTCGACATCAATACAAACCGCAGCGGGCACGTGGATCAGCCGGCTGTTCTGTCACAATTGATAGGGATGCCGGCGTATTGCTTTGCGACATCTATTGCCAATTTTGACGGCGGCCAATATGGGTGCGTGCTCTATTCGCGTTACACCATTGCAAAAAGCGATACCTATATCCTGCCTACCGGGGATGCCAATACGGAAAAAGGTCCGTTGGGGGTGATCACGGTGCAGATAAATGATAGCCTGAAGCTGGTATTTGCCGGCACCCAGCTCAATGCCAACGCTACCCGCAGGGCCGCCGAACTGCCCATACTATTAAGTACCCTTCAGACCTATACAGACGATCCATTTATTCTGGCTGGCAATTTTAACGACACGCCGCCCAATGGCAGCGTATATACCGGGCTTGCCGGCATCGGGTTGATCCCGCCTTGCACCAACTGTTTGCCCAATACGCCGGCTACCGCGCCTACAGGGTATTCGGATTTTATCATGTATAAGACCGGGGATCAGTTCAGGGTACTGAACTATGGTCTGGGAACATCCACGACGAGTGCAAGTTTACCTGTCATTGTACAATTCTCCATGTATTATTAACCAGAAAAACCAACATATGAAAAGTATCATGAGATCAGGCAGCCTGGCATTTATAATGCTATTGGCCTGCGCAGGTTGCAGCAAACACGGTTCCGACCAGCGGGAGAAACCCGCGGATACAGCCCTGGACGCCAGAACGGTTTTGGAGCTTGGCTGCACCACCTGCTATATTGCCACCACTAACCAGGCCAACAACAGGGTGGAGTTGTATGACGAGTCGGTGACTGACTGGAATACCGCCGCGGCGTTAAAATGGTCCTGGTGGCCGGCCGGCTGGGGCGGTTTCTCCAGCACGGAGATAGCCGCCTGGTCAAATGTCTCTGACGTAAAGGTCCGCAACAGCACCGTGTGGTCGGGGACAAGCCAGGTAATTGTCACTACCTCATCCGGTGGCCTGGTTGCGATTGCCGGGCATCCCAATGGATTGAGGAAATGGGCAAGGAATGTGGGCGGCAATCCTCATTCGGCGGAGCTTTTGCCCAACGGGAATATCGCCATTGCCGCATCCGACGGCGGTTGGATAAGGCTGTATGCCTCATCCCAGGGCGGCTCGAACGGCGCCTATGCTCAATTCAACCTTCCCGATGCCCATGGTGTGTTATGGGACCCCACGAATAATTGCCTCTGGGCCATCGGCGATAACCTTTACGCGCTGACGGTGGGCGGGACGGCCGCAAGCCCCACGCTAACAGAAATTACCAGCCGCAGGTTTACCGTTTCCGGCACGGGGCATGATCTCTCGCCTTACTACGGCAATACCAATAAGCTGTTCTTCAGCTGCACCGCGGGGACCTATATATATGATAAGACGACAAAGACAGCCGTACAGGCTCCCGGCAGCGCCTTTCAAAGCAGCGTAAAAGCGATAAGCAACCAGACGGCGTCCGGTCATATTGTAACCACGATACCCCGCAGCTCCTGCCCGTTGAACAGCTGGTGCACGGATTATGTCCATTTTTACAGTAGCACCGGCCTTTGGCTATATGACCGTATCAAGACAGGCGCGGCTTTTTACAAAGGGCGAACGTTCAATCCAGCCTATCAATAGATCAGGGAAATTCATGGGCTTCCCTATCTTTACAGGATAAAGGTGTGTGAATGAGTAAACAAAAGGAGGTCAATATTTACGATATCGCCAAAGTGCTGGGCGTCTCGATTGCAACCGTCAGCAGGGCCCTGAAGAACGACCCGGCTGTCTCAAAAGCCACCCGAAAAAGGGTGTCGGATGCAGCCAAAAAGATGAGCTATCGCCCCAACAATTTCGCCAGTAACCTCCGATCGCAAAAGACACATACCATCGGCATGCTCGTGCACGAGCTTAGCAGCCCATTTATCATATCCGTACTGACGGGCATCGAGAAAGTGACGGCGGAGGCCGGTTTTAATATTATCATCGCCCACTCCTCGGAGACGGAGAAAAAGGAAAAAGCCAATGCCCACGACCTGTTCTACAAGCGTGTGGATGGATTGATCGCCTCCTTGTCCTATGATACGGAAGACCTTTCCCATTTCGATCCTTTTGTCAAGAGAGGCACTCCCGTCGTTTTTTTCGATAGGGTGGAAGAGCGGGTCGAAGGCACGAAGGTGGTCATCGACAATGTCAAGGCCGGCTTTACCGCCACCGGGCATCTCATACAGCAAGGGTGCAAGGACATCGTGCACGTGACGGGCAGTCTGAAAAGAAATGTATATGCCGACAGGCTGGAAGGCTATCGGCAGGCCCTGACTGAATACGGCCTTCCTTACCGGGAAGACAGGGTCATTGTCAATGACCTTAGCAGTGATGCAGCCATCGCCGCCGGCCGGCAGATACTGGAAATGAGCCCGCGTCCCGACGGATTATTCGCCACCCAGGACCTGTGCGCCGCGATTTGCATCCGGACGCTCAAGGAAGGGGGAATGAAGATACCGGAGGATATCGCCGTGGTTGGATTCAACAACGATGTTGTCTCCACCATTGTGGAACCCACGCTCACCACCATCAACTATCCGGGAAAAGAGATAGGGGAGGCTGCCGCCCGGCACCTCATCGGTCAGATCAATCAGCGTTCGAAGGACAACCTAACGAACAAGATTGTCCTTTCCCATAACCTTATAGTGAGGAATTCTTCACTGCGATGCCCTGCGGGGAATGCGACCTCCGGGAAGAGCCGTGGATATCCAAAGTAGTCTCCAGCTGCACAGTCTTGTATTTTTTAACTCTTTGCTTGTTTTCGATGAGGTTGAGGAGCAATTCTGCTGCTTGCTGACCGATGTCAAACGTAGGCTGCCGGACAGAGGTAAGGGCAGGCGCCAAGAGGTGGTTGATGGGGTTGTCGGAGAACGCTACCAGCGCCACATCCTCGGGGATGCGCAAATGCAGGTCCTTCAATACGTTCATACAGCTTGTAGCGAGTCGTTCTACCGAGGCCAAAATGGCATTGGGACGGTCCGGTCCCGAAAACAAGTCCCGGATGGATCGCTCCGCCGACGCGAAATTGCAATGCACGATCCATTCTTCGCGGACAGGGATATCATATTTTTTCAAGGCGTCGATATACCCGTTCATCCGCTGCTGGGTGATGGATAGAAATTTCGAGATCGTTATATGGGCGATCCGATGATATCCTTCCTGGATCAGGTGCTCCGTGCCCTTATACGCTCCAAAATAGTCGTTGACGACAACTTTATGCCCCGGGATGTCTTCGGACACCCTGTCAAACATGACGACAGGAATTCCCTTGTCCACGATCTCGCGGATATGATCCACGGAATTTGTCTCGTTCGACAGGGAGATGATCAAACCTTCTATACGGCGGGATGATAATAATTGGGTATTGATGACCTCCCGCTCCAGCCGCTCATGACTTTGAAATATAATGACATGGTAGCCCCTCCGGTAGGCGATGTCCTCGATGCCCGCGATGGTGGAGGCACAAAAATTGTTGGCGATCTCCGGGACGATGACCCCGATGATCTTGCTCTTCTTTTCTTTCAACGAAAGGGCGATGGGGTTGGGGGTATAATTCAGTTCGGCGGCCAGCTCCCGCACCAGCTGCCGCGTGGCTGGCTTGATCTCTGTGCTGTTGCGAAGTGCTCGCGATACGGTGGAGACGGAAAGCTTCAATTGTTGCGCGATATCCTTGATGGTCACAATATGCTGCTCACTCATCCGCTAAATATAGCCATTATTTATACTGAAATGTCTTTATGCAATCGGTGTAAATTATTTTTTTTGAAAATTTTAATTTGGTTTCCTTTAGAAATAGTGACGCAAACGTTACCGGTAACGTATGAAAAATTAGCGATGATTGGGCGGGCTCCCGGCTCGTTGGCCCGGACTTGAAACAAGTTTACTTTAGCGCATGCACAATAATGATTTGTTCGATCTGGCGGGAAAGACCGTGATGATCACGGGTGGAGGCAGCGGACTTGGATTGGCAATTACCCGTGCGCTCAAACAGGCCGGCGCAAAAGTGATCATCATCGGCCGGAGGGAAGATGTCCTGCAAAGCATCTGTCGTGAATTGGGTGAAAATGCCGCCTACAGGGCATTTGATCTGTCCCACCTGGAGGAGATACCTACCCTGATAGAAGAAATAGAAGCCACCGAAGGACCCATCGACGTGCTGGTGAACAATGCCGGCATCAATTTAAAGAAAGACATTTTGGAGGTAACGAACGAAGAGTTCGGCAATGTGGTCCAGGTGAATCAGACCGCCGTCTTCTCCCTGACCCGGGAGGTAGCCAGAAAAATGGCATCGAGGGGTACGGGCAGCATCATCATGATCAGTTCCATGGCGGCGAAATATGG
>DASYCT010000009.1:0-4392 GCA_036500065.1 Chitinophagaceae bacterium | reverse complement strand
TACAAAGTTGCCGTTCCATTTGAGTGCGCTGGCTACCATGTCGTCAATCAGGCGGTGCTCGTACACGATGCCGGCTTCTTTGAACGCGGCCTTGAATTCCTTCTGGAAGATGTCTTCGAAAATATCTTTAAAGCGGCCATCGTATTTCTTCAGGATGGTGTTCTTGGTAGAAAGATACAGGGGCCATTTTTTGCTCAATGCCATGTTGAAGCAACTGCGGGCAAAGCCGGAGATGCTTTCGTCGGTATTGTACATGCTCATGGCTACGCCGTCGCCTTTGAAATTGAACACTTCAAAGACTTGTGCGGGGCTGCCGTCTTCGGGGGTAAAAGTCATTGTCAGCTTTCCTTTTCCTTTGATAACGGTGTCGGTAGCGCGGTATTGATCGCCGAAGGCATGACGGCCAACGATGATGGGGGCCGTCCAGTTGGTGACGAGGCGGGGGATATTGCTGATAACGATCGGTTCGCGGAACACGGTGCCGTCGAGGATATTGCGGATAGTGCCGTTGGGGCTTTTCCACATTTGTTTCAGGCTGAATTCTTTTACCCTTGCTTCATCGGGGGTGATGGTGGCGCATTTGATGCCGACGCCGTATTGCTTGATGGCGTTGGCGGCGTCTATGGTTACCTGGTCGTTGGTCTTATCGCGGTACTCAACGCCGAGGTCGTAATATTTAATGTCGAGTTCGAGGTAAGGGAGGATTAATTTTTCCTTGATAAATTTCCAGATGATTCTTGTCATTTCATCGCCATCCAGTTCTACTACCGGCTGGGCTACTTTAATCTTTTTGGCCATGATTTCGCTATGATTTAATTGGGCGCGAATCTACGCAATTTTGGGGGGAATCGGGTGTCTTCGACACCCTGTTTTTTAACACGGAGGAAACGGAGCAACTGAGTTCACGGAGAGATTATTTAGGTAAGTTTATAAAATTCTTTCTCCGTGTCCTCCCTAACTCCGTTTCCTCCGTGTTAAAAAATAAGCGCCGAAGGCGCTTTTGTCGAAAACGAACGCGATTTGCATCAAAAGCGGACAGTATGGTTACGGAGTAGAGCGATAGTGGGTTGATAATAAATGATTTATGAAACAGGCATTTTCTTGGTTGCTTATGGTCTAACCGGTTAAAACAAATAACATGTTTAAAAACTACTGCATTACGGCATTCAGGCATTTCAGGAGGAATAAGCTGTTTTCCCTGATCAATATACTGGGATTGTCTATCGGGATCAGCGCGGCGCTCGTGATATTCCTGATTGTGTGGCGTGAATTCAGTTTCGACCGTTTTGAGAAGGATGGGGACAGGATATTCCGGGTGGTGATGGATGCGCATATCAATGGCGGAGAGGGGCATAGTGCGGGGTTGCCGGCGCCATTGGGCGGTGCAGTGCAAAATGAATTGACGGGACTGGAACAAACCGTGCCGGTTTTTCAGTTCCAGGGAGATGCCACGGCCACGGTATCCGTGCAGGAAGGGGCGGCGGCAGTGGCCTACAAAAGCCAAAAGGAAATTGTCTTTACCAACCCTGCTTATTTTGAATTGCTTTCTTACCGCTGGCTGGCGGGATCGCCGGTAGCTTCGCTGCGGGACCCGTTCAAGGTGGTGCTTACAGAAAGCAGGGCGAAACTATACTTTCCCGGGGTGCCTGTGGAAAAGATGGAGGGAAAGGTATTGACTTATAATGATGGTGTCGATGAATTGCAGGCTACGGTATCCGGCATAGTAAAAGATTTGAATGAGAACACCGATTTCAGAGGAGCCGAGTTTATATCGATGGCCACGATTGCAAAGACAAGCCTGCAGGGACGGTTTATGATGACGGTGTGGGACGACTGGATGGCCTACTCGCACCTGTATGTGAAACTGGCTCCGGGCGGTAGTCGCGAAAGTGCGGAGCGGCAATTGGCAGCCCTGTTTAAAAAATACAATACGGACACGAATAAGCAACACCGGTTGGAGTTCCGGTTACAGCCTTTGTCGGATATCCATTTCAACAGCAATTATCCCGAGGTAGGGCATGAGTTCGGTAACAGGCCGGCATTGTATGGGTTACTGGCGGTGGCTGCTTTCCTGTTGCTGTTGGGTTGCATCAATTTTATCAATCTCGCTACGGCGCAGGCTTCCCGGCGGGCGAAAGAGATCGGCATACGCAAGACGATGGGAAGTTCGAAAAAGCAATTGATAGGGCAGGTGTTGAGCGAAACGTTTTTTATCGCCCTGCTGGCTACCTTGCTGTCGATTGTATTGACGCCGCTGTTGCTGAATATGTTCCGTGATTTTATTCCTGCGGGGCTGCAGTTTGATTTACTGCACCAACCTTCCATTGCAGTGTTTTTGTTGCTGATCACACTGGGAGTTAGTTTTCTTTCGGGTCTTTACCCCGCGTTTATACTGGCGGGATTCAACCCCGTGCTGGTGTTAAAGAACCAGGTGTTTACCGGAACCGGGCAGGTGCGCAGTGTACGGATACGCAAAGTGCTGACGGTGTCGCAGTTTGTCATCGCACAGTTTTTTATCATCGCCACGCTGATGGTCAGCAAACAGATCCATTACACGCTGAACAAGGATTTAGGTTTTCGGAAAGAGGCGATACTGACATTTGACCTTCCTTTTGACACCGTTCGTTCACGCGGACCTCAATTGTTGAATGATATAAAGGCGATACCGGAAGTGGAGATGGCCAGCAGCGGTTTTTTCAGCCCCGCTTCGGGAGGGGTGGCTTATACCAATGTAAGCTATAGTGCGAGACCGGATTTGCATTTGAATGTGGACCTCCGGTGGGGAGATACGAACTACTTAAAGCTGTACCAGGTAAAAATACTGGCGGGGAGAAATGTGGCGCAGAGCGATACTTTCCGGGAACTGCTGGTGAATGAGACCTACGCCAAACTGCTGGGTTTTCAGCATCCCGAAACGATATTGAATAAGCAATTGACGTTAAACGGGAAACAGCTTCCCGTGGTAGGTGTGATGAAGGATTTTCACGAGGAGTCGCTGCACTCGCCGATTGGGCCGGTAGTATTTGCCGGGAGCAAAGGGCCTATATTTCATATCCTGCTGCGGCCGCAGGATGCGGAGGGACAGCTGTGGCAGCGCGGTATTGCCAGGATACAGAAGGCATACCGGCAGATTTATCCCGATGCAGATTTTAATTATGCTTTTCTCGACGATACGCTGGCGAAGATGTATAAAACGGAGGAAAATATGTCGCACCTGTTGATATGGGCCACGGGGCTGACGATCTTTATAAGCTGCCTGGGGTTGCTTGGGCTTGTTATCTATACCACGAATACGCGTGCGAGGGAGATAGGAGTGAGAAAAGTATTGGGAGCATCGGTGACGGGTATCGTGTCGTTGCTGTCAAGGGATTTTGTGCGGTTGGTACTGATTGCTTTTTTTATTGCTGTTCCTGTTGCGTGGTGGGCGGTGTATAAATGGCTGGATAATTTCGCTTATCGTACTTCGATGAGCTGGTGGATATTCGGGATCAGCGGGTTGCTGTTGCTGCTGTTTGCTGTCCTTACGCTAAGTGTACAAACGATACGGACGGCGCTGGCGAACCCGGTGGAGAGTTTGAGGGTGGAATGATGAAAAATTAACAGCGTACTATAAATTAAATGCCCCCCGCGGATATTATCCGCGGGGGGCTTTTAAATTTTCACATTTTCACATTGATTAAAGCTATTGCAGCTTCGCCAGCCAGAACGATGCGTTCATGAACAACGCCGTGTGGGTGGGGATGGACCAGCTTACAAACAGGTCGTTGCCAGCTGCGCCGGTGCCATCATCCATGGGCGAACTGTCGGTGACTACATACACACGGCCTGTGCCGTAGGTAGAAGTGGCGCTCATGATTTTCGTGGTGCTTTGGGTGGTAGCGCTGGTTTGCCAGATTAAGCCCTGTACGGTGCTGTTGACCGATGGCTGGATGGTAATGGTAGCGCCATCGTTGAATTGCAGGCTCGTTACGCTGCCTTGCGAACCATTGAGGATGGGGTTGGCGCTCCGGTTGGTAAGCAGGTTGCTGCTGGTTTCTGAAATGTCGACCAGGTCGATGCTAAAACCAAAGGGGTTGGAGATAATGCCGTTGTTGGTCATCAGGTCGTTCCAGATATTGGGAGAATCATGCCCATCGTTATTGCGATCGGAACCATTGTGGTCGGAGATCATAAACAGGCCGCCGCCGGCGTGGATGAAATTGAGGATGGCTGTTTTTTCCGCAGCGGTAAACAGTATGTTGGGTTCATCAATCACAAATACATTGTAATTGGAAAGATCCTGCGGGTTGGAGGTATTGCCAAAGGTAATGGCGGTGCCGGAGGGAAGGGTTTCTACGCTATTGCCTGCTTTCACAAGAGCGATGCCCCAGCTTGACAGTGCACCGGTCCAGA
>DASYCT010000008.1:0-11604 GCA_036500065.1 Chitinophagaceae bacterium | reverse complement strand
ATGTTAATGTAGAGGTTTTTACAGCTTTCCGGGGCTTTTCAGACGACAGATGAAACGGCAATAACAATCAAACAACATTTATGCCGCTGCTTCGGCTTCAACGAATTAAGAGCGTTCATTATTGCATATTTTACGAATCTTGCTCACCCTCAATGCATTAAGTTTAATTAATATTTAATGAGCTTCGAGCCAGTTGGTCCCGGCCCCGATTTCCGCTTCTACGGGCACTCCATTGGGAAGCGGTAACGCGCTGCGCATGCAATCCAGTATGATGGGCTGGATGGTGGCTACTTCCTCTTTTACCGCGTCAAATACCAGTTCATCGTGCACCTGCAGGAGCATTTTTGATTTAAACCCTGCTTTGTGGAAAGCATGGTGGATTTTCACCATCGCCAGTTTGATCATATCGGCGGCCGTGCCCTGTATGGGGGAGTTGATGGCGTTGCGCTCTGCAAAACCACGGACGGTAAAATTGGCGCTGTTGATGTCCCGCAGCCAGCGTTTGCGGCCCATCAGGGTTTGAACATACCCGTTTTCACGCGCAAAGTTCATGGTGTCGTCCATGTAGCGCTGTATGTTGGCAAATTGCTTTTTATAATTATCGATGATCTCCTTGGCTTCCGTGCGGCTGATGCCGAGATTGTCAGCAAGACCAAAAGCGCCCTGCCCGTAGATAATGCCGAAGTTGACGCTTTTGGCTTTGTAGCGCATTTCCTTGGTGACGGCGGATTCTTCTACATTGTACACTTTAGCGGCGGTGGCGGTATGAATGTCTTTTCCCTGTTTAAACGCATCGCACATGGCGGGGTCGCCGCTGATAGCCGCAACGATGCGCAACTCGATCTGCGAATAGTCGGCCGATAAGAGCACATGCCCGCTGTCGCGGGGAATAAAGGCCTTGCGGATCTCCCGGCCGCGTTCGGTACGCACCGGGATGTTTTGCAGGTTGGGGTTGTTGCTCGACAGGCGGCCGGTAACGGCGACGGCCTGCGCATAGGAAGTATGCACCCGTCCTGTTTTTCGGTTGATCATCAATGGCAGTGCGTCTACATAAGTTGATTTCAGTTTGGTCAGCTCACGAAACGCCAGTATATCCTCTACTATCTTACTTTTGTTGGCCAGTTTTAATAACACATCCTCGCCCGTGGCGTATTGGCCTGTTTTTGTTTTTTTAGCCTTGGGGTCCAGTTGCAGTTTTTCAAACAATACTTCCCCAAGCTGTTTGGGCGACGCAAGATTGAAACGTACGCCCGCCTGCTGGTAAACATTTTCTTCCGCCAGCCGGGCATCCTTATCGAGCTCCAGGGAATATTCTTTCAGGAAGTCCATATCGACCCTTATCCCTTCGAATTCCATCGCGGTGAGTACTTCCACCAGCGGGTTCTCTACTTCGGCAAATACCTTTTCTACCTCTTTGTCTTTGAGCAGGGGAGTGAATATATTTTTAAGCTGCAGGGTGATGTCCGCATCTTCGGCTGCGTAAGCAGTTATCTTATCCAGTTCCACATCACGCATGTTGCCCTGTGTCTTTCCTTTTTTTCCAATCAGCTCTTCGATGTGCACCGGTTCATAGGCAAGGTATTGCAGGCTCAATGCGTCCATACTCCGTTTGCCATCGGGTTCTATCACATAATGGGCCAGCATGGTATCGAATGTTTTCCCTTTCAATTCGTAGCCATACCATTTCATGACCAGCATATCGTATTTGAGGTTTTGCCCTATCCAGGTGATCTTTTCGCTGGCGAAAAGCGGTCCGAATAGTTTCAGCAAGCTGGCCGTTTCGGCCTGGTCGGCGGGACAGGGCACGAACCATGCCTGCCCGGGGGTGTGTGAAAAGCTCATGCCCACCAGCTCGGCATCGTTCGGGTCGATATTGGTGGTTTCCGTGTCAAAACAAATCTCCTTTTTTGTCAGCAGTTCGGCGACCAGCTTTTTGATCGCTTCCACTCCCACCACCGGTTCGTAGGTATGGTCGGTAGTACGGATATTGTTGGCCGCAAGAACGGTCGTAATGATATCGATCTCCACTTCCACCTGTATTTCTTCTTTCGTTTCTTTTGTGGGCGTCGGCTTTATTTTTTTTGCCGGGGCTTCTATCGGCTGGCCGAACAGGTCTTTTTGAATGCCTTCGGGCGCGGTTGTCGCCGCCGCACTGAATTCGTCTCCCAGTATCCGCTTGCCGATGGTTTTAAATTCCAGCTCGGTAAATATTTCGTTTAGCACCCCCTTGTTCCATTCTTTCAGGCAGAAGTCTTCTTCATGAAATTCGCAGGGTACTTTCGTAATGATGGTCGCCAGCTTTTTGCTCATGATGGCGAGCTCCTTGCCGTTGCGCACTTTTTCTCCCAGCGCACCCTTGATGCTGTCTGCGTTTTCCAATACTTTTTCCAGGGTGCCCCATTCCGCCAGTAGTTTGGCGGCGGTTTTTTCTCCCACTCCCGGTATGCCGGGGATATTGTCCACCGCATCGCCCATCAGGCCGAGTATGTCGATGACCTGCGCCACTTCCTTTATATTCCATTTGGCGCATACTTCCGCGGGACCGATAATTTCCACATCGCCACCCTGGTAGCCGGGTTTGTATATCTTGATGGTGTCGGTGACCAGTTGGCCGTAATCTTTATCAGGGGTCACCATAAATACTTCGTAGCCCCGGGTTGCCGCCTGCTGGCTTAACGTGCCGATGATATCGTCGGCCTCATAACCGTCGACCTCGATGACCGGGACATTGAACCCGCGAATGATCTTCTTTATATCGGGGATCGCGTTCACCAGGTCTTCCGGTGCTTCCTGCCGGTTGGCCTTGTAATCGGCAAAATCGATATGGCGTTCGGTGGGAGCATGGGTATCGAAACATACGGCCATGTGAGATGGCTTCTGGTTGTTGATCAGCTCTATCAGCGCATTGGTAAAACCAAACTGCGCATTGGTATTTTTCCCTTTGGAAGTAACCCGCGGGCTGCGGATAAGCGCATAATAGGCCCGGAATACAAGCGCCATGGCATCCAGTAAAAAGAGTTTTTTCGGCATAGTATTATTAGGTTGTTCGTTAACAACAACATTTCGTAAAAGCGCTAAGGTAGATTATTTACAATCCTTACAAACGCCGTTCACCACTACTTCGATTTGGGTGGATTTATAGCCCTTGGGGAGCTTCACGTCCGGTACGGCTACTTCTTCCAGGCATACCGTGCTGCCGCATTGGCGGCAGACAAAATGTACATGGTGATCGTGGTGATGGCCCTGTACGCATTCATCCTTGCAGAGCGCGTAACGGACCGAATTATCCGCGGTGGGAATGGTATGTATGATGCCTTTATCTACAAAAGTCTGCAAGGTGCGATAGATGGTCACCCGGTCGAATTTTTCGCCGGTCTTTTTTTCAATATCCCCGTGCGCCAGCGCGCCGGACTGGGAAAGAAAAAGCTCCAGTATGCGCGTCCGGCTACCGGTTACGCTCAACTGGTTGCGTTTTAAAATATCCTGTATGTGTTGCTCCGTTGTCATGGTGAGGGGGTAAGTAGTGAATTGTCAGTAGTGAGTATGATGGGGCTCCGCAAAAGACGCACTACTGACAGCTCAGCACTGACTTACTCGGGATTGTTATTAAACAGTGAATTTGCAAAGGGTCCCGTAGCCTTTTCTTTTAACAGGTCCCGTATATCTTTTTCCATTTCCTGCAGCTCGTCTTTTTTCAACCCGTCGTAAATCTTTCTGACCCGGCTCTCTTTATCCACCAGCGCAAAGAACTGGGTATGGATAAACTGGTTGGCGATGCTTTCCCTGTTGTTTTTAGGATCGTCGAGCAGGTAACTTAGCCGGGCCGCTCTGTATAAACTGTCTTTTGATCCTGTCAGGAACCACCAGTTGCTGCCGCCCACCCCCAGCGAATCGGAATAGCGTTTCATCCTGCTCACGGAATCCGTTTCCGGGTCGACGGTATGCGAAAGAATGGCAAAGTCTTTTTTGTCTTTAAACAGCTCGTACACCTGCTTCATATTCGTATTCATCTTCGGGCAGAGGCCTTTGCATGTCGTAAAGAAATACTCGGCCACGTAGACTTTCCCCAGGACATCGTTTTTAGTGATCGTCTTTCCGTCCTGGTCCTGGAAACTGAACGGCTGCACATAGGACAGTACGGGCAGCTTTACTTCGTTGAAACCGGGAATTGCCCGACCCAGCCCATACATAAAGCCGCCGAAGAGCAATATAAAAAAGACAATATAAAAAATAGTTTTTCGCTTCATGATGTTGCAAAGTTAGTACGATGACAAGGGAAAATTTTCATAAATATTAATAACAGGGTTGATGCAACATTGTTGCAATTATTGTATTTTTGCCGTTTATGAAAGGAAAGTTCAATTGGGATGCTGTCGGAATTACCGCTTCGGTGGCCTGCGCCATCCACTGTGCCGTGCTCCCGCTGTTGCTGACCAGCCTGCCGGTGCTCGGGGTCAATATCATCGATAACCCTGTTTTTGAATATTTTATGATCCTGCTGGCCTTTTTGGTCGGCGCCGGCACGCTTTACCACGGCTACCGGAAGCACCACCGCCGTTTTATGCCCCTGGCATTTTTTACGGTAGGTATGTTGCTGCTGCTCGGCAAACAGGTATGGCACGAAGCGCATTTATTATTGCTGTTCCCGGCGGTAGCGGCCATCGTTTCCGCCCATTTCTTCAATTTCCGGCTTTCCCGGGTCCACCAGCACACAGCAGGCGGAAAGGGCGAAACAGGCTCCAAATAAGGGTGTTTCCCGATTTTATAAACAGTCTGCCCCGTAATTTGTTATTTTTGCAGTGAAAATTGTGCGTTATGATAAAAACAGGCAATCCCGTTATCAGTATTTACACAGAAATGACTCCCAACCCGGAGACGATGAAGTTTGTAGCCAACAAACTGCTGTACCCGGGTAAAAGCATCGACCTGCAGGATGTGGAAAGTGCAAAACCTTCTCCGCTGGCGACCGAACTTTTTGGTTTTCCCTTTATAAAAGCGGTGTTTATTGCCAGCAATTTTGTTACACTCACCAAGACCAGTGAAACCGAATGGAGTGATGTGATCCCCGCCATCCGCCAGTTTCTGAAAGAATACCTGGAAGAAGGAAAACCGGTGGTCAACGAGGATGAAGTAGCAGTGATGAAACAGGAAAGCAGCAATACCGTCGATGCAGACGACGACGATGTGGTAAAACGCATCAAGGAATTGCTGGAAAACTATGTAAAACCGGCCGTGGAAATGGATGGCGGCGCTATCCAGTTCAAAAGCTATAACGAGGGAACCGTCAACCTGATGCTCCAGGGCAGCTGCAGCGGATGTCCTTCCTCCATGATTACCCTGAAAGCAGGTATCGAAGGAATGATGAAACGCATGATACCCGAAGTAAAGGAAGTCGTGGCCGAAGCCGAATAAATCTTACCGGTCTGCCGGCTATACTGCCTGGGTACTCTATAGATACTCCATACATATTCCATAGGTATTCCGTAGATACTTCGTACATACTCCGTACTAAAGCCGTACATAAGGCATGAAAAGAGCGTCAACCGGTTTTTACAACCCGTAACGCGCACTTATCTCCAGCATTCTTTCAATCGGCTTACGGGCCGCATGCCGTAAATTCTCCTCCATTATTAGCTCCGGCGCCTCGTATTCCATGCATAAGTAAAGCTTTTCCAATGTGTTAAGCTTCATGTGCGGGCAATCGTTGCAGGCGCAGCTATTGTCCGGGGGAGCAGGAATAAAGGTTTTTTGGGGAGAAGCCTTTTGCATCTGGTGCAATATGCCGGTCTCTGTTGCCACGATATATTCTTTTGACACATCTTCCTGCGAAAACTTCAGGAGGCCCGTAGTGGAGCCTATATAGTCTGCAATGCGAAGTATGGGGTCTTCGCACTCGGGGTGGGCGATCAGTTTGGCATTTGGATGCCTCATTTTGAGTTTGGTGATTTTTTCAAGGCTGAATATTTCATGCACCATACAGGCCCCGTTCCATAAAACCATATTGCGGCCGGTCTTTTTGTTGAGCCAGGCGCCCAGGTTTTTATCCGGCGCAAAGATGATCTTCTGGTCAGCTGGCAGGCTTTCCACTATTTTCTGCGCATTGCTGGAAGTACAGATGATATCGCTTAACGCCTTGATACCTGCGCTGCAATTGATATAGGAGATAACCAGGTGGTCGGGATATTTCTCTTTAAACTTTCTGAACAGCTCCGGCGGGGCGCTGTCGGCCAGTGAGCAGCCTGCTTTCAAATCCGGCAATAGCACTTTTTTGGAAGGATTCAGTATTTTGGCCGTTTCCGCCATGAAGTGCACGCCGGCAAACACGATGATATCCGCCGTGGTTTTTTCCGCCTGTTGTGCAAGGCCCAGGCTGTCCCCGATATAGTCGGCCACGTCCTGTATATCCGGCTCCTGGTAATAGTGCGCCAGTATGACGGCGTTCTTTTCTTTTTTCAATCGTTCAATCCCGGCAAACAAATCAATCGACGCATCTATCTCCAAATCCATGAAACCTATCGCTTCAATTTTTTCTTTTGCTATACCTATTTGCACATCACTAGTAATCATAGTATATCTGTTTTTTATAAAGATCTATTACTATTAAGGGTGTGAATTCGTGGATATCCTTTTTTAAATTCGTTTGGTAAAACCGGTTTCACCAGGTTATACACATCAATCCACAAATATCTAACAATAATAAATTCAGTGCTGGCATGATTTTAAAGCGCTTATTCAGGTATGTGTATATTATTCCACGTTGTAAAATTATTTTCGTTTTTAGTGCTGTGTGGAACAATAACAACTGCGCTGCTATCCACAGATTTTATTTTTCCGGGAGCGATTTATCAATTGCCATCCAATTCATCACGCCCTATCCACATCCGGCCTATAGGGTTGTTCACATTAATTCTTTGTTTTCCACAGGGTTTTGTTGAACGAAAAATACTGTAGTATAAACAAACGGACCCGGTAGATGGTTCTTCTTAAATAACTATACCCGACAGGCAGCGGAGGCCGAAAACCACGGGGAGCCGCTAACACACTGCTTTGCAGGGGCCCGGGATAAAAATATTTTTTTGATTTTTGTGTTTTTGTGGTATCATTGCACCGGAATCAGGCTGGTAAGTTCATTCCTTTCGTCTACAGCTCATCAGTTTTTTCATTCCGTTCAACATACATTTCATTTCAAATTTTTTCAACAACTTGTAAGATTGGCTCTTGATTAGATGTTTTAATACTCCATTATGTACGACATTCTCCAACTGAACGATATGCTCGTTCCTGAGTTGCTCGATATTGCAGAGCAGCTAAAAATCCCCAACGCCAAAAAGCTGGATAAACAAGCGATTATTTACCAGATTCTTGATAAGCAGGCTGTTACGGCCAGCGCACAAAAAGGCGATGATGGCAAAACAAAGCGCAAACGTATTGTAAAAACATCTACTGCCAATTCTACCGAAGAAGCAATTGTTGAAAGCGGTGATGAAAAGCCCGCCAGGGCTGAAGCAAAGAAAACGATTGTAAAGAAGGAAGAAAAGCCGGCGCCAAAAAGAGGACGTAAGAAAACAGAAGAAGAAATACCCGCCGAAGAACCTATCGATGCCAACAATGCAGATGACCGCCAGCCAATGGTGCAACAGGGAGACGAGCAGGACGGCGAGCAGGAAAACGATAATGAAGAAGACGATCGGGATGAAGAAGATATGGAAAATGGTTCGGGTCCTTCCCACCATCCCACCCCTTCCGAACCGCAACGTTCCTATCCCCAACGCCGCACCGATGCCTTTAATATAGAATTCGATGGTATCATACAAGGTGAAGGTGTGCTGGAAATGATGCCCGATGGTTATGGTTTCCTGCGCAGCAGTGATTATAACTACCTGAGTTCACCCGATGATGTATATGTATCTCCTTCGCAGATAAAACTATTCGGATTAAAAACCGGCGATACCGTGTTCGGCGCTGTACGTCCTCCCAAAGAAGGAGAAAAATACTTTGCATTGCTGAAAGTGGAAACGATCAATGGCAAGGGACCCGAAGAAGTGCGCGACCGTGTACCGTTTGATTACCTGACGCCCTTGTTTCCTTTTGAAAAGCTGAATCTTTTTACGCTTCCGTCTGATTACTCCACCCGGATCATGGATTTGTTTACACCGATCGGGAAAGGCCAGCGTGGATTGATCGTATCGCAGCCAAAAACAGGTAAGACGATGTTGCTGAAAGCAGTGGCCAACGCTATTGCCAGCAATCACCCCGAATGTTACCTGATGATCGTGCTGGTAGATGAACGTCCCGAGGAAGTAACCGATATGGAACGCAGCGTAAAAGCAGAAGTAATCGCTTCTACTTTCGATGAGCCCGCCGAGAAACACGTAAAAGTGTCTACCATCGCATTGCAAAAAGCAAAACGCCTGGTGGAATGCGGTCACGACGTAGTGATATTGCTGGATTCAATTACCCGTCTTGCCCGCGCCCACAATACCGTGGCCCCGGCCAGCGGTAAGGTATTGAGCGGTGGTGTTGAAGCCAACGCCATGCAGAAGCCAAAACAGTTTTTCGGCGCCGCCCGTAAAATTGAGAACGGCGGTTCATTGACCATTCTTGCTACAGCACTGATAGATACCGGTTCTAAAATGGACGAAGTAATCTTTGAAGAATTCAAGGGTACCGGTAACATGGAATTGCAGTTGGATCGCCGCCTGGCCAACCGCCGCATCTATCCCGCTATCGACCTGGTAGCTTCTTCCACCCGCCGGGATGACCTGCTGCTGGAAAGAGATGTACTGCAACGCATGAACCTGCTGCGCGTGTATCTTACAGATATGAATACAGAAGAAGCGATGAACGAATTACTGAAGCGCATGCGTGGCACCAAGAGCAACGAAGAGTTCCTCGCCAGCATGAACGGCTAATTACGCTCCCGCAAACTATATTTAAAAGCCACCCCGACCGGGTGGTTTTTTGTTTTTCTAATCATATTCTAATTCAGACAGGGCCCAATTAACCGAAGATTATGAAATCTTTTTCGGCGCATGTTTTAATTTTGCAGGGATAACAGGCACAATACTTGCCTTAGACGGAACAAGACTCATGTTCCTGTTTAACTTAATAAAACACAAACAATATGAAAATCCCCCAATTTTTACTCATCGGCTTCCTCTCACTTACCCTATTTTCCTGTGTCAGCAACAAGAAATTCAAGGCAGAGAAGGAAGCAGGAAAAGCAAGAGAAACCACATTAGCTGACCAGCTGTCAAAAGCACAGGCCAGTCTGAAAAGCTGCGAGGACGATAAAGCAGAAGCGTCACGCAAAAGAGCAGCGCTGGAAGCAGAAATCGATGGACTGAACAAACAAGTCGGTTTCCTGAAAGAAAACAATACACAGGCCCTGAAACAATTGCAGGATCTGTCGGTCATCAGCGGCTCACAGGCGGAAAGCATTAAGAAATCACTGGATAATATCGGTGCAAAAGATGCCTATATACAGGACCTTCAATCGGCGATGGCAAGAAAGGATTCGCTGAACATGGCATTGGTGATGAACCTGAAAGGAGCTATCGGTAACATCGATGATAAGGACATCAATATAAAAGTAGATAAAGGAGTAGTGTACATTGATATTTCGGATAAGCTGTTGTTCAAGAGCGGTAGCTACAATGTAACAGAGAAAGCGAAAGGAGTGTTGGGCAAGGTAGCCGCCGTATTGAAAAACCAACCCGATATTGAGTTTATGGTGGAAGGTCATACCGATAATCTGCCATTTGCCCAGGGCGTATTGCTTGACAACTGGGATTTGAGCGTTAAGCGGGCCACTTCCGTGGTACGGATCTTACAAAAACAATATGGATTGGACCCCACCCATATCGCCGCCGCCGGCCGTAGTGAATACAAACCGGTAGCAGACAATTCGAGCACAGAAGGCAGGGCAGCAAACCGCCGTACCCGCATCGTCATTTTACCGCAACTGGACCAGTTCTTCAAATTGTTGGAACCAAAGAAATAATTGCCGGAAACGGTTGACAAAACGCCTTCCGCCCGCGCGGGAAGGCGTTTTTGTTATATTAGCAGCGGAAGGAGCGGGTAAGTAAATGATTACTTTAGCTTATAGTGATGGTATTTACCTGTAGTATCATTTTTACCCGTAGGATTCGTTTCATATAAGGTACCGGAACCGGTAAATACAGGCATCGTTATGATAAAAACCAGGCAGGCGCTTTTTGTTCTTTTTGTTTCAGTAATTGGCTGGCCCTGCTTTTCATCCGCACAGAACGTGGGCGCCCCGCTTGCTTCGCAGGGCATACTGGATCTTCGCAAAAGCAATTTGTCATCCGGCTGGATACCGCTTGACGGGGAATGGCAGTTTTACTGGAAACAATTATTGTCGCCGGCGACCGATTCCATTCCCGCCGGGGAGTTGATACATTTTCCTTCGCTGTGGACAGAAGCCGTCCAGGGTCGCAAAGCACATCCTTCTTTTGGCTATGCCAGCTATACGCTTACTGTACTCTTGCCGAAACAACGGCCGGAACTCGGGTTTGAAGTACCCGATACCTATTGCGCGTACCGCCTCTTTGTAAACGGGAAAAAGATAGCACAGAACGGGCTTCCCGATAGCTCGGCCAATATAGCTTTTCCTTTCTGGAGCACGCAGGTAGTGGGGGCGGGAACGGCCGCCGATACCCTGCATCTCTTATTACAAGTGGCCAACTTCTGGCATTCCAAAGGTGGAGTGTATAAAGACATACTGGTTGGCGACAGGAATATGTTGCTGTTAAAGCATCACCGCGAAACCGCGAGCGATCTTGTACTCGCCGGCTGCCTGTTTATGGGCGGTCTTTTCTTTTTTGGATTGTTTGTGTTTGGCACAAAGGATAAAGCCATCCTGTTTTTCTCGTTGTTCTGCATCGTCTACAGCTACCGGATGGTAGGTACCGACCTCTATGTATTGCATGCTGTTTTCCCCCGGTTGAGCTGGTATATTGCTATCCGGCTGGAATACCTCACCCTTGTGACGGCCGTGGCCCTTTTCTCTTTTTATACCCTTGCGCTTTATCCACGGGAAGCGTCCCGCCTGGTAATGAAAGGCATGATTTATATCTGCTTTGGTTATGCCGCGATGATATTTTTTACCCCGCCTCACCTGTTCACCCAATTACTGAATCCCTACCTCGGGTTGATGTTCCTCTATATCCTCTATGCCCCGACGATTTATATACAGGCTTTCCGGCGAAAAAGAAGCGGGTCGGTATATGCCATGCTAAGCAGCGTCGTGGCACTGGTAGTTTTCTTTACCATCAACCTGCGTTATTTCAACCTGATACCGGAAGTAAAACTATTGGTGTTTGCGGCGTATATCGGCTTCTTCTTCCTGCAATCGCTGGTGTTATCGCATCGTTTTTCAGAAACCCTGCGGCTGGCGGCATCGCAGGCACGGCAGGGATTGAAGGCGAAATCAGAATTTTTGTCCACTATGTCGCACGAGATACGGACCCCGCTGAACTCGGTTATCGGTATGTCCCATTTATTGAAACGCAGCCAGCCGCGGGAAGACCAGAAGCAAAACCTGGACGTGCTGTTGTTTGCAGCCAATAACCTGCTGTCCAT
>DASYCT010000007.1:0-10670 GCA_036500065.1 Chitinophagaceae bacterium | reverse complement strand
GGCAATCATTCCCTGTTTCATCCCTGCGACGGCAGCCTCCCCGGGCGAAGTTTTGTAACGGCTGATCATGATCTTAGTAAGTACACGGTCACGAGGGCCGTAGAAGAAGTCCGGGCGACGAACACGCTGCTAAATGCCATCGACGGTAAAACGAAACGGACATTTGCTTATCCCTGTGGCGATGTAACGATCGGCGGTTCGTCTTTCTATGACGGTCTGCGAAAAGATTTTGTTGCAGCGAGAGGCGTCAGCCCCGCGATGGATGTTATTGGCAGCGTCAACCTCGACAACGTTAACTGCTATGCAATGAACGGCCAGACGGCGGAGCAAATGATCGATTTAGTAAAACAGGCGATGAAGACCCATACCCTGCTTGTCTTCCTGTTTCATGGCGTGGGTGGGGGACATCCCATCAATGTCGGGTTGGCTGAACACAGTCGTTTGATACATTTCCTGAAAGATCATGAACGGGAAATATGGATCGCCCCGATGGTAGACGTGGCGGAATATATCCAAAAGCGCCAGGAACCGCAAAAAGACAAAGACGGTTTTGTGCGGATCTTCGATGGTAAGACCTTAAACAATTGGGAAGGCGATACGACCTATTGGCGGGTGGAAGACAGTTGTCTTGTAGGAGAGGTGACGCCGCAAACCTTATTAAAACGCAATTCGTTTATCATTTGGCAGGGGACTATGCCGCAGGATTTTGAAATCAGGGTGGAGTATAAGATTTCCGCCAAAGGTAACAGCGGGATTAATTACCGAAGTGAAAAGATAGATGGCGTTCCCAATGCATTAAGGGGTTACCAGGCGGATTTGAACGGACCCAATACGTACACCGGGAGCAATTACGAGGAACGTAAACGGACGACACTTGCTTCGCAGGGTGAGAAAACACTATTGCCCCCGGTACAGGTTTCACCGGACTCGCTGCAGGCGCATATTGCGAACAATCAATGGCTGCCCAAACAGGTGATCGCCTCACTGGGAGATACGGCTACCCTAAGGGCAGCTATCAAAAAAGATGACTGGAACGAATACCGGATCGTGGTCAGGGGCAATCGTATGCAGCATTATATCAATGGTGTCCTGATGAGCGATGTAACGGACAACGATACTGTCAACAGGAAGTTTAGTGGTTTTCTCGGCATGCAGGTGCATGTCGGCCCACCCATGAAAATCGCCTGGCGCAACTTTCGCATGAAAGCGCTTCAATGAATAATAAAAATACTAAAGCTCTTTACCACTTTGGATCTTTAACAAAACAATTCGAAATTTGTTTGAGGGTTTATTTTACAAGCCATCCTTTAAGGTGATATAAAATTCTGGTTATTTTCGTACCGGCTATTAAGATTAAAATTCAGATAGCAAAAGAAAATATGAACAGCTACGTACTTTCTTTCCAGGAGATCGACCGATCAAAGTTTATGGTTGCAGGAGGCAAAGGCGCTAACCTGGGTGAACTGTCCAAAATCAAGGGGATACAGGTGCCGGAGGGTTTTTGTGTTGCCACCGATGCGTATAAAAAAATAATCGAAAATAACCGGGAACTTGACAGCTTGCTGGATGAATTAACGCATCTTAAAGCAGAAGATCGATCAACTATCAGCGAAATCAGTGCAAAGATCCGTATGGCCATCGAAAGAACACCCATTCCTAAGGATATAGCAGAAGAGATTGCGGGTTATCTCACAAAGGTTGGTGAAAAAGATGCCTTTGCTGTGCGGTCCAGTGCCACGGCGGAAGACCTGCCGGCAGCATCCTTTGCGGGACAACAGGATACCTATTTGAACATTATCGGGAAGGAGGCAATCCTACAGCATATCAGCAAGTGCTGGGCATCGTTGTTTACCGCGAGGGCAATAATTTACCGATTTCAAAACGGCTTCGACCACCGTAAAGTCCTCCTGTCCGTGGTTGTTCAGAAGATGGTCTTCCCGCAGGCAGCAGGAATTTTGTTTACTGCCGATCCCGTCACTTCTAACAGGAAAGTGGTATCCATTGATGCCGGTTTCGGACTTGGCGAGGCCATGGTTTCCGGCCTGGTGAATGCTGATAACTATAAAGTGTGTAACGGCAAGATGATCGATAAAAGGATATCCACCAAGAAACAGGCTATTTATGCCTTAAAAGATGGCGGTACGAAAGAACAGGAGATTGAGCCTGAGCGACAAAACAGGCAAGCACTGACAGATGAACAGATTGTACAGCTTGAACGTATAAGTAGAAAGATCGAAGCACATTTCGGTCGCCCCCAGGACATCGAATGGTGTTTGGTCGATGATACATTTTATATTGTCCAGGCCCGGCCAATCACTACTTTATACCCGATCCCCGAAGCGAATGACCAGGAAAATCACGTCTATGTATCTGTCGGTCATCAACAAATGATGACCGATCCCATTAAACCATTGGGATTATCTTTTTACCTGTTAATGACCCGTGCACCCATGCGTAAGGCCGGAGGAAGGTTATTTGTTGATCTTACCTCTATGCTGGCTTCATCCGACGGCAGAAAAACACTCATAGATACACTGGGACAATCTGATCCGCTCATAAAAGACGCGCTGACGACCATCGTAGAGCGGGGAGATTTCATAAAAATGATACCGGGTGATAAAAAAGAACCGGGTCCCGGTAAAAGCCATAAACCTGCTTCATTTGCAGGCTTTCGAACACAAGTGAAAAACGACCCGGCCATCGTTGCTAACCTGGTCAGGCGTAGCCAAACATCGATAGAAGCGTTAAAGCATAACATCCACACGAAATCAGGACCGGACCTGTTTGATTTTATCCTGGAAGATATCCAGCAGCTAAAGAATATCTTATTTGATCCGCAAAGTCATGCTGTGATTATGGCTGCCATGGATGCTTCTTCATGGATCAATGAAAAAATGAAGGAGTGGTTAGGTGAAAAAAATGCGGCAGACACGCTTTCTCAATCTGCGCCCAACAATATTACCTCAGAAATGGGCCTGGCGCTATTGGATGTCGCAGACCTGGTTCGCCCTTACCCGGAAGTAATTGATTATTTACAACATGTAAAGAATGATAATTTTTTGGATGAACTGGTTAAGCTGGATGGTGGAAAGGAACCCGCGAAGCTATCTATACTTACCTCAGCATATACGGAATGCGTTGTGCCGGGGAAATAGATATTACGAGAACCCGTTGGAGCGAAAAACCAACTACACTTGTCCCCATGATTCTCAATAACATTAAAAATTTTGAGCCCAATGCAGGCAAACGGAAATTTGAGCAAGGTCTGCAGGAAGCGTTGAAAAAGGAACAGGAATTATTGGATCGGTTGAATCAATTACCGGGTGCTGAAGAAAAGGTCCAGGAAACAAAACAAATGATCAGCCTGCTCCGGAATTTCATCGGTTATCGTGAATATCCAAAATACGGTATTGTTAGCCGCTACTTCGTTTATAAGCAGGCTTTGCTGAAAGAAGCCGGGCAACTCGTACAAGCCAATGTTATTCATGAAAAAGAAGATATCTACTATCTCACTTTTGAAGAACTTCATGAAGTCGTACGCACCAATAAACTTAACTACGAGGTCATCAGCCAACGAAAAGACGAGTACAAAATCTATGAAAAACTAACTCCCCCACGCATTATTACGTCCGACGGTGAAATCATTGCAGGTAAGTACAAACGGGAAAATCTCCCGGCCGGAGCTATTGCAGGCCTTGCCGTTTCTTCCGGGATTATAGAGGGACGGGCACGTGTCATCTTAAACATGGAAGATGCCGATCTGGAAGAGGGAGACATATTAGTCACCTCCTTTACTGACCCCAGTTGGACACCCTTGTTTGTATCCATAAAAGGCCTTGTCACCGAAGTTGGCGGACTGATGACCCATGGAGCAGTGATCGCACGTGAATATGGCATACCGGCAGTTGTCGGGGTGGAGAATGCTACCAGGCTGATCAAAGACGGACAGCGAATCCGGGTGAACGGAACGGACGGATATGTAGAGCGGGTGTTTGACGGAAAATAAAAAGTCCGCCGTCGCTAAAACGATGGCGGGCGAAGTCGCCTTCCTGTACAATTTTCGAACCGGTTCAATGTTTCCGGTAAAATCACCGTTGAGGGCCATCCTATTTTCCATCGGAGGAATAATATAGGGTCTTTTTGTACTTTCTTATCTTATAAATCTTGTCGGTTTCTGTACATGGATCAACCACGGGACACTATATGTAAACAAAAAAGACCAATCGGTGAAGATCATCAGCAGGGGTTATGATTGTTTCTTAACCGACGACGATGCGCAATTATTTGAGGAACGAAGACTTGCATCACATCTTAAGTGGGTAACAGATTTTAATGAAAAACCAATTGACACAACCAAATGGTAAAGAGTTCCTTTCATGTCTGAATAAGAGCGGGAATAATCTTATTTACCTTGAGGTAAAATATTTTGTCTTTATTAAATCCTGGGATTCCTTAAAAATTACCTCCTGCCAGAGCGGACTGAATCACGCTCCCCCGGCGCGGAGACTGATAGACCCATGGTAATATGATGCGGGTTCTTTTGCATTTCATCGCTGCGTCCTGATTGTCGGGGAGGGGCTGATAAAGTTTTTTACAGATGATATTCCTTTACGCTGATGCTGGTAAAATCTTTCGCTTTAATTTTTCTTATATTTTCCTTTCGGGGAATATTACCCTTTGTAATCGTAAAAGTTATTCCACCGTAAGGGCCGATTGCTTTGGCAACGGCTACATCGGCATCCACTAATCTGTTCGCACTTCTGAGGCCGAAGATCTTTCTTAAGATCGGTGTGACGCCATTGTATAAGTTATATGGAAAATTATTCCTTGTTTTCCTGGATCCCTCAACCAACACCCTCGGGACGATCAAAAGCGGCGAAAGCATTTTTTCAAATTGAATATTGTATCCCTGTTCTTTTAAATAATCGAGGGTCCCCGTTTCGAAATAATTGATGTGTCCATGGGGCACCTTATCTCTGATATTTGCAGCAACGATTTCCGGGGTTTCGTGAGGAACTGTAATGATCAGCACTTTTGCTGTAATCCTTAATAATTCCTCTATTGCTCTTTTATAGTCCGTCACATGCTCGATAGTCTCACTGCAGACCACCGCATCAAATTCCCTGTCCTTAAACGGCAAATGATGAATATCAGCCGGAATGGCTTCTATACCAAAAATCTCATTGGCCATCCTACAGGCCATTTCCGAAAGGTCGGTCGATTTTACAGGAATATTAAATAATGACCGGACCAGGAAAGCTGTGTATCCCTCCGCCCCGCCAATGTCAATAAAATTCGAAACCGAATACTGATTCAAAGCGTTCAGAATGGATTTGGATACTATATACCGGGCAATATTGCTTCCAGCGGCATAGGATGTTCTATATCCGTATATCGGCTGGTGAGCAAAATAGATCCCCTCCACGGTCTCTTTAAATCGTTCATTAAGAAAGTCATGTGTCTGTTGGGTATATAAATCTTCCATACGAACAGTAATTGGCGCTGAAATTACAAATTTTATATTAATTCATGAATAATTACCGGATGAGTAGTACGGTTCCCTTCCTGAAAATATATGCGGAAGCGGCACACGGAGAGGAAGCCTTGATTACATACACATAAGTGTCGGGCGACTGTGGTATACCTTTGAATGTTCCGTCCCAGCAATCAGATAAGTTTCGGGTATAAAATACTCTTTCGCCCCAGCGGTTATATACAGACAACTCGAAGGTTTTGATTAATCCCCAATACTTGACCCGGAAACAATCATTTACTCCATCCCCGTTTGGTGTAAATGCATTCGGAACACTGTACGTACCGTTCTTGCCGCCCAAATCAACCAGTACTTCAATGGAATCCCGGGCAATGCAGGCGCCGTTGGTAACTGATACAGTATACCATGTGCTTTCCCCGGGAGTGGCAATGGGCGAAGGGGAATCGATACCACTAAGCGAAGATGCAGGAGTCCAGGAATAGGTGTTGCCGCCTATCGCCGTCAATTTAGCCTGGGGATGGGTGCAGTCGATGTCATTGGATTTGGTAAGGGTAAGTATTGGAATGGTATCGACGCTGATAACGGTGTGCAAGGTGTCGGCCAACAGGCAGGTAGAGTTATATATAATGACCGCAAAGGTATCGGCTGCAGAAGCAGTACCTGAATAACTATTATGGGATGACAGGCCCTGACCTTGAAGTGCAGAGGACCATTGATAGATATCTCCACCCTGGGCAGTTAAAGTAAAGGAGACATCTTGGCAGAATTCGGCAGCTTCGGGGGACAGGCCGAATACCGGTACGGGCAGCACCTTCACCTCCACGGTATCGGTAGCCTTGCATGCTGCATTGTTATATGCTGTCACCACGTAATTGGTGTTTGCACTTGTATTCGCAATTGGATTGGCCATGGTTGAATCCGAAAGAACAGCGCCGGGGGACCAACTGTAATGAAGCGCTCCTGTGGCCGATAATGGAACAGGATAAGGCCCGCAAACCGTAGTGTCCCCAAGTGTCTTAAGGTTTGGATAGGCAGCCACTGCAACATTTACGGAGTCATATAGATTTTGAAAAGGAGCAAAAGAAATATCGTCCAGGGCAAAAAGACTTCCATCGATGCCGCCCTGGCTGACCAGGCTTAGAATCGCATTGGAGCTATCACCTGAATTCCAGGTGATCGAAAAAGGAACCCACTGGCATGTGCCGGCCGGCGCCTGGATATTATTGCCCATAATTGCCCCATTGATGAAAAAATTAAGTGTTGCGGGGCTTGTAGCCGATAAAGATTGAACCCAGCATGAAAATACATAGTCTTTGTTAGGCTGGATGCTTACATTTTGTGACCAGATTTTTGCGAATCCCTTGAACCCACTGACCATCATCATGTTGCCGGACCCGGTAGTATGATCTACGCAATTACTGAGGCTGGAATTCCAGGACGGGGGGAGCTTTCCAACATTATATTCTGCTCCTGAATTTTTAGGAGAGACCGGGTAGTAATCCGATAAAAAAGAGGTATCGCCTTTAGAAAAATCCCCATTGTAAACAAGGTTGGCACCTGGTACCTGTTAGGTACAATAATAGGTAGTAGTGGTACTCGGCGTTGCCGTTGGGTTCCCGACAGAAGTGCCTGAAAGTGTCGAAGCGGGAGACCAGCAATAGTAGGGCAGGTTTCCCAGCCCATTCAGCACTATCTGCTGCCCTGAACATAAGGTGGTATCCTGGGTGGCAATAATGGAAGAACTTACAGTGGGGGGAAAGACAGGGATATCTTTGGTGATCGTATCCTTACATCCCCCTTTGTATTGGACGATCAGCCTGACGGGATAATCTCCCGGCGTTGCATAGGTATGACTAACAGTAGTAGTAGTGGCCGTTGTCAAATCACCGAGATCCCATTGAGATGTTGAAATGCTGTCCGGGAAAGCAGGGGTAAATTGCATGGATTGCCAGTCACATGCAGTCTGCGTCTGGTTGAAATCCGTCACGTTAGGGACGCAAGGTGTCACAGCACACGCACCAGACAAGGTATTGATCTCAGCCACGTTGAGCGGTCTATTGTAAATCCTGACCTCATCAATGATCCCATTCAGCCAATACGGAAGGTTTGGAGGCTGAACATAACCTAATGTCAGGTCATAATTATTGGTAAAGTTAACACCAGCAGGCAATGGGGCACTGAGAATAAGTTCGCAGTTTATATAAAATTTCACCGTTTGGCCGTCACACTCGTAAACAATCGAGTACCAGCGATTTGATTCCATAAACGGCGTGTACCCGCCTGCATTAAGACCAGTATAGACACCATAAAGATTTTCATGCAGGGTATCGGCCTGGGGGAGAGAGCAATTCTGACCATTGGTAAAACCATTGTCGTCATAACGGATAAGATAGAACCCCGATACAAAATCATAACCTTTTTCGAGAATGCTGTTTCCATGACAGGGTCCCTCATAATAGCCGGTTGGCTTGACAAGGGCATAAATGGAGAACTGGGTTCCGAAGTTGATCGGCGGGCTATTGGGGATTTGCATATAGGAATTCTGCCCGTTGAAATAATAAGCAGTATTCGGGAGGCCGGATTTGCCGGCAGTGGGGGTTGCGTTATTGAAGGAAGGATTATTATTGTTGCCGCTATGATCATTTGCATCTCCATTAAAGGGATAATATGCCATTAGGCCATTGGTCAAATTGACCTGAGCATTCAAGGAGCAACATATAATCGACAAGGTCAGGGAACCTAAAAAGCGAATAGCGCTCATGGGTTAGCAAAGTAAGTATAATTTTCGAGTACCTCACCAAAGTTAAAAAAGGACAAAGCGGAAATAATTCCACTTTGTCCTTTCAAGTCGTCCTCCCTGTACAATTTTCGAACCTTTTTATGATGGATTTAAGACGGCTGGCGAATCTGGCGGTTTGAAAACCAATGTTTTCGGCCGCTTTTCTTTTTGCCGCCTGTCCAGTGCTCACTTTATGAAAATTATCTTTCCGTTATTCCAGCGAAATCGCCCGGAGACATCTGGGAAAGTTGTCCCTGAAGCGTGAACATGAAACAGTGAAGTATGAACAACAGGATACGTAATGACACCGGGGAAATCCCATTAACCGGAGAACAGATACCAGTCAAACAGCGATATGATGCAACGGCATCATTCCCTATTTCCCGTCTTTATAACAAAGGTTCCTCGAAAGGTTACCCGTGGGGGTTCCCTCTTTGGGGGCTTTCCCTTGGTTGGCCACTCCCCTCTTTTTCAGCAGCAATTTAATTATCAATCATTCAAATTTTAAATCATGGCAGAGTTTAAAAGAAAAACGCTGTATTTAAGCAGCGGCAAGCAAATCAAATTGTTCGGTAACAGTATGGCTATTGGCAAATCCTGTGAGATTGGCGAGGGCTACGCACCCAATATTTTTTCCGCCTCCCCCGAGCAGGAACCAAGTAAATCTACCCTTACCGTTTCTAATCCGCACAAACTCACCCCGGATGAAGTGATGGAGTTAGCGGATTATAATATTCAATTGTGGATGGATTTAAAAACCAATGTGCGGCGCTATGGCGTGGAGTCTCCCAAGATTTTTAACGCCGATGCACTGCGGTAAGCGCCGGTTTATTCCGATAGGCAAGCCTGGACGGGTGAAAACAGGCATCCAGAACTGCCAATTTTTCCGGGGATTCAATTCCGCTGTTTTTATAAAATGCCGGGATGTGAGCCACCAGAACAACAGTTGGCAGAACTATTTTTACGCCATTCAGCGGGGAAACCACCAATGGATAACACCAGTATCCATTCACAAAGCAATAGCTTAACTACGAGTCTTAAAAGGACTCATAGAAGAATGGAAGCAGAAGATAACAGGGCAGAAGTATAATAATTCATGATGAACAAAAAAATTACAGCCAGAAACGACTGTGTTGGTAATAAAGACTTTTCGAAGTTTAAGGCGAGCGGTGTTGTTGTCGGCCAAAAAGCCCCGACAACAACGCTCGCCCTATGCTCCCGCTGGTCGCACAGGGGAATACAGGCCAATAACCATTTAAAACGAGGATGTATGGAAACAGTGAGTAAGAAGAAAAAGAAAGCCGGCAGACCGCCGAAAGCCATCAAAAGAGAAATCAGGGTCTGTATCCGGTTTACCCGTTCAGAATATTTTATTATCCGGGAAAAAGCGGCTGGCGCCGGCCTAAAAGCCTCCGCCCTTATCCGGCAGGCGGCCATCCAGGCAAGGATCAACAGCCGGTTAACCGACGAGGAAAGGCATTTTGTCAGGCAACTGATCGGGATGGCCAACAATCTTAACCAGTTGGCAAAAAACTGCCACCAGGAAGGCGTGCCACGGGCCATGCTCTATTTCGAAGGGTATAGAAAGCATTTAGACGAGCTTTTAAAGAAACTCCACCATGATAAGTAAACAGCTGCAGGCAGATTCTTTTTACCATACTTGCCGATATGTCTGCGATAAGCCCGGGGCGGAGGTATTGCTTGTTGAGGAGGTACGAGGGCATGACTACAGGCTGATGGCAGAAGATTTTATGATTCAGCAGCAAATGCGGCCCTCCAAGCAAAAAGCCTGTTTGCATGCCATCTTAAGTTTTTACCCCGGAGAAAATCCGTCCGATGAAACATTAAAGGAGATAACCCTGAAATACTTATCGGGGTTAGGCGTGGTCAATACACAGTTTGCCGTCATCAAGCATACGGATAAAGCGCACCTGCACCTGCACATCGTAGCCAATATGGTCAACAACGACGGCAAGGCGATTGCTGATAGCTGGATAGGGTTGAGAGGTAAAAAGCTAGCCCAACAGCTCACCGAGGAATACCAGTTAATCCCGGCATTGAAGAAGAACCTGGACCTGACGCACCTGGAAGCTCTTAACCAATCGGAAGCAGATAAGTATACGATTTACCAGGCCATTGCCGAAAACCTGCCCCTTTGCCGCACGATGGAGGAACTGGAAAAAAGCCTGCTAAAGCGGGGTATTGAAACCCAATATAAGTACAAAGGGCAAACCGCGGAAAAGCAAGGGATCAGTTTTAAGCTGGGAGATTATTGCTTTAAGGGTAGCCAGGTGGACCGGAAATTCTCTCTTGCCGGCCTGCAAAAGACCCTTGAACAGCAGCTTACACATGACCTGGAACCGGAGCAACAGCGGCAAAACGGGCCGAAACAAAAGC
>DASYCT010000006.1:0-6008 GCA_036500065.1 Chitinophagaceae bacterium | reverse complement strand
TGACCTTTTTGTTGAACACATCGGCCAGCACCTGCACCCAGAGGCTGCTTTGTGCGAAGCCACCACCGGCATATATTTCGGTTGGATCGTTGTTTTCCATGATCACCCGGCCGATGCTGTAGACGCCGTAGATAATGCCCTCGAGCACGGCGCGAATCATGTGGGCCCGGGTATGGCTGATATCGAGACCAAAAAAAACGCCTTTCGCCCGGGGATTCCAGAGGGGAGCACGCTCACCGAGAATATAGGGCAGGAACAAAAGCCCGTCGCTGCCGGGCGGGGCCTGGGCCGCCTGTGCAAATAGCTGTTCGAAGCCCTGGGTAGTTTGCAGCAGGGATTCTTTTAGCCATTGCAATACCACGGCCCCGTTGTTGCCAGCGCCGCCGACGATGTATTCGCTGTCGCGGGCATGGTAGCAAAAACTGCGCATGTATTTATCCGTTTCCCGGTTGGGGGTGAGTATGCGGGCGGCGGAACTGGTGCCGATGGTGACTACGAGCGAATAGCTGCCGGTAGCGATGTTGGCAAGTGCGCCATCACTGCTGCCGATGACGAAAGGAGTTTTGCGGTCCAGTTGAAGCGCGTGGCCGCTGTTGCTGCCGGGTTCATAATGGAATATTTCCTTAACGGGTACGGGAGTTGACAATTTGCCAGCGTCGATGCCGACGAAGTTGAGGATCGCTTTATCCCATTCCAGTGCGACGAGATTGAGCAGGCCGCTGGCTGAGGCGATGGAGCTGTCGATGGCGTAGACGCCAAACCATTTATAAAACAGGTATTCTTTTATGCCAATGAATTTATGGGCGGCGGCAAAAACGGCCGGCTCGTTGGCTTTCAGCCAGAGCAGCTTGCAGAAGGGCGACATGGCATGAATGGGCGTGCCGGTGGCATGATAAAACTGCTGGCCGGTATCGGTTTCGCGCAGGCTTTCGGCGATAAGGGCGGCGCGGTTGTCGGCCCAGATCATACAGGGAGTGAGGGACTGCCCGGTGGCATCGACGGCCAGGAGGCTGTGCATGGCGGCGCTGAAGCTGAGCAGGGCCGGTTTGGCGGGAGCCATACGGGCGACCACGCTGTTGATGCTTTGGGTGACGGCCCGTTCGATTTCGGCAGGGTCCTGTTCGCTCCAGTCGGGGTTCGGGTGTTGCATACCGTAAGCGATGGCATGTTTTGCCAGTACGTCACCACTGTCGGAAAAAGCGATTGCTTTTACGGAAGTGGTACCGATGTCGACGCCGAGGTAATACTTCATGTATGCGTTCATTTATTAAGCGGTGAGGAAGATAGGAAACTTCTTTTATAATGAAGAGCGCAGGGTAAGGCGGAAGGGTATTTCGATGTGCTCCTTGGAGTTTTCGAGAATGAGCTGGGCGGCTTTTTCGCCCATCATCTGGAAATCGGTGGAGATGGTGGTGATGCCGTTGAGGATGATTTTCTTCATCGGCGTCTCGTTGTAGGAGATAACGCCCACGTGCTTGCCGACTTTTAGCTTGGTGGAGAGGATTTTCTCGATGAGGATAACGAGGTCGTTCTCCATCAGGTTGATGTACACTTCGCCTTCTTTGATGGGTTCGTTGGCGATGTCGTGGACGACCTTATAATTAAAGGCGTACTGGTGGCAGAAGCGATAGAATCCTTTTAATATTTCCCGGGGGTGATAGGTGTAGGCCGGGAAAATGATCTTGAGGGTATGGTATTTACTCAGTTGTTTGAGTGCGCCTTCGAGGGCATCGTAAATATCTTTTTCGAAGTTTTCATAGATGGCGCTGTAGTCGCCGCTGACGCCGGGCACGAGGATGTCCATCAACAGGAGGCGGTCTTTCGGAATGGCATTGATAATCTCATGGGCATTCTCGCCACCTTCCATGAAATGGGGGATGATGACATAATGGGTGTAATCGTCTTTCTTGTTGTCGAGTAGTTTTTTGAAGAAGGCGAAATCGTTGTTGTAAATATAGAAATCGATGGTGGCCAGTTCGCCGAGCGAGGTGACGAAGGCATCGTAGATGATCTTTTTGTGGGCGCTGAGTTTATTGAAGAGCAGGAATATCTTCAACTGCTGGTTAAGCTCGGCATTTTTTACAAAATAGCCCTTGCCGGGCACGGAGCCGAGGACGCCGATTTTCTTGAGGTGCTTATAGCCTTTTTCGGCGGTATCGCGGGAAATCTCGAATTCGAAACTGAGTTCATTGATGGAAGGAAGGGTTTCGTCCTTTTTGATTTTGCCATCGGTAATGGCTTTGACAATAGAATTGGCTAGCTGCAGGTATTTGGGTGTAGCTGAATAGTAATCAATGAACAGATGCTGGAATATAGATGATTTCTTCATTTGGCCCTCCGATCCCCGGGTGTTTTGCCCCGCCAAAATACTATAATTCCCTGATAAATACAGGATAATATTGGCGATTCGACCATGATAGTACATGATGGGTTAAATTGCTATACCTTATATATTTACCTACTATTTGCTGGCCATTTTGAAAAAAAATCACTGCTCATGGGAGTTATCTTTGGTGTTATATTTCATTTCCTTGGTGGATTTGCTTCAGGAAGTTTTTACATACCATTCAAAAAAATTAAAAGCTGGTCGTGGGAGAGCTACTGGATTGTGGGCGGTTTGTTTTCGTGGCTGATTGTGCCACCGCTGGCGGCGTGGCTGACCATTCCTGCGTTCGGGGAAATCATACGGGGCACCGATCACTCGGCGCTGCTATGGACCTATTTTATGGGTATTCTCTGGGGCATCGGGGGTCTGACCTACGGGTTGGGGGTCCGCTACCTGGGCGTGGCGCTGGGCAGTTCCATCATATTGGGGCTGTGCTCGATTTTCGGCTCTATCATTCCCTCCATATATTACAATTTTTATCCCAAGGCGGGAAAGGATACCATCAGCGGGCTGGTCAGCAGCCACTGGGGTCAGTTGGTATTAGCGGGCCTCGCAGTTTGTATCGTTGGTATTATTATATGTGGGAAGGCGGGGATGATGAAGGACAAGGATCTTGCGGGTAAGGAAACGGTCGCCAACAAGGAATTCAAGATTGGCATCGGGCTTTTTGTGGCAATTGTTTCGGGCGTGCTGAGCGCCTGCTTCAGTTTTGGTATCGAGGCAGGTTCTTCGATGTCGGCCGTAGCCAACCAGTTATGGAAGGCGCAGCACCCGGGGCAGGGTGAATTCCTTTTTCGTAACAACGTGATTTACGTCGTGTTGCTCTGGGGGGGATTAACCACTAATTTTATATGGTGCATGATATTGAATGCGCGCAACAAGACATTCGGCGATTATACCAATAAAAAGGCCCCGCTGAGAGCAAACTACCTGTTTGCAGCGCTGGCGGGGACTACCTGGTTTCTCCAGTTTTTCTTCTATGGCATGGGCGAAAGCCGGCTGGGCAACGGCGCCAGCTCCTGGATACTGCACATGTCGTTTATCATCCTGGTAGCCAATTGCTGGGGACTGGCGTTAAAGGAATGGAAGGGCGTACAACCAAAGACAAGGAATACCATCATAGCCGGTATTGTCATAATACTGGTCTCTGTATTAATCGTAGGCCGTGGAAACTACATAAAACCTTAACTTAATTTATTCGATTTAAACATTTTAGAATCATGTCAGCTACAACAACAACATTTAAGCATGTCAGCTACCTGTGGGATGAGGCGAAGGCAGCCGCGCTGGCCGGGGACGAAGTGGGTTTATTAATTTATCGCTCCAACCTGTTGGGAGCGGATTTGCGACTTACCAATTATGGCGGAGGAAATACCTCCTGCAAGGCAATGGCCAAGGACCCGCTGACGGGGGCCGAAACGGAAGTAATGTGGGTAAAGGGTTCGGGCGGTGACCTGGGCACACTCAAACGCAGCGGCCTGGCGGCGCTTTATGTGGACCGCCTGCGCAGCTTAAAAAATATCTACCGTGGCATCGAACATGAAGACGAGATGGTAGAGCTTTTCAACCATTGTATTTTTGACCTGAGCTCGAAAGCTCCCTCTATCGATACGCCCCTGCACGGATTCCTGCCGTTTAAACATATTGACCACCTTCACCCCGATGCGGCCATCGCCATTGCAGCGGCCAAAGACGGGAAACAAATCACCAAAGACCTTTTCAACGGCACCATCGGCTGGGTGGAATGGCAAAAGCCAGGATTTGACCTGGGGCTTAAACTGAAGCAATGCCTGGATGAGAACCCCGGCATACGGGGTATCATGCTCGGGTCGCATGGTTTATTTACCTGGGGCGATACGGCTTATGAGAGCTATATCAACACGCTGGAAGTAATCGAGCGTTGTGCGCAATACATACTGGACCACCAGGAAAAGCAGTCTGCTGTTTTCGGGGGCGCCAAAATAAATTCGCTGTCAAAAGATGATCGGCAGAAACAGGCGGCGGCGCTGGCCCCCGTGCTGCGGGGCTTTTGCAGCAGCCAGACCAAAATGATCGGTCATTTCACCGACGACGACCGGGTGCTGCAGTTCATCAACAGCTGTGACCTGGCAAGGCTGGCCCCGATGGGGACGAGCTGCCCGGACCATTTCCTGCGCACCAAGATCAGCCCGCTGGTACTGAAACTGGAACCGGCCGCGGATTTGAGCGATGTAAAAGCCATCAAGGAAACGCTGGCTCCCGAGTTTGATGCTTATCGCAAGATGTACCAGGAGTATTACGATACCTGCAAACATCCCAACAGCCCGGCCATCCGGGACGCCAACCCGGTAGTCATATTATACCCGGGCGTAGGTATGTTCACTTTTGCCAAGGACAAGCAAACGGCGAGGGTGGCGGCGGAGTTTTATATCAATGCCATTAATGTCATGCGTGGCGCGGAAGCCATTTCTGAATATACTTCACTGCCCCGGCAGGAAGCCTTTAATATAGAATACTGGTTGCTGGAAGAAGCCAAGCTGCAGCGGATGCCCAGGCCCAAGGCCCTGAGCGGACGGATAGCATTGGTGACGGGCAGCGCGGGTGGTATCGGCAAGGCCATCGCTCAACGGTTTGCGGACGAGGGAGCCTGCGTGATCGTAAACGATAACGATGCACAGCGCCTGTCGAGCGCCCGGGAAGAATTTCAAAAGCAATACGGCAAGGATGTGTTCACAGCCGTCGTACTGGACGTGACCAACGAGCAGGATATACAACATGCGTACAGTGCTGCGGCGCTGGCGTTTGGCGGGGTGGATATTATCGTGAACTGCGCCGGGCTTTCGATTTCCAAACCCATCGAGGAGCATACCGAAAAAGACTGGGACCTGCTGTACAATGTATTGGTAAAGGGACAGTTTTTTGTGACACAGGCGGGCGTGGAAGTCATGCGCAAACAAAATATCGGCGGCGATGTATTAAATATAGTCAGCAAGAACGCGCTGATGTCGGGTCCCAATAATGCGGGTTATGGTTCGGCCAAAGCGGCACAGTTGCACCTGAGCCGGTTGAATGCGGCCGAGCTGGGCAAGGACAGGATCCGCGTGAACGTGGTGAACCCCGACGCGGTTATTTCGGATAGTAAAATATGGGAAGGGGCATGGGCCGAAGGCCGCGCCAAGGCATACGGCATCAAGGTAGAAGAGCTCCCGGCTTATTATGCCAAGCGCACGCTGCTGAACGAAATCATCCTGCCGGACGATATTGCCAAAGCCTGTTTTGCTTTTGTGGGCGGGCTGTTGAACAAGTCTACGGGCAATGTGATCAATGTGGATGGAGGAGTGGCGACGGCGTTTGTGCGATAATTAATGTGGACCTGTCAACTTTGAATCATGATCCGCGTAGCATTCAAAATGCAATTACATAGAGGTTTCGGGGAAGAATACAAAAAGCGCCATAACGAATTGTGGCCGGAGCTACAGCAGTTATTAAAAGGCAGCGGCATTAGCGAATACAGTATCTTTCTTGACGAGACCAGCAACAGCCTTTTCGGGGTATTGAAAGTGACCGATCCAAAACTACTGGACAAGCTACCCGCACAACCCGTCATGCAACGCTGGTGGGCCTATATGAAGGACATCATGGA
>DASYCT010000005.1:0-3626 GCA_036500065.1 Chitinophagaceae bacterium | reverse complement strand
GGCGCCTGCCACTACTTCGTCAAACTTTGCCTTATCGATGCCCGGTACTTTTGCTTTCAATACAAGGTGCGAGGTGGTAATAGTGCCATTGTCGAGCGTTACTTCCGCCGTAGTTTCGAGGGTATCGGCCGTAAAACCCGCCGCACCGAGATCGAATGTCAGCTTCATGGTAAAACAACCTGCGTGCGCGGCAGCGATAAGTTCCTCGGGGTTGGTGCCAACACCGTCTTCGAACCTCGACTTGAATGAATATTGCGTCTTATTCAGCGTGCCGCTTTGGGTCGTTAAAGTTCCTTTTCCTTCTTTTCCGGAGCCGTTCCAGATGGCTGTACCTGTGCGTTTCATTTTTATTTAGTTTTAATGTTGAATAAATAGTCCAGTCATGAACATAACATGGGAAGATTTTGAAAAAATCGATATAAGGGTCGGAACGATAACGGAAGTTAGTGATTTTCCAAAAGCCAAAAAGCCTTCCTATCAATTAAAAATTGATTTTGGCGCCTGTGGTATAAAACAATCATCTGCACAGATAACTTCATTGTATCAAAAAGAAGAGTTGTTGGGCAGGCAGGTGATCGCTGTGTTAAATTTCCCCCCGAAGCAAATCGCTAATTTCTTCAGCGAATGCCTCGTGTTGGGTGTTTATACCGAAGAAAAACAAGTAATTTTATTGCAACCCGGGCGACCTGTAGGCAACGGTCTCAAAATCGGTTAACCATAATGTCAACACCTGCAACTGAAGGAAAACAGCTCAGCACGCAACGGCTCGAGGCATTCAGCGATGGCGTTTTTGCCATTGCCATCACACTGCTTATCCTGGAGATCAAAGTGCCTGCCGCAGCAGACCTGAAACAACAGTCCCTGCAGCATTACGTGTTCCTGCAATGGCCGAAGTATTTTGCCTATGTGTTCAGCTTTATCAATATCGGTATCTACTGGGCTAATCATCATTACCTGTTCAACCTCTTTAAAAAAACAGATCATATACTTAATATCCTCAATATCCTTTTCCTGATGAGCATTTCCTTTCTTCCCTATCCCACCGGTATTTTGGGCGAATACATCATGGATCCCCAGCAACGGGGAACTGCTATCGCATTGTTTTCCGGGGCCATTTATATCCCGGCTATATTCTGGAATATGTTTTGGATCTATGGCTCACAAAAGGGAAAGCTGGTAGACAGCCGTCTTTCACCGGCATTCATAAAAAAACTCACCCGGCAATACCTGCTGAGTAATCTCTCTTACCTGCTTGTTTTTATCATTTCCCTGTTTCTGCCCATAATCGCCATGATACTGGGCATCGGGATCACATTTCTTTATTTATTGCCGCCCCGAAAACCCGAATACAGCAACTGATGACAGGAGTCCACACGATATATTGTCCCTCACCAGTCGGCATTCTGCGCATCAGCAGCACGGATAGTGCTATAACGGAAGTGCATTTTCGCAACGAACCCGGACCCGCTCCTGCAGACGACCCCGAACCTCCGCCTGTATTGCAACAGGCGCGGCAGCAACTGGCAGAATACTTCGAAGGCAAACGCACCGTATTCGAGGTGCCGGTGCATCATGAAGGAACGGATTTCCAGCTAAAAGTGTGGGCAGAGCTATTGAATATTCCCTATGGTAAACCGATTTCCTATCTCACCTTGTCAAAACGCCTCGGCGATCCCAAAGCCATCCGTGCGGCGGCTTCCACCAACGGCAAAAACAGGATTGCCATTATTGTGCCCTGTCACAGGGTCATCGGGTCCAACAATGAACTGGTAGGCTTTGGTGGCGGATTATGGAGAAAGAAAATATTACTGGAACTGGAAGCAAAACATACCTGGGGCGTGCAGACCTTGTTTTAATACTATTTCAAATCATCGCCCGTAAACGAAAGCGGGAGCAACATGCTGGACTGGGGGATAATGATGATTTGTCCTTCCATACCTCCGAGGATCAGCCGGATGGGGTGTTTTACACGCTGCTCAAACTCCTGCAGGCTTTGCCGGCAGATGCCGCAGGGACTGATGGGGTGATCGCTTTCTACTTCCGAACTACGATAGCTGATGGCAATTGTCTCAATCGGCACCCCGGGATACAAAGAAGCGGCGCTGGACATCAATACCCGCTCCGCGCAAATACCCGCCGGGTAGGAAGCATTCTCCTGGTTGGAGCCCGCCACGATTTCACCGTTCGCCAGCCTGGCCATTGCTCCTACCTGGAACCTGGAATAAGGCGCATACGCATTTTGAGACACTTCCTGCGCCTCCCGGAGCAGCCAGGCATCTTCTTCCTTCAGTTCGGCAATCGAATTATATATTTCGTACGAGAAACGAAAATCCGTTTTAGTCATAAAGGGCAATTTACGCTATTCGTACGAAAAAGCTTATTCTTAACGTATCCTGTTAAACAACCGGCTCCAGCGTATGCCATGCTCCCAGCTCATCCAGATAAGCCAGGCTTCACCCACTACATGATCTTCCGGCACAAAGCCCCAATAGCGGCTGTCCTGCGATTTATGACGGTTGTCGCCCATCATCCAGTAGTAATTCATTTTAAACGTGTAGGACGTGGCTTCCTTGCCGTTGATGAACACCTTCCCGTCCCTTTCTTCCCAGTCGTTGTTCTCGTACACTTTTATCGCCCGCCTGTAAAGCGCAATATTGGCCGGCGTCAATTGAACGGTGCTTCCCTTCGAAGGCACCCAAAGCGGCCCGAAATTATCGGCCGTCCATTTGAACAATGAACTATCGTAAGGATACACCGATTGTTCGGTAGCAATCTCCCTCGATACGGTGGCGACGCCGGGGATCTTTTTCAGCAGCTCCACTTCGTTGAGTGTGAGGTTGATTTTATACCCCCCCGGTTGTTGTTGAAAATCGGGGGTCTCGTCTTCCTGGTCCAGTTTAATACCGGCGTCCCGCAACGATTCCTCGTCCAGTATCTTATTGTTGGTGGTTACATTGTAGAAGGTGGCGGAAGTGGGCGATACAAAAGCCGGCTGGTGGTTGATATACAACAATCCTTCTTTCAGTTCCAGCGTATCGCCGGCAATGGCGGTACAGCGCTTGATATAATTCTCCCGTTTGTCTACCGGGCGGGTAGTGACAGTATAATTGTCCCATACATAGCCCCGGCCGTATTGCCGCACCAGGTCGTAATAAGGGTATTTTGAATCGTATTCCTTCGTAAGCGTATCGCCCGCGGGGAAATTGAACACCACCACGTCATTGCGCTTTACCGGGCTGGCAAACCAGCGGGTATAGGGAATCTTTATCCATTCCACATACGATTTGGTGCCGGTGATCGGCATGGTATGATGCACAAAAGGCATCGCCAGGGGCGTATTGGGAATACGGGGGCCATAGCTCAGCTTGCTTACAAACAAAAAGTCATTGACCAGCAGGGTCTTTTCCATCGAGCTGGTGGGGATGGTATAAGCCTCAAAAACAAACGTGCGGATAAGCGTTGCGGCCACCACGGCAAAAACACCGGCGTCTATCCATTCCCTGGTAGAGGATTTCTTGTATTTGCGGGCCGCTTCGGCGCCGATAAACCTATCTTTTTGATTAAACCCGATATAAGGGAAGTAGGCAACACCGGCAAAAACAGTCAGCGCATGCTGGTAAAACCTG
>DASYCT010000004.1:0-7895 GCA_036500065.1 Chitinophagaceae bacterium | reverse complement strand
ATCCACAAATGCCCATGGCGGCCATTCCTTTTTTGATGATAGCGTTTTATCTTTTTGTGATCTGCCTGTTGATGCAGGTGGTCTTGTCTTATATATACCCGGTGCGGCATACGGCGGAAAGCGCCGTGCTGTACTGGAAATCTCCCTTCGAACCCCTGCGGTACAAGGGTTGGAAAGGGTTGGGGAATTATAAATTGTTGTCTGTCGTTTTACTGGCGGTCATGGCAACGTTGTATTGGATATTCAAATAATAAATAGTAAACGGAATAAATCAGAATCATGCGACTATTAGAAGAAAAAGTGATCTTTCTTACAGGTGGTTCCAAGGGCATTGGCCTTGAATGCGCCAAAAAGTATGTAGAAGAAGGCGCCCGGGTACTGGTGGTGGCAAACGATGCGCCATCTATCGCCGAATCCATCCTGGCATTGGGTGAAAGATCCACCGGTATTTTATGCGATGTGTCGAAGCCGGCGGATGTGGAAGAAGCTATCCGGCAAACACTGCATAAATTCGGCAGAATAGATATTATTCATAATAATGCCGGTATAGCCCATCCTTCCAAACCACTGCACGAAACGGAGGAATCGGAATGGGAGAACCTGTTTAATATCAATCTTAAAAGTATTTACCTGACTACCCGCTACGGGCTGGAAGCACTAAAGCAATCGGAAGGATGTATTCTTAACACCAGCAGCCTCGTGGGGGAGATAGGACAGGATAACCACGCCGCGTACGCTGCCACCAAGGGCGCCGTCAACGCGCTGACCAAATCGATGGCGCTCGACTATGCCCCGTTCGGGATACGGGTGAATGCGGTAGCCCCTGCGGGGGTATGGACGGATATGTTGCGCAAATGGGGCCAGGCGCAGGAAGATGCCGCGGGCATTGAACGATACCTGGATGGTATACATGCATTGGGTTATTGCCCGGAGGGAGATGTTATTGCCGATGCCTGCGTATTTCTTGTGTCCGAAAAAGCACGGTTTATCACCGGTAGTATCCTCCCGGTAAGCGGTGGTGCGGAACTGGGCTACCGGCGGAACTTTACCGCAACCGCGGCAGCAACAGTGAGCGGTGAGTTGTGAGTTACTCACAACTCACTATCGCATAAACTTTTTGCTGATTTCATCGTACATCAACAGGTAATCATTCGATTTGCCATCCTTGTCGAAAATAGATTCCCAGGTGCTGAGTGGTTCCCAGATACAGGTGCCCTTGCCTTTCCCGCCGGGAATGGAAAAAGCAATCTCGTTTACTTCCTGTTTAAACTGGGAATATTCCACTACGATAATATCCTTGCCATAACTATTGGCGAGTTCGTTGACGTTGTATTTTAAATCAGTGAGGGTGCCATGCCATTTGGGGTAATAAGACAACCCGATCACATCAAAGGGTACGCCTCTTTCCAGCATATTGTCGATGAAATAATGCGATTCATCATTCTGACCGCCCAGGGCAATATGCAGCATGATAACGCAAATAGGATCGACCACTTTTACCCCGGCTATTCCTGCATAAACGAGTTGAGCGAGACTATCAGGGTTATTGATACTTCCGTCGGGCCAAATCATACCGTGGTTTATTTCGTTGCCCACCTGCACCATATCGGGAAGCGTGCCCTGGTCTTTTAACTGCTGCAACACAGATTTTGTGTATTCGTACACGGATCTTTTCAACTCCGGGAAGGATTCATTGCGCCATGCAGCGGGTTTGTATTGTTTTCCCGGGTCGGCCCAGTAGTCGCTGTAATGAAAATCAAGCAGGAGTTTCATCCCCGCTGCCTTCACCCGTTTTGCCATTTGGAGGGTATGAGCCAGGTCGCAAAACCCTTTCTTTGGTGAATAGCCACTGTCGCCGGCGGGATTGTTGAAAATACGCAGCCGTATATAATTGAACCCGTGGTCTTTTAATATAGCGATGGCATCTTTTTGCACACCCTTATCGGTGAATTTTATTCCCCGGTCTTCCAGTTGAGGTAAAAAAGAAATATCCGCCCCGAGCATCTTATCAACCGGTTTTACCGGGTGCTGGTTGACGGCGGCGGGATACTTATCTATCGTAACCGGGTGAGGGGTGCGTAATGAAACGGTATGTATATCAGTAGAGCCCGGGTACAACCCGTCGCCTGTTGCCCCAAACTTTACAACGCCCGCCTGCCGGGTAGATTGAACAATCACCTGGCATTTACCATTGAATAAATGCCGTTGCCAGGCGTCGTCGGCGCATTTATCCGGCTCATGACTGCTGGGGTCGCCATTTCCCACGCCGATGATCTTCAGGTGACCGCTAAGAGAAAAGCGGACCAGGTTGTTGGCATCCGGTACTTCGCGTCCCTGTTTATCGACCACGCTGATATTGATAACGGAGGCATCGCTGCCATCGGCCAGCATAGTAGTCTTATAAGGCGTTACCACGATTTCGTTTGGCTCACCGGTAGTTGCTGTTTTGCTGGTTATCTTCCGGCCGTTCCTGTATCCAACGGCTTCCAGTGTGCCCGGTTCGTAGGGGATGTTCCATTCAAGGTGTTTATTGCGCGGCATATCTTTTTTGCCCACGCTTTTTCCATTAAGGAACAGCTCTACGTTGTCTGCATTGCTGTTTACCCATACGTTGATGGGAGTACCTTCCTTACCCTTCCAGTTCCAGTGGGGCGATACATGCAGCACATCTTCATTGGACCACCAGGATTTATAATAGTAATAAAGGTTCTTGGGAAAACCACAGACGTCCATGACGCCAAAATGCGAATTGATATTGGGCCAGCGCATGGGAGTCGGCTCGCCCCGGTAGTCAAAACCGGTCCATACAAATCCACCGGCCCACCAGGTACGGTCTGCTGCGAGGGTCCACCATTGTTCCGCCGTATTGGCCCACCAGGGAGCGTTGAGGTCTTCATCCGGCAGGTAGCCAATTATAGAATCTTTTGTATAGATGCCGCGGGTGGTGACCGTGCTGCCCATTTCCGTTCCAATGATCGGTTGGGAAGGATGGTCTTTATGATAAGGATCGACTCCAAAGATGCGGTAATTAAAACCGCGTACGGGAATCACTTCGTTCACACCCTTGTATACGTTAGCAACATCGGCCGCATAGGTACTGGTGCGCGTGGGGTCCAGTTCTTTTTGTTTTGCCAGCAGGCTGAGGGCGATGCGTTTGCCCACGCTGCTGGTTTGTACAAACCCTTCTTCATTGCCGATAGACCAGAGAAATACCGATGCACGGTTGCGGTCGCGGCATATTAAGCGTTCCAACTGCCCCATATATTCCGGACTGCTGTTGAGCATACGGTTTTCGTCCAGCACCAGCATGCCGAGGCTGTCGCAGGCGTCCAGCAATTCGGGTGTAGGCGGGTTGTGACTGGTACGATAGGCATTGACGCCCATTTCCTTTAATAAACGGATGCGATAGTATTGCAGGTTATCGGGCAATGCGCTGCCCAGGCCCGCATGATCCTGGTGGCAGTTTACCCCCTTTATCTTCGTGTATTGACCGTTGACATACAAACCGGATGAATCGATGCGAATGGTTCGTATGCCGAATCGTATGTTTTTGCTGTCGGTAATCTTATTGCCCGAGCTGATAACCGGGATGACGCGGTATAGGTAAGGTGTTTCCGGCGACCATAACAGGGGCCGTTGCACCAGTACCTGTTGCTGTATGGTTTTTGTTTCGTTTGCTTTTAACAACAGCGGCTGCGCTGTGCTGCGGGCTACGATAGCGCCATTTCTGCCGGTAATATAATTATACACGGTACAATTAGCCGGGGCCGCATTCTCATTGACAAGCGTCGTTTGAATCGTTACGGTCGCTGTATTATCCCGGGTGCTGCTATGGACAAATACGCCATCGCCGGCAAAATGGAGATTGTTGTATTGATTCAGCCATACATGGCGGTAAATACCCGCGCCCTCATAAAACCATCCCTCGTATTGGGACGCGTCGACGCGCACGGCAATTACATTGTCCCTGTCAAAATTCAGGTAATCCGTTATATCGTAGGACACCCCGCAATAGCCGCTGGCGTTGTTGCCGAGGTAGATGCCGTTGATCCATATCTTGCTATCGCGGAAGATGCCGTCGAACTGTATTTCAAAACGCTGGCCCGAATCCCGCCGCGCAACGGTAAAATGTTTACGGTACCAGCCAATGCTGTTTTGCGGGTAATTGCCACCCACCGGTTTATAACCGTGCGCCATTACGTCCTCGTTGGGCGAATTTTCAAATGGCAGTTCTACCGCCCAGTCGTGCGGCAGCTGAACGGTGCGCCAGGCGCTGTCGTTGAAACGCCGGCCGGTGGCGGTACCGCTGTCTTTTCCTGCTTTGGAGAAGATAACGGCGACCTTATAGTTATAATCGCGGGCCGGGTCGGCGGCGTTGCCTAAACTAAACTTCCAGTCCTCATCTATGTTGAAATGCTTTCGCTGTGACGTGGGCTGTGCTTTGAGGGTTGATGCAAACAGTACAGGGAATAACAATGCAATCAACAGGTAATTGCTGCTTCGGTTCATAAGTTTTTTTATCTGCTTAATTGGCAAATGCGCTCATTGCTGCGGTGGGTTTGCCCGTATTGTCAAAGGCGCCGAGGCCATAGCCCTGCCAATTGTTATAACATTCCGGTTCCCAGTAAAAAACGCCTAAGCCGTTGTTATTGGCAACGGATTTTGTTTTCGTGATAAGGTCGGTGAGAAACGACTGGCAGGTGGCAGGGTCGTTGACAGGCATTCCCACCTCGCAAATCATCACCTGTTTGCCGTACCTCGTCACCATATCGTTCATATTGCTAAGACAGGACGTATTATACGACTGCCAGTTGGAGGCAGTGGGATAAAGCGACATGCCGATGATGTCCCAGTTGGCTCCATTTGCCTTCAGGCCGTCAAACATCCAGCGAAACAGGTTATTGTCGTACCCGTTGGATACATGTACAATTACTTTTATCGAGTCGCTGATGGATTTTACGGCGTTGTAACCCGAGAGGACCAGTGCCGCAAAATTGGCCATGTTCACGGATGCCTGGCCGTCGGGCCAGAGCATGCCATCGTTTGTTTCGTTGCCAATCTGCACCCAGTTGGGCGTGGCCGCGTTTGCTTTCAGTGTATCCATCAGGCCCAGCGTATAATTATAAACGGCCGTTTTCAGGGTGGCGAAATCATAGGCGGCCCAGGCAGCAGGCTTTGCCTGGTGCCCCGGGTCCGCCCATACATCGCTATAATGAATGTCAAGCAATATTTTTAAACCAAGTTTCTTTACCCTTACCGCTTTTGCCACCAGGTCGGCCGTATTGCACCAGCCGTTGGAAGGGTTTACCCATACCCGCAGGCGAATAGCGTTTATGCCAAGGGTTTGCATCAGTTGTATGCAGTCCATGGGTGCGCCGGCGGCCGTATAAAACTTATAGCCCGATGCCTCCATCTGCGTGAGCCAGCTTATATCGGCTCCTTTGGCAAATGAGCTGGTTACTACTACCGGTGGGGCAGGGTTGGAGGCGGTCCCGCTTTTTTTACAACCGGACAATCCCGCCAGCAGTAAGAGGGTATAAAGAAAGTATGTTTTCATATCGTACTATACTATGAATCTATTATTTAATGGAATAGGTATAATTGCCTGCGCCGCCACTCAAATCTAAGGTAATAGTAAACGTACCTGTCTTTGTGGCGGGAATATTTCCGGCGCCGTATGCCAGGTTGCCTTTTGAATCGATGCCGAAATTGGTAGTCCAGTTGGGGTCGCCAAGAAATTTAAGATTAGTACCCGCCGTCAGGCTGACACCGGTAGCCGTCCACTGGTTGGTGGTAGGGCTAAATGTCATAGGGGTGGCGGTTACGCTCCATGCATTAAAATCACCGGATACATACCATTTGGTAGTCACGTAGTTGATGGTTAATGCGTTTACATCGGCCGTTACCTTGCAGTATATCGGGCCCGGGGAATAACAATTGCCTGCACTGCTGGCGCCACTGAGGGTAGTAGCGGTGCCGCCCCATCCATAATAGGCGCCGGTCCATGCCAGTTGAGAGCATAATTTGAAGTTGTTGCCAGCATTGGTAAAGTTGAGATACCCTTCATATACTCCATCGCTTTTAACTGAAGCCAGTATCCAGCCGGGCTGGCTGATCTGCGTCCAGGTGGGGTTCAGGAAATCACCCGCTACGTATAATTTAGGGTATATCAGTACTATTTTATACGGTGTCACTGTCAGGGACAGGTCGGAGAACATGGTAGGTACGGTAGAAGCAGTACCGGTACTTTGATTTACATCTGCTTTCAGTCTCACTACGAGATTGCTTGCCGAGCCAAAGGGCAGCCCCAATATATTCAGGATATGGTTGAAGTCCGTTCCCAGGTAAGACTTCTGCAGGCTGTCGGGTGAGATGGTTACTTTGATCGCGTTGGCCCATGCCGTGGCGCCGCTGGTATCGGAAGGCTGGTCGATCAGCAAGGTAAAGGTGGAGGCAGCCGTAAAATTGTAATTGGGCATCTGCCATTTGAACGTAACGGCCGTTACAGAGTCATTGGTTTGGGAAAATACAAACTGCGAACTGTTTGCCGAGAACCCTGTGATGCCGGAAGGCTGTTTTAAAACTGTTTGCGTCAGGTCTTTTTTACAACTGGTAAAAAGCCCTGCCAGCAAACTCAGTAATAATAAACTTCTATGTATTCTTTTCATATAAGCTGTTTTATATTTTAGTAACCGGAGTTTTGAACCAGGTTAGGGTTAGACGACAGGTCCGTGCTGGGTATAGGGAAAAGGTTATACTTGTCGGCTACGGCAGTGCCTGTGAACACACCGCCCTTCCAGTCCCACAAATAAGCGGCGGTAGTAAACTTACCGTAGCGGATCAGGTCTGTTCGGCGGATGGCTTCATAATACATTTCCCGGCCTCTTTCATCGAGGATGAAATCGGTGGTCAGCTGACCGGCGGTGATAGACCACGAGCCGGTGCCGCCATAAGCCCGTTTGCGCAGCGCGTTGATATAGCCAAGCGCAGTGACCGCGTCGCCGCCGCTACCACCTCTCAGCACTGATTCTGCATAGGTGAGGTACACTTCGCCGAGACGGAACAGGGGGAAATCAATGTCCGAATAAGTACCTCCCGGGTCTGCATGTGGTGCGGGAAGCGTATCCCTTGTCACGTTCCTGTATTTAAAAGTAGCAAACCCGTCGGCCGCTGTATAGAGATCGGTCATCTTCAGCGTTTGCGTGGACTGCCAGAACTGCGCCCGGTGATCGGTAGCGCCGCTGTAGTCAGGAAAAAGATTTACAAACTGCTCAGTACAACGCAACCCTGTCCAACTGCCGCTGGAACCCGATATAGAGCCCGGAACGTTGGCCGGTCCATGTACCAGGTAGGTGGTGCCGCCATAGTTCTGCGTGTAGGTGCCATCGTAATTGATGGTGAAGATGAATTCATCCGTGTTGAGGTTGTTGTCGGCCAGCATTAGCTGGGTGTAGTTGTTGTGCAACGAATAGTTGGCACTGGAACTGATGATTTTGTTGCAATAAGTAATGGCATCGGTGTAACGACCGGTGCCCGTGTACACCTGTGCGTTGAGGTAAAGCCGGGCCAGCAATGCCCATTCTGCCGCCTGGTCGGCACGACCGTACTCATTGGTCTTGGGGGCCTTCAGGCTGCCGTCGATGGCTTTCAGTTCCGATTCGATATAAGTGAACAGGTCTTTGCGCTGTATCTGTTTGGGAATAAAAGCGCCGATGGGATCATTCTCTGTTGCAAAAGGAGGATTGGCAAACAGGTCCATCAATACCCAATACTGGTAAGCGCGCAGGAATCGTGCTTCCGCGCGGTAGTAATGGATGCTATCGGCGGCTGCGCCGGTAAGTCCCCTGCTCGAAAGATTCGCGTCGGAGGATTGGTTGATGAAATCATTTGCCAGG
>DASYCT010000003.1:0-13045 GCA_036500065.1 Chitinophagaceae bacterium | reverse complement strand
CCAGCAAATTGCCGATACACTGGATATTTCGGTCAAAACAGTTGAAAACCAGGTCGGTAAAGCATTGAAACTCCTGCGGGGGTTCATCAGGGGCAAACAGGCCCCGATAGTGGGTATATTCCTGTTTATTTCATTTATGTTAATGAGGAGAGTAGGGGTTTTGGACAATTTTATGTTTTATTAATCAGAGAGAACAGCATGCAGGAAAGTGAACAAATAACGGACATTATCGGCAAAAAGCTGGGAGGCGAGGCCTCGGTAGCTGAGCTGGAGCAATTACAGCGCTGGCTGGATGCTGCTGCGTCTAACCGCCTGGAATACGACCAGTTGGTAAAAATCTGGACGGAAACCACCCCGGCCCTTCACCTGCCGGCTTTTGACGTGGATGCCGCCTGGCAGAAAGTGGACGGCAGAATAGGCGTAAAATCAATGGCTTTTTATACCCGTCGACTGGTTGCCGCTGCCGCTATGGTAGCTGTGGTAGCCGCCGGCTGGTGGCTCTGGAATAAAAACAACCCCCACTGGCAGCAGTTTGAAGCCGTCGCTGCCAACCAATCCCTGCAATTGCCCGATGGGTCCACCGTGCTCCTGCGCAAGGGAAGCAAATTGAAATACCCTCCTGTTTTCGATAAAAACGAGCGTACGGTCGAACTGACCGGCGAAGCCTTTTTCAAGGTGCAACACAATGAACAGCAGCCTTTCCGCATTACTACCTCCCATGCAAAAGTGGAAGTGCTGGGTACCTCTTTCCTGGTCAGGTCCGAAGGACCCCTGGAAGAAGTGGTCGTTGCCACCGGAAGGGTCAGCGTGACTGACAAAGATCAACGTTCCAACCACATAATACTCGCAGCGGGGCAACAAGCCATTCTGCAGGAAGACAAATTCAGCCAGGGGCTTGTCACCGATTCCAACTACATGGCCTGGAAAACCGGGCTGCTGGACTTTAAAGGCGCATCCCTCCAAAAAGTTCTGGACGATGTACAACACTACTACAGCGTCAGCATTGAACTGGCCGGCGGACAATCCGTCCAGGGAAAAGACGGCATAACAGTACGGTTTGAAAATGAACCGTTTGACTCCGTATTGGAGGAGATAAAACTGGTCACCGGGCTGGAAGTCAAAAAAGAGAACGGAAAATACCTCTTATATCAGAAATAACATGGTTCTTTGCAAGTAGTGTAACTACCCACTCACCCTCGCCTTATCCTTAAAGGAATCCCCGGACTTGCAACCATGAAGAAAGTACAATGGATACTGCTGTTGTCGCTCTGTGTATCTGTGCATGTATCGTATGCACAGAAGGCAAATCTCTTTTCCGTCAGCTGGCGCCCTTCTTTCTCCCAGGCTACCATACAGGAATTTATTGCCGACATCAACCGCAGCAGCGGTGTGATCGTTGAATACGCTTCCAGCAGCATCGATACCGGCAGGATTATAACGCTCACGGGTAAGCCCGGCACTGTAGGCTCCGTTTTACAACAGGTATTACAGGGACAAAAACTGAGCGTACTGCAGAAAAATAATAAAATCATATTGATGCCTTCCGCCTCGCCCTTACCGGAAGATGCGTTTGTCACTTATTACTCGGTGTACGGTATCATAAAAGAAAATATCAGCCAGGAACCGCTGGCGGAAGCTACTATCTGGTCGCCCGGTCAGCAAAAAGGCATCTTCTCCAACAGTTATGGCTATTTCACTTTCCTGTTGCCGGAAGGCAAAAACGAGTTGCAGGTATCTTATGCCGGCTACGGCACTGAAAAACTGGATTTTGAGTTGACCGACAATACGCGCTTCGATGTACAACTGGCGCCCAAAAGCGATATTGAAACCGTTACCGTGACCTCTACCGGCAAAGAAAGCGGGGAGAGCATCGATAAAGTAGACGGTAAGCAAATGCCCTATGGCGGTATCATATTGGGCGAGGAAGACGTCCTGCGCTCCCTGTACGTGCAGCCGGGGGTAAAAAACATTGCCGAGATGACCAACGGGGTACTGGTACGGGGCGGAAGCCCCGATGAAAATATCTTCCTGCTGGATGGTAACAATGTATTTAACCCGACGCACCTGCTCGGCACCCTTTCCATCGTCAATAAGACATCGCTCAAATCGATGAATCTTTATAAAAGTAATTTCCCCGCGCGCTATGGGGGAGGCCTTTCGTCCGTTATCGATGTGTTTACCAAGGACGGTAATATGAAAGAATGGAAGGGAGAGGCGAATGCCGGTCTGCTGGCGGGTTCTTTTACCATTGAAGGACCCGTGAAAAAAGACAAGGCGGCCATCATGCTTTCGGTACGCAACAGTTGGGTCAACCCTTTTCTTCAACTGGTCAATTCGGGCATCGGGATTAATTTTTATGATCTCCACTTCAAATACACGCAACTGATAGGTGACAAGGATAAGCTGATGCTCAACGTGTACATTGGTCACGACAAGCTCACCCTCGAACAGGACAATACCAACAACCAGCAGGAATGGGGCAATAAGGCCGTTTCGATTATTTGGAACCGTGTATTAGGTCCCCGGGCCTTTGTGAACACTTCCGTGAACGTAAGCAATTACGACAATATTGCGGGGTTCCGCTATGCCCTGTACGACAGTGCAACGGGCAACAATGTGCAGAACAAGGTATACAATACATTTTCTTCCATCGAACAATATAGTGTGAATACACAACTGGAGCTATCGGCCACCAATAATATCAAATTCAATATCGGGGGCAAGGCATCCTACACGCGCATAAAGCCTTTCGATACCAATGTGTCGGCTGACTTCGTGGACAACCCCGACCAGTTTTCTTCCGTACCACCGCTTTCCTTCCGGGAATACGTGCTGTTTTATGAAAACGAAATCAAGCTGGGCCGTCGCCTGTTTATCCGCCCCGGCATTCATGCCTCGTATTTTCAATACAATAGTTTTAACAACACCTCCGTGCAGCCGCGTTTCTACGCCATCTATAAGTTGGATAACACGCAGCAGCTTAGTGTGGCCTATAGCCGCATGGTGCAGTACCTGCACCAGGTTACCAATCCCTACCTGGGTATCAACAGCGATGTATGGGTGCCCAGTACGAATATTTTACGCCCCGAGTCAAGCGATATGCTCAACCTCGGCTATTATTATTATGGACCAAAGAAATTCACCTTCTCCGCCGAAGTATATTATAAGGAACTGCATCATGTGACCAATTACGAGGAAGGACAAAACCTGTTTTTAAACAATGCTTCCTGGGAACAAACGGTGGAGTTGGGCAAAGGCTGGTGTTACGGGCTTGAAATGAAGGCAGAGAAAAAAGCAGATAAATGGCAGGCATTTATCGGGTACACCCTGTCGTGGAACTGGCGCCAGTTTGCCGGTGTCAACGATGGCAATAAATTCCCGTTCAAGTACGACCGCCGCCACGAAGTAGATGTATCGGCTATCTACAAACCCAACCACCACTGGGATTTTTCTTTTCTATGGACCTTCGCTACCGGCGATGTGTTTACGCTGCCCGACCAGATTTACCCCGACTTCGATGCTGCGCAACAGATTGCCGACCCACTGGCGCCAAAGGAATACCGCCTTATCTATCACTCGTCCGCCACCAACCAGTATCGTACCCTGCCGTATCAACGGCTGGATATTTCTTCCGGCTATCATCGCCTGCTAAGGAAAAAATGGCCTTCTACGTTCACAATAGGGGTTTACAATCTCTACGGTTCGCCCAACCAGTATGTGTATGACCTGGAAGGCACTCTCGGGAAACGTTCGCTGGCGGTGGATACCCGGTACCAGTTTTTTAGTATTACACCTTATATCTCTTATACCGTAGCGTTCTGATGACAACAAAAGCCACCATATCATTTACTGCTTACCGGTCCTTTTACCGGGTGGCGCTGGTATGCCTGGCGGCTGCGCTGTACATCCCATCCGTCTCCTGCAAAAAGGGTTTTTCATCCGACCAGTTTGTAGACGATAAGCTGGTGGTGCTGTCCGAAATATCGGCGGCCGATTCCGTAAAGATACCCATCGGCAAAACCATCAAAGCCGGCGGCGGGGCCATCATACGGTTTGAAAAAGTAAACGACGCCACGGTGGTGCTCACGGAAGAACAAACAAGCAGCGTCATATTGCAACCCAGTTATTCCGCGCAGTATGCCAGCAATCCCACCAGCGTGTTTACTTCCAAACGGCGCCTGAAATCCAATACACATTATACGATTCTTATCAACCATCCTACCCTGGGCGTCGTCACCGCAACAACCTTTATTCCTCCTTATCCCAAACTCGTGTCGGTAGATACTTCTTCCGACGTGTACCAGGGCGTCAATGTACTGGCGGCCGATATTACCTGGCAGGACCCCGCGGCGACAACGGATTACTATGTCATAGAAGCGCTCAAGGAACTCGTAAAAATCGACCACTATTTTATTTACCACGGCATCCGCTACGATTACGATACCCCACAGGGTAAGACCATGTACAACCAGGTAAAAAACACCCCGGGGGTAATACTGCTGCTGGATACTATTTCACAGAACAAATTTACCCGGCTGGACCTCTATACCCAGGACCCCAATACCGAAAATGCACACATCGACAATCTTGCCAACCCCTTCCGGCGTGTTTTCCTCCACGACAATAATTTCAGCGGGCAGACCTATACCACCCGGGTTTATATCGACCCGGAGTTTTTTGTGGCTTCCGACCCCACGCAACTGGGCCGTGTACGCCTGCAATTGAAAGCCGCCAGCAAGGAATTGTTCGATTATCTTATCCTATACGAGAAGTATAAGACTGACTTCGGCACGGTGCCGTCCAGCCAGCTCACTTCTCCCGATGGCAACATCCAAAACGGTATCGGTATCTTTGGCGGCTCCGCCAAAAGAGAGCATTTCTACTATTTTGACATTTTGCAATAGTGACCGCCCGGCACGCCATAAGGCAGTCAACCCAGAGGGTGTGTCGCCCTCCCTGGCCGCGTCAAAAGGGGCGGCTCACCCTCTCATCCCCCGTTAATTTCTCCTCTTTAATCTCTTTTTAATCTTTTTTTCCCCGAACATAGGGGTTTCCTTTAATTCCCGGTTTTCTAAGTAAGACAAGGAGATCCACCAATGACGGCGCGAGTCTTCCTGCGGCCTTATCCTCACCAAATTTTAAGAAAGCGGCTGATTACTAACAGTTTACGCCAAAGCCGTTGCATAACCTAAGTACGAGGAACACCAAATTACTACGAGTATGATTATTACCGGGTCCCCTGTCCCTGTTAGGACAACGTCGCCAATACGGGTGAGGAATAAAAGACCATCAGCAGGTCCCAAGGTAAGCGCCGTCATTATTACTTTCAATGAAGAGAAAAACATCCGCCGTACCCTTTCGCAACTTCACTGGTGCGATGAGATAGTGATCGTGGACAGTCACAGTACCGATAATACCCTGGCTATCTGCCGTGAATTCGGCTGTACTGTCTTTTCCCGGAAATTTGATGGGTATGGCGAACAAAAACGTTTTGCCGTAGACCAGGCCACCAACGATTGGGTGCTGTGCATCGATGCCGACGAGGTGCTGACCGACAAGCTGATCTGGGAAATAACCAGCGAACTTGCCTCCGGTACTCCTTATTCGGCTTTTTCTGTTCGGATGAACCTCGTATTTCTTGACAAGGAATTTGTCTACGGCAAGGAAAGCGGCCGTTATTTTCTTCGCTTGTTTAACAAACTGCACGGTGGTTTTACCGATGACAAAGTGCATGAAAGCATTCGCGTGGAAGGAAAGGTAAAAAAACTGCATAATACCATCCGGCATTACAGCTACACCAGCCTGCACCAGTGCCTCGAAAAATGCAACCGCTACTCTACCTATTCGGCTGAAATGGCCTTTAGCAAAGGAAAACGCAAATCGGTTTTTGCCGTTTTATTCGGACTGCCGTTTAACTTTTTCAAGTATTATCTCCTGGAACGTAATTTTTTAAATGGGCTCCGGGGATTTTACTGGTCTGTTTTTTCTACGTACTATCATTTTGCCAAATACGTGAAGCTCCGGGAGCTTCAGCAAACTATTGACACCCGCAACCTGAACTATTCTCCGGGTCACCACCCCCGTATGGCTTAAGTATTCTTATCATGCACACTTACGCAAATTAGCCGGGGCGATCGCTTTGGCTTTTTTGTTTCAGCCTCCCTTTACTGCATTACTTTATCCAGCACCAACTGCCAGTCGGGGTAAGCTTTACCTGTTTTTTTAACCGCTTTGTAGGTAGTGATGTATTGAGGATCAAAATAAGCCGCCAGCGCCAATGTCTTCAACCCGTTGAGCGGGTCGAACAGCGTACCGGCCTTATAACCCGCTTCCCCGTTGGCGGCCCGCAGCGAATCAAACCGTACCGTGGAGTGGACGAATTCTTCGTGCGTTTTTTCACCGGTCAGGAAAGGCACCAGCCATTCGGTCGATTTCTTTATAGAGGACTGCGTTTCCGAAGTATAGCTATAGTAATCCTCGCCGGTAGCGCGTTTCAGCACGATGGCCAGTTTCAGGAAAGGCTCCATGTCGTACACGTGGTAATGGAGTGCATCGCGCGTTTTGAAATCGATGCCCGAGCCGTCGGGGTAAAGGTTTCTCGCCACCTGCCGTTTCAATTCCGTGCTGACAAACGATTGATAGCCGGGGCTGTTAATGGTCCAGGCAATTTCGCCCACGACCTTCAACCGGTGGGAATTCCAGTTATTGGTGGCCGTGCCGCTGTTGGGTCTCCGGGTAAAGCTGCCAATTTCCGCTTCGGCCACCTGGCTAAGCCATTTAACGATGAGTTGGTTGCCGGCTGCGTCCATATCCACCTTGATCAAGTCATAACCGGCAATGGCGTCATCGAGGTTGGTATCATCTATCGGGTCGCCTTTTGAGCGGTTGACAGTGGCCCATGCCGTAAGATAGGCCACGGCCTTTTGCAAATAGTTTTTATCACCCTCCACGCGGTACACAAGCGCCAGTGAATATATTTTATACATGTCCCACAGGGCATTGGACGTAGCCGTTTTCTTTGGATCGCCTTTCAGCCTGCCTTCCGTGCTGATCGTATCGATGGGGTTTGGGGGGACGTTCAGCGCCTGCGCTGCACTTCGCTGGAAAGCCGAATACAACTGCTTTACCTCCGCATCCGTGCGGATAAGTTCTTTCAGCTTTCCAAGCTCCGAATTGTTCAGGCTTACATATTGTGCCAGGGCACTTGCCGCAACCGTTATTGCGAGCAATAAAAAACATATTTTTCTCATACAGGTAAATGTTATTCCATACCGGAACGCTAAAAATACAAAATGATAATCATTCCCTATTTACCCACCGCGTCGTAACACAGTATTACATTCCCATTGCTAAAAGCCCGCGAGCTTTTTAGTGTCATGGGTATCTTTTCTTTGATGCCTTCAAACATCGTTCTTCCGCCGCCAAGAATGACCGGGATCATGATTAACTGGTATTCATCAACCAGGCCCGTCGGGGCCAATTGGGAAACAAGCGTGCCACTTCCAAAGATCAATATATCTTTATCCGACTCCTGCTTCATCTTTTGCATTTCTCCCGCCAAATCGGTTTTTACCAGCCTCGTATTGTTCCAGCTTGCCTTGTCCATGGTTTTAGAAAATACTACTTTCTGGCTCCTGTTCATCTGTGCCGCCATGGCGGCATCCACCTGTTGTGCCATCGGCGTGGGCCAGAAACCTGCCATGAGATCGTAGGTGATCCTGCCAAAGACGAGGATGCCTTCAGCTTTTGCATTTGCCGCGTTATATGCATTCCAGTCGTCACTTTTTGCAGTAGAGTGCGCCCAGCTCATATCCCCCTTGCTGTCTACAAAATAGCCGTCCAGCGACACGTTGTTGAAGACGATTAGTTTCCGCGGTTTTGTTGCCATGATTACTGATTTTTAGGTGGTATGTTTTTATCGTTCGTACAAAAATAGGCGGATTGCTTATTGCCAGTAAGGTGTAAAGACGACTAAAACAGGGTTTTTTGCGTACATTTAATATACAATGAATGTCGATCTTGTTTTAAAAAATATTGCCCGCCACATTTCGCTGGACGAAGAAGAAACGGCTTATTTTACTTCGCTGCTTCATTACCGGGAAATATCCCAAAAGGATTTTCTATTAAAAGAAGGACAGCTTTGTCGCAGCATCAGCTATGTCCAGTCCGGCGCATTAAGGGCCTTTCATTCCGACACAAAGGGTAAAGAGGCCACGATCATGTTTGCCATCAGCGACTGGTGGATAACGGATATGTACTGCTTTGTAACCGAACAGCCCGCCATGCAAAACATCGTTGCCATCGAAGACAGTGGTGTATGGCAACTCAAAAAAGATGATTTGGAACGGCTCTATATAAAAGTACCGAAGTTCGAACGGTTTTTCAGAATAATAATGCAGAACTCCTATATCAGGGAGCAATTGCGGGTATTGCAAAACCTGTCCCTGCCGGCAGAAGAACGATATGTCCTTTTCGTCAACAAATACCCGCAGCTAATGCCCCATATTACACAAAAGCAGGTAGCGTCCTGGCTGGGTGTTACGCCCGAGTTCCTGAGCACCCTGCTAAAAAATAAGCGGAAAAAGCACCCGTATTAATATACATTAACCGTCGTTTGCATTATCCTTTATTTATTTGCAATAAATAAAACCATCGCCATGCTCATACTTATTGCAGGGCCCTATCGCAGCGGCACCAACGACGACCCCCAACGAATGCAACAGAATTTAGACCGGCTCGAATCGGTGGCGCTGCCCTTGTTCCGGCTGGGGCATATACCTATGATCGGTGAATGGGTGGCGCTGCCCCTGCTCCACCTGGCCGGTTCTGTAAAGCCGGGCGACGGGCCTTACGAAGAAATATTGTATCCCGTTGCAAAACGGCTGCTTTCAAAATGCGATGCCGTGCTCCGGCTGGAAGGCGCTTCCAAAGGTGCAGATGAAGACGTACGGATTGCAAAAGAAAAAGGATTAAAGATTTATTACCGGCTGGAAGAGGTGCCCGCGGAGGAATAAAAGTTATTCGGAGATAAAACATATCCAGTTACCAACGCCATCACTCACCGCGGCTATAACATATAACGAAACACTGGTCACAGATCCTTCACCGGGGACTAACAAGTGATCTGTCCCTCCTGCGTTAAAAGTCATGCCGGCGCCACTGGTACTCACTAAATAAACTATTTTACCGGCGCCTGCCGCCGAAGCGGATGGTAATGTATAGGTGACATTGCCCGCGGTGTTGTACACACAGATGTCTGTGGTCAGAACCGTATAATTTGTATTCTTCAACAGTACACTGCCAAACGCGGGTGCTCCCGCCGTTGGTGTGGCCCAGCTGCCATCACCCCGTAAAAAGGTCGTGGAATTAGCTGAGCCGGTGCCCATCCTGGCCGTACCCACCGTGCCACTGGCAAGATTGCCGGCGTTCAGGCTGGTAAGATTGACGCCGCTTACGGCCGGCAGTTGGGTAGACGCGTTTAGCTGAACCAGTTGGCTTGCCCCGTTGAAGGTATTGCCCTGTAGCGTTACATTGGCGTTCCCGCTGTTTTGAATAAACGACCAGGCCGGGCTGGCCGGCGTGCCGCTGTTGTAATAGAACCCGGTCGTGCCATCTGTCTGGTATACCAGTAAACCGGTAGCGGGCGAACTGATAGCGGTTCGCTGGGCCGTAGTCATTCTTGGCAGCAATAGCCCTCCTGCTGTGCTGGTAATATCCAGTGCGCTGCTGCTGTTGGGCGTTGCAGTGCCGATGCCCACCTGGGCATCCACCGAAACGGAAAAGGAGAGGAGCAGTAAAGCCGGTAATAATAGCTTCATGGTTAAATGTTTTTAATGTGGTATATTTTGCTGTTACATTATTGTTTGATAAATCCCCTGCTGGCAGTGCTGCCATCGGAATAACTTACCAGTACAGTATAGAGTCCTGTTGCAAGCTGTCCTATAGCTGCCCTGTACTGCCGTGTGGCTGCTACATTGGCGATAAAAACAATTTGCCCCTGCGCATCACTGATCCGGATGGTCTTCAGCTCAGCCCCGCTATTCCCCGTGGCAATGGTCAGTACATCCGTTACCGGGTTGGGATAAGTTATCAGTATGTTTTCATTGCCATTGATTGCCTGCACCACCATGATACCTGAATAATTGTAGCGATCATCGATATCCGATTCCGCTATGCGATAATAACAGAGCGCCGTCGTGGCGAAAGAATCAGCCAGAACGTATTTATTAGGCCCCGCGCTGTTCATAGCAGCTATAGCTCCAACCGCATCTACCCAGTCCGTTCCGTTACCGCTTTTCTGCACCTGGTAGTTTTTGCAATTCATTTCATTCGCCGTCCACCAGGTTATTTCCACCGTGTTTCCTTGCCGCCGGGCCGAAGCCGACAGCCACGATAAAGGCAGCGCTGCGGCGGAAGAAGCAAGACTGACCTCGTTAAAAGAAATATTGCTGAGACCCGAAGCGGTGGTCATATTGGTTCCATTGGTGGAAGTGTAATTGGTCCAATGAGTACTATAGGCATTCACCTGCAATGTAGACGGACTTAATGTATTCAGCTCGGAACTAAGATAATAAACTGCAATACTGCCGCTGTAAGCGCTGAGGGTGCCGGAAAGACTATAAGCCCTGTTGATGGAAAGATTGGAGGAGCTGTGTGTCAGGCTGGTATTGTGCGTCAACACGGTGCTGCCCGTAATATTATAATTAGCCGAAGGGGTCAGTACGAGGCTGTCCAGCGAAACCACCTGCGCGGAAGGAATATAGAAATTGGAGCCGCCGGTAATGGAGAAAATCGTTTGTGAAAAAGAACAGGCTGGCCGGAGCGCTGTTAAGAACAGCAGCAGTGTAATTCTTCTAAGCATAATCTGAATGTTGAGTAAATGGGTTTCCCCGGATGCATTCAACACGATTAGCAATAAGTATTGGGAGAAAAAACGCATTGCAATCTAGGGATTAAGTATTACCAGTGCATCCACCCAATACTCTTTTGAAAATAATTAGATAGCAGCAGCTATTAATTGCTAAAGGATTTCCAGTATTTTTTTTCCGCTGGAACGGGTTGCCGGGGAAAGAGGGGTAATGATTTATTACCGGCTGGAAGAGGTGCCCGCGGCGGAATAGGGGAGACTCCGCTATATTTCGATCAAGAATATCGGGTTAACGGCGCGGTCGCTGGTATTTCTTTTGAGTACAATGACATAAACCGATACATTTATAGAAAGAAATCATTCAACTCCGGCACTATGAAATATTTATCAGCTATTCTCTTTATGCTTGCAGGCACCCTGTTTTATGCCTACAATAGCCCCGTAAAACCAAAACCCATCATCACCGGCGCCGATCAGACCGCCCAATACCTGCCTTTGCTAAAGGGAAAGCGGGTTGCCATATTGGGCAATCAAACAACTGTTATCGGCAAAAGATCACTGGTGGATAGCCTGCAGGCGTTGGGCGTAAACATTGTAAAGGTATTTGGCGCGGAACACGGCTTCCGCGGCAACGCAAGCAACGGTGCGAAAGTGGGCAACGAAATTGACAGCGCTACCGGCATACCAATCATTTCATTGTACGGCGGTAAAAACAAACCTTCCCCGGAAGATTTACAGGATGTCGATATTATGATCTTCGACGTGCAGGACGTGGGATGCCGGTTTTATACCTATATCAACACGCTCGCCCGTGTCATGGCGGCCTGCGCGGAGAATAATAAGGAATTGCTGATACTGGACAGACCCAATCCCAATGGTTACCTGGTAGACGGTCCCATACTGGACATGAAATACAAATCAGGCATCGGTATGTTCCCCATACCTATTTCACATGGTCTTACTATTGGAGAGTTTGCCCAAATGCTCAACGGCGAAGGATGGTTACTCAATAAAGTACAGTGCAAACTGAAAATTATCCGCGTGGCCAATTACAACCATAGCATGTACTATACGTTGCCGGTAAAACCTTCTCCCAACCTGAACACGCAGCAATCGATCATGTTATACCCTTCCACCTGTCTTTTCGAAGGCACTATCCTTAACCACGGCCGCGGCACCCTGTTTCCTTTTACCGTATTGGGCAGCCCTGAACTGAAAGGGAAATACAGTTTCTCTTTTACACCTGTAAGTATGAAAGGCATGAGCGAAACGCCCCTGCACATGAACGAGACATGCTACGGGCTTGATCTCCGGAATTATGACATCGGTCTTTTGCTGAAAAAGAAACAAATCAACCTGCAATGGATGATAGAATTGTACAACGCCTACCCGGAGAAAGAAAAGTTTTTTGATTATAAACAAAGCAGGGAGATGGGCAGTATCGATAAACTGGCCGGCGTTGCTACGTTCAAGGAACAGATTATTGCCGGGAAAACGGAAGCGGAGATACGCCAGTCATGGGAACCGGGATTGACCCAGTACAAAGAAATGCGAAAGAAATACCTGCTTTATCCCTAGTCCCTGCGTGGCGCGATTTTAGAAGAGGCTATTGCTGTAAAGCAGTAATGTATGAACCTTTTCATTCTTTTAGTTATGTCTGCCATATCAACCGCCACGTTACAGGTCAGCAGCCCTTCCTTTACGGCAAACGGGGTAATACCTCAGAAATATGCCTGTGATGGCGACAACATCAGCCCTCCGATCAGCATTAAGGGTACTCCCATCGGCACCGCGAGCCTGGCGCTGATAGTAGAAGACCCCGATGCGCCCAAAGGAACCGTTTATCATTGGGTTATGTGGAATATCCCTCCCGGGGCGGCAATTGCTGAAAACAGTGCACCGGGCACCCAGGGCAGGAACACTCATGGCAAAAATGCGTATATGGGACCATGCCCGCCCGGCGGTACCCATCACTATCATTTTAAAGTGTACGCCCTCGATAAAAAACTGGACTTAAACAACCAGTCCGGTAAAGACGAACTCCAGGCCGCCATGAAAGGTCACATATTGGCCCAGGGCGAACTGGTGGGCTTGTACAGCAAAAAAGGATAAGAACACGCCGGAAAGTATTCCGGGGAGAATTTTGTACAAAACGTTCGAAAGCCGGCAGCAATAAAA
>DASYCT010000002.1:0-5409 GCA_036500065.1 Chitinophagaceae bacterium | reverse complement strand
ATTGCGTTCCGTTTCATACAGGCGTACCTGGAGGTCCAGGCCCTTGTGGAGCCGCAGCCGCAGGAGGTTGTAAATGACCAGCGCGATGTTTTCGGCCGTGGGATTGAGGTCTTTAAACTCGGCGGTGTCCAGGTTCAGGTTTTTATGGTCGAAGCGGTCCAGCACCGTTTCCCGGACAAGATCGCTGAGCACTTTAAGATCGATGACAAAACCGGTGGCGGGGTCGGTATCGCCGGTAACTTTTACGACCAGCTCGTAATTATGCCCATGATAGTTGGGGCGATTGCATTTTCCAAACACGGTGGCATTGCGCTCTGCATCCCAGTTAGGGTTGTTGAGCCGGTGCGCCGCGTTAAAATGTTCCTTCCTGTAAACCGCTACTCTGGGCATTATGGTGCGTTTAGTTGATAGATTACTCCCCGAAATACTCCACGTAAATGCGCGGCGTTTCGTACAGCTTGATGCAATGCAGGTGTACCCCGCCCGGCAATTGGGGCTGCAACTGTTCCCAGATGGCTTTTGCCAGGTTTTCGGTGCTGCAGATTTTACCCTTCATAAAATCGACGTCCAGGTTCAGGTTGCGATGGTCCAGTTGCTCGATCACATGGTCTTTTATGATATTGCTGAGCTTTTTTACGTCAAACAAAAAGCCGGTGTCCTCATTTACAAAACCTTTGATGGTCACATACAGGTCATAATTATGCCCATGCCAGTTTTCATTGGCGCAGATACCGAAAACCGCCTCATTCCGCTCCTTGTCCCACGCCGGGTTGTACAACTTGTGGGCGGCATTAAAATGTTCCAAACGAGTGAGATATACCATTGTCCTCCAAAAAATTTCCGCAAAGTTAATATATCCCCCGGATTAGCCGGGGAATTGCGACATTTGCTCCCTGCTAAACCGACCGAGCCATGAATTGTTTACTCGTTGCCGCCACCCCGTTTGAAATCGCTCCTTTTCTTGATAAATGGACCGGGCAACCCGATCGGGCGGGCGACTTCCAACTGGATGTATTGGTATCCGGCATCGGCCTTACCGCCGCTACCTGGTCCATTACCAGGCAGTTACAACTCAAAAAATACGATATGGCCATCCAGGCCGGCATAGCCGGTTGTTTTAACCGTCAACTTCCGCTCGGTTCGGTTGTTAGTGTCGGCAGGGACAGCATTGCCGACCAGGGCGTACTGGAAAACGGGCTTTTCAAAACAGTGTTCGATATGAAACTGGCGCCGGAAAACCGGGCCCCTTATAAAAAGGGCTGGTTGCAGAACCCGCACCGGGAACTGCTGAAGAAAACAGGGCTGAAGGCAATCAAAAGCATATCGGTGAACGAAATCACTACCGGCCGGGCACGGATAAAGCTGCTGGAGGACAAATACCAGGCCGTGACCGAATCGATGGAAGGCGCCGCTTTTCATTATGCCTGCCTGATGGAGGGAGTGCCCTTTATGCAGGTACGCAGCCTGAGCAATTACATCGGCGAACGGAATAAAACAAAATGGAAAATGAAGAATGCCATTATACAATTAAATACGGTAATTGAAAAATTGGTGAGTGAATCCAATGTCCCATAGGGACATCTTGCAGGTAGAAAAATAATCGATAACCATAGCATCGTTCCGTAGGAACGTTTCGTGGGTTATATCCCCGCCGTCACCAAACGTTCCTACGGAACGATGGGTATTTATCATATTTGATCTACCAACAAAACATCCCTATGGGACGAAAATAAGTGCACCAATTAAAATATAACAATGAAACTTACGCTTGGCTTTTCCCCCTGTCCCAACGACACGTTTATTTTCGATGCGTTGGTGAATAAGAAAATAGACACCGAAGGACTGGAATTCGATGTGGTGCTGGAAGATGTGCAAACGCTCAATGAATGGGCCATCCGCGGCAACCTCGATATTACCAAGCTCAGCTATGGGGTTTTGCCCCTTGTGCTGAACCATTACCGCGTCATCAGCGCCGGTGGCGCACTGGGCAAGGGCGTGGGCCCGCTGCTGATTGCCAAAGAGCAATGGGCGGAGGGCGAAGGCGTACAGCAAAAAAAAGTAGCCATCCCGGGTGAGAACACCACGGCCCACCTGCTGTTTTCGCTGGCCTACCCGGAAGCGAAGGATAAAAAATTCATGTTGTTTTCCGGTATCGAGGACGCTGTCATCAACCGACAGGTAGACGGCGGCGTAATCATTCATGAAAACCGGTTCACGTACCAGAAAAGAGGCCTCGTAAAATTGGCTGAGCTGGGTGAATACTGGGAAGAAAAAACACAGTCTCCCATACCCCTGGGCGGTATCGTCGTAAAACAATCGTTTGACGCGCCCCTGCGCCGGCAACTGAATGCCCTTATCCGCAAAAGCATCGAATATGCTTTCGGCAATTATCCCTTTATCGCGGACTATGTAAAAGAGCATTCACAGGAAATGGAAGAATCGGTGATGCGGCAGCACATCGACTTATATGTAAACAACTATTCTATCGACCTCGGAAAGGAGGGCCGCCGCGCGGTGATGAAATTGCTGGAAGTGTACCGGCAGTTACACCTGGGGAAAAACTTTAAAGAAGAAGATATATTCGCTTAATAACTCCACCTTCTCACATTCTCACATTTTCCTGTGCAGCGTACGGCCATTTTTCTCCCAGGGCTTTGTAGATAGCGGTGGTATGCCTGAACGTATATTCCTGGTTGTCGCAGCGCTTTACTGGCCGCAGCAGGTGGAGGGCATTGGTAAGAAAGACCTCGTCGGCGGCGAGCAAATCGCTTACCGGCAGCGGCCCTTCCTCCACGGTGTAGCCGATGGCAGGCAGGTGTTCGAGCATAAAGCGGCGCATGACCCCGGCCACGCAGCCTTCTGCCAGGGAAGGGGTAACCACGCGGTCCTTACGCACAATGAAGACATTGGCGATGGCCGTTTCGGAGACCCGGCCCCCGGTATTGAGCAAAAACACGTCGTCCAGACCGTTTTTCCGGGCATGGAGGGCTCCCAGCACGGAAGCCAGGTAGTTATTGCTCTTGAGATGCGAGAAGGCGTCGGCGCTTTTGCGGGCGAGGGTATAGATGGAAGTAATGAGGGGGGCGGGGGTGTGGGTGGCAGGCAGGGTCTGGCTTTCGATGATGCAGCCGGGGGGGCTGGCATCGGGGGGATCAAACAGGTTGCCCTCTCCACGGAACACGGTGAGCCGCACGCGGGCGGCAGGGTGGTTATTCTTTTCGCAAAGGGTAATAATACGTTCGGAGAGGTAAGCGGGGGTATAATGGGCCGGGAGACGCAAATCAAGCAGTTCCAGGCTCTGAAACAGGCGCTCAAAATGGTAGCGGGACAGGCGGATGGAGCCGTTGACCACGCAAAGGGTTTCAAACAACCCGTCGCCATAGCGAAAACCACGGTTGCCTGCCGTCACCAGGGGTTGGTGATCGGGCAGCCAATTATCATTGTAAAAGAGATATTGCGGCATGAGGCCGAAAATACAGCTAAAATTCGTTGGGCGTCAACCTACGACGCGCCTTCTTCCAGTATGCCGTTCTTCACCGCGTACATGACCAGCCCGGCCATGCTTTTGGCGCCGGTCTTGGTTTTGAGCTTATCGCGGATGGCTTCCACCGTACGGGGGCTGATATCAACGATATCGGCGATTTCCTTGGTGGTTTTTTCCTCGCACATCAGCTTGAGGATGCGGACTTCCTTTTCGCTAAGCTGTACGTCTTCCGGCGAATGGTCTACTTTCTTGGTGCGCAGGCCGGAAAGAAGGGCTTTATTGGTAAGTTCATTAAAGAAGAACTCCTGCTCGAAACAGGTCTTTATGGCCTGGTAAATGGTTTCCGAGTCGGAATTCTTGGTCAGGTAAGAGTTGGCGCCCACTTCCATCAGCTTGGAAATCATGGAGTGGTCGTTGTGCATGGAAAGGATAATCACCTTTACATCGGGGTATAGCTTGCGTATTTCTGGCAGGGTGGTAATGCCGTCCATGATGGGCATTTGTATATCCAGCAGGATCACATCAGGCTCGATATGCTTCAGCAGGTTCAATAATTGCATACCGTTGTCGGCTTCGGCAATCATCTCGATGTCTTTACGGACAGAAAGCGCTGTTTTTACTCCCTGGCGGAACAAAGCATGATCATCGGCAATCGCTACTTTAATGGGCCTGGAGGGGTCAAATTTTTTCATTCGGATTGATATTGGGTTTCATAAGGCAACTAAAAGGAGCCTTACTGCAAAGTGAATAAAAAAAAAGCACATCTACTATGGTAGATCTACTAGATTCCGGTTTTTCGGAATATACTGTTTTGCGACCGCTCATCGGAAAAGTCTCATGAGTTGAATAGTAATATAAACACTTGCAAAATAGTTATTTTACGATTTAGTCCGTAAAATCTGAATAAATAAAATCGGGTGCTATTGCTCTTGTCCACATGTTTATCCACATGTATTTTTGTTATACAAGTTGATTGACGAGGATTAGCAACCTCACAAACCATCCAATGTCCTGATAATAACCGTCCAGAAACTTTTTCAATATTCTATGAAACCCGCGAAGTCCAATGTCAATCAACTTCTTTTTCTGAATCCTTCTATCCTCTAGAATAGCCTCCAAATCCCCGGAACCATTATCCGGTAACCCATTGAATACCACTTTCCAACTATCCCCTGATGGCCCGTTTTGACCCGGATCTTACCCAACAAATGTATTTGTAAGCTCCAACTTCCCGCTGAAGAACCACAAACAATTGATTTACCGCGGTTTAATTATCGCAAACTGAAGACGTTTACACCCTCCCCCGGGAGGGGCCTTATCCTTAGCTTACGGCACTGAGCCCAACATATTTGCCTGCTTTTTCCGTGCACCGAGACAAGGATGTAGCGGGAGCAATCCGGTGAAACGAGAGGATTTGAACAGTGCAGCAACAGAGCACCAGTGCGAGAGACGATGATTGCTTCCTGGGTTTACTAAAGCAATGCGTTGCAAAAAAAGGCAGGTTTTTTTTATTAAAGCCATACTTCGAAACCGAACTGCACCGGTTGGAGTATGGTTTTTTTAGTTTTTGTCACCCTGAGCAATGTCACCCTGAGCGGAGTCGAAGGGGGTCGAAGGGTCAACTAATCAATCAGTTTATTCCGCACTCCGAAGGCTATCAGCCCGGCAATGGTCTTGGCCCCTATCTTGGCCTTCATGTCCTGGCGCAGGGCTTCCACGCGGCGGGAACTGAGCCGCAGTTGCTGCGAAATCTCCTTCGTAAGCATATCTTCCGCCAGCATCCGGAGCAGCAGGATTTCCTTTTCGGATAGTTTTACGGCTTTGCGGTAAATACGCTGTACGTCGCGCACCGACAATCCCACTTTCTCTATCAGGTTATCAAAATAAAAGCCGTTCTGCCGGCAGGACAGGATGGCCTTGTATAT
>DASYCT010000001.1:0-3383 GCA_036500065.1 Chitinophagaceae bacterium | reverse complement strand
GATTATTCGGTTTTCCGGGAGCAATTGGCCGATTCACCCGTGCTCAAACCATTTTCCGGTTTTATAGCCTGGGCATTGCCGGCCGTAGAGATTCTTGTCGGAATCCTGTTGATCGTTCCCCGCTGGCGCCTGAAAGGCCTCTGGCTTAGCCTGGGCCTGTTAATTGCGTTCCTGGTTTATATCATCGTTATGATGACTACCAGCGACCACCTGCCTTGCAGTTGCGGCGGTTTGCTGGAGCAATTGTCATGGAAGGGCCATATTGTTTTCAATAGCGCCTTTGCGGTATTGGCGGGTATTGCCATCCGGTTGGAAAAGCTGAACAACCGGCATGTGAAAAAGGAAATGAAAGCAGAGTTTGCGTAAGTTAATAATTATTTACCCGCATTACACCAATCGCACTTGTTCCTGTGCCTCCAATCATACCTTTCAGGGCCAGGGTGCAGTTGAAGAAGCGCGGGGTGGTGAGCGTGTAGGAAGCGATCAATGCATTGGTGCTAGCATCTCTCACCGTAAAGGCATAAGTGCCATTAGCTACCAATGCCGGGTACTTTTTAAACCCGCTCATTTGCTTATAAGGCGTGCTGCTGAATTCGTTGGTGGTGATACTGCTCGCCAGGGTGACGACCACCGGGCTGCTATTGTAAGATAAATTGATGAATCGCACTCCGCAGGAGCTATCGGTATAGCTGGGGATATTTTCTTTCACGAGGATTGTATCCACGGCCGTAGACTGCCCAGCCAGGTAAAAGGAATAAATGCCCCCGGTGACAAAGCTGAAATTGCCGGAAAAAGCAGTTTGGGTGGTGTCGGCAGGGACAATGGTAACGGGCACCGTGACGCCGGCATTTGCGCCATAAGCGGTATTGGCTCCATACGCTACCGTCGTGCTAATCGACGAATACAAGCCTTTTAAACCGGTAAAATTGACTTTTACTGTTCCCAGGTTTACCGAAGCGTTGACAATGTTCAGGGAGGCCAGCGGCGACAGGGTTACGCTGTCCTTTTTGCATCCCGCCAAGCCGACAAATAAAGCAACTACGAGGAGATAATTAGAATATTTCATGCATGTTTTGGTTTAGTAGAATACAACGGAGATAAGGGGGCAAAGCAACGGGGGATAAGAATAATGGTAATCAGGCCTCAACTATACTTATAAATACAGCGATTTGGCAGGTTTTCCTATGCAAAAAAGGCGATTTATTTGGGGCGTAGGCACAGCCTACACCCAGGATGAGAGTAGGGCTTCGACTCTGCTCAGGTGACAGAGCCTGGCTTTCCGACACCAGGCACTTGCCGCGTGTCCCCCAATCCAAGAGGAGGTAAATTTCAAGATCTAGCGATTGGTCGGAGCTTTCATAGTAAAGAAATTCATAAGAAGGGGGGGGGTATTTGCACGACGGAACTGACCAAGTGTTCAGCATTACGAACATTTTTGCCCCGGTAGAAATTTGTATGTCGCTCCAGGATAGTCTGACGTAATGTCCCTGCATTCCGCCTCCGTTATTCCGGATTTGACAGCAGTACTTCCACCAACGGAAATTTGACAGCACCCGGTCGGAGCTTTTCTGTCGAATTCCTTTTGTCCGCTGATCTTTAGTCGTGCGCGAATTTTCACAATTGCTAATTTGGCCATTATTGTAGCTTTTCAGTTAAACGTAATCGTCGTTCGGTTGCGGGCCGTTCCGGACTCCGCCGTAATATAAACCGTTCCTTTGGATGTATCCGATCGCAGAATTACCCGCGCATAACGGTAGTTCGCCGAAAGAGAGTCTGTCTGTTGCTTGACCGACTTGTCTGCCGACTGAATGAACTTACCATTGGTAGTAGAAAATGTGACGTCTACCACTCCAGCGTCGGCAGGAACACGAGCTATGACAAGTGTGGTATCTGATGCGTTGCTAAGCAGCGTTGCACGACTAGTCGTCACCTGAATCTTTGCATCGTTGTTGATCGCATCCGGATCTTCCAGTTTGGAGCACCCCGACACAAGACACAAGCAGATGGTAATAGCTACTATTAGACGGCTCATCATGGTGAAAATATTTTTCCAACCGGACCTAGCAATGTTGCAATATTCCAGTCGTAAGTGATGGCGACAAACGGCGAATGCTTGTTGACATCCGCGTTGATAACCGAATTGGCATTCGCTTGTTTGTACAAGAATTCTCCGATCGATATCCTCATTGGCTGTAAGAGTTTTTGCCCGACTTTTCCACGAAACCACGGAGTATAACGGCCATAGAACGGAGAACGGATACCAATGCCAAAAACGAAGTTGCCAGCACCGTACTTATTCTTGATCGGCTGTTTTGTATCCGACGAAAACAGGATTGGAGATATCCCCATAAAAAGGCTGGTTCGGAGAAACAAATTCCTGCTTAAGCTTTGGATTTCCTTCAGGTTCGTCTCGTCGTTAATGGGAGTGAAATAGATATTAACCGAAGTGTAACCAAACAATGCATTGGGACTGGGCGCCCAGCCGATACCAAAATCGAGTTTGGTATGATCGCCGAATTTGGATGTGATAAGAAGCCCGTATTCAAAGCTGTAGTCTGGCAGGTTGGCTCCCGCAGCGTTCTGCGAGGTAATTCGTATCGTGTATTCATGATCAGGTAAAAGAAAATCTATACCCAGCGTTCCATGTAAAAAAAGACAGATAAACTGCTGCGATCCCCTCACGGTTGAGGTACCGATCGGTATGTAAACTCCTTTAGAGCCCCGTCCTCTTTTAATCTCAAAGATGATTGTCTGAACCCCCACCGCGTTCGTGGCATCCCCGAGAAAATAAAACGGCTTGTCGAATGGGATGTCCGTCAGCGTTTGTTTAACCAAATCCACTGTTACGGGTGTCGCCAATGCCGGTGCGACGGGCTGTCCCGAGTTTCGGAGGCAGATAAACAATAAAACCGACGCGATGATAAATTTCCAGCCTGGCATAGGATGTTGTAGGGTTTGAGCCAAATGTAATCATTTTCTATGGCCGGGTAGAGGATTGAAAAACAAATTTCATCGACTTAAGCAAAAAAGGGTGTTTTAACGGTAAGCAAGCCGCAGCAGACATCGTATGTTTATGATGTTATAAATTATAATGGCAAATATTATTTCATGAACAAATATCTAAGATCATCGATACTCGTATTATTTTTACTGATACCTGCCTTTTTCCTGTATAGGTATTTAAGTACGACAATTGAAAGGTTAATCAATAAAAACTTTCCTGAAACAGACTACGCAGATATTCAGCGTTCTTCCCTGCAAGAAAATCAACAAATATTTGACCAGTTTGGCTCGCCTGAAGTTTCTGTTAATATCGGCGCCAGCGATCCAAGCAGCCTGCTGGATTCTGCATTTACACGCAATGACAGTATTGCTTTGCCACA